>CAZGIZ010000091.1:0-18923 GCA_964526655.1 uncultured Desulfobacteraceae bacterium | reverse complement strand
ATGGGCGGCGCCGATCGCGATGGAAAGACCGTGGCCCAGAGACCCTGTCGATGCCTCGAACCCGGGAATGTACAACCGGTTGGGATGCTGACCGAATTTACCGTCGATTTTATTGTAGCCGTTGTAGAGGAACTCCTTTGTGTACATGCCGAGATCCGCGAATATATTGTAGATCAGGCAGCCGTTGTGACCTTTACTCAAAATGAGCCGGTCACGGTCGGGATTCTTCAGGTCTTTGGGGTTGAAATTCAAATAGTGATAATAGAGGGCGACAGTAAAATCGCACATGGACAAGGAACCGCCTACATGGGCATGACCTATATGAAAGGTCATGTCACAGAGCTGTTTGCTGATATCTATTACCTTTTCTTCCAACCTTGCCACTAAATCGGGATCCGCTTTTGCCATAAATTTTTCTCCTTTTTGAGATTTTAGATTTACGCCCTTGTTTATAAGCAGTTCATTACCCCCCAAACAAGGGCGGTTTTTTCTGAGTTTCAGGTTTTATACTATAACGACCTCCATCCAGGAAGGTCAATAGCAAATATCCGGATACGGGATCGAGGCCTGCATAACCGGATTCACGGATTACTCGGTGAATCCAGTTATGTTTGCCCGGACTTGTTGAGAAGTTACGTTTTATCGTGGTAACATTTTGAAACAAAAAGAAAACCCGGTCAATAAGACCGGGTTTTGCACATATAAATACATTATTGTTATTTACAATAGGGGCACTTTGGAAAGGTGCAGGCCTTGCAATCGAGGCAGAGACCCCCGTTTCCCATTTTTGCCAGGTCCTGTCTGGAGATGCTCACACCGGCCAGGACACGGGGAAGGAGGACATCGAAACTGGTGGTTTTATAAAAAAGGGCGCAGGCCGGCACACCGATGACAGGGACATTCCCCTTACGGGCCAGCAGGGTCATGGCGCCGGGCAGTATGGGCATGCCGTAGAGCATATCTTTCACGCCCGCGTCCTTCAAGCCCTGCCGCGTGACGTCATCGGGATCCACGGAGAGGCCCGCCGTGGTCACGATTAGATCGGCCCCCTTCTCAATGAGCTCTTCAATCCCATTGCTGATTTCATCGCGGTCGTCCGGCACTATGAGGGATGATTTCACCTCGGAGCCGAACCTCTCAATCTTGTGGCTGATGGTCGGGATGAATGTATCCTTAATAAGCCCCTGAAAGACCTCTGTTCCCGTCACAAGAATGCCTACCTTGGCCCGGCGAAGGGGAAGGACCTTGAAGAGGGGCCCCTCGCCCAGGACCGCCATGGCCTTTTCAAAATCCCTTTTTGGGAGAAACAGGGGGATGGCCCTCGTCCCTGCCAGTTTAAAACCGCGATCTACCAGGGAAAATCCGTGACGGCCGGCACACATTACACCGGGCACAAGGTTGAACATCTCCAGCCGCCTTTCATCCAGGACCATGAGGCCGTCCCGGTCGGCCATGAGCTCCGCCTTGCCTTCGCTGGGCTCTTCCGTATAGATAACTCCCTCCCCGGCCATTGCCTTCGCAAAGGCCAGGGCCGCCTCGTCTTCATGTATCCATTCGGAATCGGAAAAGTCTTCCTGGACTATATAGATGTTTTGCCGGCCCATGGTCTGCAACCGGCAGATATCCCCGGCGGAAAGCTGCTGATCACGTTTAAAGGCGGGGCCCTTCCTTTCCCCCGGGATAATCTCGGTCATATCATGAAGTACCCTCTTCCCGACAGCCCCTTCAACGGGGACGGCGGTTATGAGCGGTCCTGATTCTTCCCGGGTCTCTGATTCAACATAGGGAATTTCTCCCTGACAGGCGCGGCAGATGCCGCCGTCGTCAAGGGGGTAGGATTCCCCGCATAGGGAACAGACTGCAAAACCGCGCCTGCGATGGATTTCGATAAAACGGGATTTGAGCTTTACTGACTGAATACCGCAGTAACTCGATCCCGCTTCCCTGATGCTTTGTAAGAGGAGGGTCAGGTCCTGTTCCTTCTTGGGTTTGAGCTTAAAAAACCAGTTGTATATTTCGGGCCACTCCTTCAGTTTTTCCGGATCCACATAGACCCGCACACCCTCTCCGCCGTATTTTTCATAGAGGGAGAGGGCATAGCGGCCCAGATTAATGATCTTCAGCCATCCGTTTCCGATCGTGCACGGGGTAAGGAGCTGGATCGCGTCAGGGAGGCACGACCGGGTTTCACACAGGGCGTCATAGAGGCCCTCATCGGGAAGCTGCCTGCGGGCCAGATCGACCATAAAACCACCGATAAGGAGTCCCGGGGCCACACTTCCATGGAAAGAAGTGACCAGATCGATATATTCTTCATAGGTGTAGGAGCAGATTTTCATAGCTTTGAATGTTAGCTGGGTTCACGGTTCAGGGTTCAAGGGTTGAATTCGTTTGATATACTTTTTAGATTTTACCCTATACCATGCACCTTGAACCTTATACCTTTCTTTCATCGATATCGCCTTGAAGAGACGGACATAGCCTCCATTGTTACAGATAAGTTATCTAAAGGCAATGATATATATATAATCGTGTCTAAAGAAAGACGGTTCCGATGTTGATACTGTCCTTGAGATCCACGCTCACCTTCCGGGCCTTATAGCCCGGATATGTGATCTCCAGGTTGTACTTGCCGCTCTTCTCCTCAAGGTTATCCACCTTGAAATCACCGTAGTTATTGGTCTTTACCGTCCCGATCGCCTTGGCACCCTTGCGCAGGGTCACCTTGGCGCCCTCAGCGCATTCGTCCGTGTCCTGGAGGGCCACGTTGCCAGCGATAAAGCACTTTTCATATTGGTAAAGATTCCTGTAATAGACCCTTGGACCGGTTTTGAGCCCGGGATTGAGCACTTCCAGGCCTTCCGCCTTTTGGATCTTCTTCATCTCCGCATCCTCGACGTAGAGGATCTGTAGGGCGCCCGTAGGGCAGGCCTGAACGCAGCGGGGCTTATCCCAGCCGTCCTCCAGGAGGTGAACGCAGAAGGTGCATTTTTGGGGGACGGCCTTTTCCGCATTCCACCAGATCGAGCCATAGGGGCAGGAAGCCACGAGGTCCTTCTGGCCTTTTGCCTTTTCCGGATCAATTATGACGATACCGTCATCCCGTTTGTATATGGCACCGTTTTTTGCCGCCTTGATGCACGGGGCATCGTCGCAGTGCATGCAGGGCGTCGGCCTGTAGGCCACATCCACCTTGGGATACTGGCCCCGCTCCTTGCGCATGATGTTCATCCACCGGTGACCATGCCAGGGCTGGGCCGTGGAATAGGGCGGGAAATCGTTTTCAATGTATTCATCCTTGCAGGACAGAAAACAGTTGTTGCAGTCGTGGCATTTTGCCACGTCGATGATCATGTTATATTTTTTCATGGTATCCCCCTCCCTTCTAATATTTTTCGATCTGAATGAGGCACGAGTTGGGCGCCATGCCAGCCGAATTTTTTGTGATGTACCTGGACGGCGTGAGTATGTTCACGCAACCGCTCCGGTCCGCTGATTCACCCGGTTTATCAACTGGGTCATAGTCGGCGCAGGACTCGTAGGAATGGACCGTGCCGGGCGGCACCCTTTCCGTGACCTGGGCCGCGAGGATTACCGCTCCCCGGTCATTGAAGGCCCTGACCAGATCCCCGTCTTTAATGCCCCGGGCCTCTGCATCCTTTGAGTTGATCCGCATTATCCAGTAATAATAACCGTCTTCCTTCAGGACCCTGTGGTCCTTGACATCGTTCATCCAGCTATCTTTGGCGTCTCCCATGGTATGAAAGCTGAAACGGGGATGGGGCGAGATCATCTGCAGGGGATACTTGTTATAGAGGTACGTGGTGTGATGACCCTCCCAGGATGGTATGTATTTGGGAATCAACGGCCTTTCCGCGTCTCCCGGATCAAACTTTCTGAGGCTCGAGGATTCGAACTCTATCTTGCCGGAGGTGGTCTGGAGCCCCTTGCCGAACTCCTCCTGGGTCTCCGGGTGGGGACCCCAGTCGGGGGTGTCCTTGGGCCGGTCTTCGGCAAACCATCGCAATGCCGGCGTGGGCCGGTAGTCTTCCGGCATGGGGACCACGAAATAGCCCTTTTTAAAGAATTTCTCCCAGCTTATATGCCCTGGGAGCTCGCTTGCCTCGAAGTAACGCTTCACCCAGTCCAGATCCGTCATGCCGCCGTTGGTATAGGGCCCGTAAAATCCCAGCTTCTTTGCCATCAGGGAAAAGATATCATAATCGGACTTGGATTCCCCAAGGGGCTCGATGCACTTCTTCTGGAGGCTGATCACCCGGTGGTTGCACTGGGTATAGGAATCCGGGATGTATCCCGAGCAGTTGGCAAACTCGCTGATGTCCCATCGCTCGAAATTGGTGCAGGCAGGCAGGATGATATCGGCGAACTTTGCCTCCCCCTCGAACCAGACGGACTGACTCACCACAAAGGGCAGCCTGTCGGTCTTATAGGCCCTCACGTATCGATTGGTCTCGCACATGGTCCCGATGAAGGAGCCCCCGTAACGCCAGTACATCTGGATCTCTGGATATCCGTCCGCGGGGTACTTGTACTTATGGAACTGGGACTCGATGGAAGGCCCGCAAAAGCCCTTGCCCCTCCATTCAAATTTACCATCCATGATGCATTCCGGTATCTTGAGCCTGGGGATATGCTGTCCCATGGGGGCATTGATACTGGTTGAGGTGGGCTGGTCAAAACTGAACATGCGGTAGACCCACCGGAACCCGGCCGCGGAATTGCCCGTATCCCCTGAAATGCCGCCCTCAGCGTATCCCGGAAAGACAAAGGCCGTATTGCAGGGGGCGCCCTGGGTGGTGGACCAGATATTGCTGCCCGGTTTGCCCATGCCCTGCATGGCTGCCAGGCTTATCATGAGACGGGCCCATTCGTTGCCGCTCGCCGCCCGGCAGGCGCCGCCCCAGCCTCCCAGGCCGCCGGCCGCCAACATAGTCTTCTTTGATCCCCACTCCCTGGCCAGGGCACGGATCTCCCTTGCCGGTATCAGGGATTCAGATTCAGCCCATTCGGGTGTCTTGGGCAGTCCGTCCTCTTTGCCAAGGATATAATCCTTCCATTTTTCAAAACCCACGGTGCGGTTCTCGATGTATTCCTTGTCGTACAGGCCTTCCGTAATCCAAACAAAGGCGATGGCGCAGGCCAGGGCGTTTCCGGCCTCCGGTCTCGGGGCGAACCACTTGTCCGCGTACATGCCGGCCGTGTGATTGTAAAAGGGGTCTATAAAGACCATTTTGACCCCCAACTCCTTCAGCCATTGACGCCGTGGGGTGTGCTCAAAACCGGAGTAGATGCCGTTTGTGGCCTCTGGATCGGATGACCAGAATACGAGCATGTCAGTGTTTTTCAGGGCGTCCTCCAGGAGGTCGTACTGTTCCGGGATGCCCAGCCGGTGGCTGAACCCCCAGTTATGCATGCCGCCCCAGTGCCAGCCCTCCCAGGAGTCCGGGTTATGGTCCGCGTATGTAAAACCCATCAGGTTGGCGAACCTGAAATAGGCGCTGTGACGGTATCCGACATTCCCCCAGAGGTGATGGGACCCCGCAGTGCTCAGAATGGCGCCGGCCCCGTATTCCCTCTTGATACGTTTGACCTCGCCGGTGACCATATCCGAGGCCTCATCCCAGCTGATCCTCTCATAGCCTGATTCCCCCCTGTTTTTACAGTTACGGTTCCCATTGGGGTCAAAATCCACCCTCTTCATGGGATAGAGGTTCCTCTTGGGGGAATAGACCATGGAGCGATAGGAGAAGGAATAGGGGGAAAGGGTAGTCTTCCTCGGCGGTGAAAAACTCTTACCCCTCGCGTTTATCTTCCAAGACGGGGCGTCGCTTTCATCAAATTCCATAGGTGTAACTCTGATAATACGCCCGTCCTGCACATAGACAAAGACAGGCCCGCCCGTGGTACCACTGGTAAGTCTTTCTATCTTGCCCATAAATACCTCCTTTCTTATCTGTTATTCACCTATATGTAAAACAATGTCAGAGACTAATCTGCCATATGTCGCTTGTGGGATAATTCAATTTTTAAAGTCAGGCATTCGGTCATCACCCTTTTCTCCCGCCGGGCTGGAGGCCCTCTGGGCCGGAGGCAAGGGGATATCTATAAGTTGGGCTAAAGGCTTAAGGTACAAGGCGCAAGGCATGCTTTAAGTTCAGAAAAAGAGTTTTTGGTTTATCCCCTTACGCCCTGCGCCCTGCGCCATTAGCCTTTGATTCATTTCCCCTTTCAAAAAAGGTCATGGCCTCGCCTGACCTTGAGAGATGATTATGCCCCTTGACATTTGTTTCTATTATTGCAACAATATTTCAAATAGTGAAATTAGTTAAATTCCTATGCATTGTCAAGGGAAATCAAGCCCCTTCATTGATATCAAGGTGTTGTTCCACACAACAACGGGAGACTTTTATATGGAACTCAAGACGATCGAAAAAGCGCTTTTAGTATTCAAATGCTTTGCAAAGGGGAATGTCTCGTTAGGCACAACAGAATTATCCAAAAAGCTGGGCGTAAACAAGGCCACCATGAGCCGCGTGCTCACCACCCTGAAGAATCATGATTTCCTTGAACAGGAACCGATCACCCGCCGTTATCGCCTGGGCCCTGCCATGGCCCAGATGGCCCGTGCGGTCAACCGGAACATGAACGGTGAGGTGGTGGCAGCGGCCAGACCCTTCGCTGATCAATTGAGAGACAAGGTCGGGGAAACGGTACATATAGAGGTCCTATCCGGAAATAATATCTATCTGGCCTATGCCGCCGTCACCCCAAATCCCATATCCCTGACGATCGAGGTGGGCGACCAGGTGATGCCCCACGCCCACGCGGGGGCCAAGGCCATTATCGCGTTCAGTAAACCGGAAGTGATTGAAAGATGGCTTAAAAGGGATTTCTTCCCCTTCACTGAAAATACCATTACGGGCCCCGAAAAGCTGCGCAAGGTCTATGGGGAAATCCGCCGGACCGGTATCGCCTATGACTGGGAAGAATATCTCTACGAAATCTATGCCATCGCAGTGCCCATCTTTAACCACAATAATGATCCCGTAGCGGCGATCCTTATTGTCGTTCCTTCATACAGGATGGAAAAAAAGTGGGACTCCCGTTTCATCGAGGCGCTCAAAGAAACGGCCAACAGGGTTTCCGCACGATTGCACAGCTCACGCAGGATTGATTAAGGTCTTTTGCTTCCTCCCTAATCCTCCTGGAGCTCTTTCAGGTCGGCGTAATAATCCAGGGACCCGGGATTGCTGAGGGCGTCCCTGTTCAATACCTCCTGCCCCTGGATCACCTTCTTGACGGCCAGCTCCACCTTTTTCATGTTGAGGGTGTAGGGGATCTCGGGGACGGCAATAATTTTCGCCGGGACATGCCTTGGTGAGGCCTCTTCCCTGAGGATCTTTTTTATCCTGTTTCTTAAATCATCGGTCAGGACATTGTCTCCGGACATCCTGACAAAGAGGATGACCCGGATATCGTTCCTCCAGTCCTGGCCTACCACAAGACTGTCTTCAATCTCCGGAAACTGGTCCACAAGCCGGTAGATATCGGCCGTACCGATCCTGACCCCGCCCGGATTAAGGGTGGCATCGGATCTGCCGTAGATCACGACGCCCCCATGGTCGTTGATCTCGATAAAATCTCCATGCCGCCAGATCTTGGGGTACACATCAAAATAGGCGGCAAGGTATTTTTCATTATCCGGGTCGTCCCAGAAATAGATGGGCATGCTCGGGGCGGGCGCCGTGCAGACAAGTTCTCCCTTCTGATTAATAACGGGTTTGCCCTCGTCATCAAAGGCCGCTATTTTCATGCCCAGCCCCCTGCACTGGAGCTCTCCCGCATAGACAGGCAAAATGGGATTTCCCAGGGCAAAGCAGCCGTTGATATCCGAGCCGCCGGATATGGAAGATAGCTGAAGATCCTCTTTCACTTCCCGGTATATGAACTCGAATCCCTCCACTGAGAGGGGTGACCCCGTGGAAAGGAGAGCCCTTAAGGAAGACAGATCGTACTGCCGGCCCGGCTTGACACCGGCATTCATGAGAGCGGCAATGTACCCGGCGCTCGTCCCGAAGACCGTGATCTTTTCTTCCTCCGCCATCTTCCAGAGGGCGGCCGGCTCTGGATGAAAGGGATTGCCGTCATAGAGGACAAGCCTCGCCCCCACGGCCAGGGAACTGACCAGCCAGTTCCACATCATCCACCCGCAGGTGGTATAATAGAAGATATTGTCTTCCCTTTTCAGGTCCGTATGCAGGATGAGCTCCTTTAATTGATTGATAAGGACGCCTCCCGCGCTCTGGACCATGCATTTGGGCAGACCCGTGGTCCCGGATGAATACATGATATAGAGCGGATGATCAAAGGGGAGCTGTTCAAAATCAATACCCGGACCGGGTCCGGATGAGATGAAGTCCCCGTAGGGGACGGCATTGGGTATATTCCTTATATCCGGAACTTCTTCCGTGTAGGGCACAACCACTACCTTTTCAATACCCGGGAGCTGCTTCAGGATTCCCGAAATCCTTTCCATGGAATCCAGTCTCTTTCCCTTGAACCAGTACCCGTCAGCCGTGAACAGGACCTTGGGCCTGATCTGGCCGAATCTATCCAGGACACCCTTGATTCCGAAATCAGGGGAGCAGGACGACCAGACCGCGCCAAGGCTCGCCGCGGCCAGCATGGCCACGATCGTCTCGGGCATATTGGGCATAAAGCCGGCGACCCGGTCTCCCGTACGGACCCCGAGATCCTTCAGGGACTTTGTAAGCCGCGCCACTTCCTTGTACAACTCCTCATAGGTCATCAACCGCCGTTCATGGTCTTCCCCGTGAAAAATCAGGGCGGGCTCCCTGTCCCTGTACCTGAGGAGATTTTCCGCAAAATTGAGTTGGGCCCCCGGGAACCATTTGGCCCCGGGCATCTTTCCCGGGTCATCGATGACCTGATCATAGTGTTGCGAGGCCTTGATCTCCCCGAATTCCCACATTGCGTCCCAGAAATCCGGGATATCTTCAACAGACCATTGGTAGAGGGGGTCGTATTCCGTGAAATCCTTGTTAAAACGGCGGTTAACATGGTCCATGAACCGGTGCATGTTTGTCTTTTTAATCCTGTCTTCAGAGGGTTTCCAGAGGATCCTGCCCATTATCTACTTACCCCATGTCCTTTTATCTTTGGTTACCTCCAGGAGATATTCCTGGAGCCGTTTTCTCGATTTTTCGGCCTCTTCCGGGGGCCAGTCCTGGAACCCACGGCCTGACTTAAACCCGAGATCACCCCGGTCAACCATCTTTTTAAGAAATGGGGAGGGCTCAGGAGAGCTCTCAAGATGTCTTAATATGTAGTCATGAATGGCCAGGGTCAGATCCGTACCTACCATGTCCGCGTTTTCAAGGGGACCCAGTACTGGCAGCCGGAGCCCGAAGCCGAATCTGATGCACTCGTCCACCGTAGCGGGATCCGCTATTCCGCGTTCCACAATGGAGATCGCCTCCCGCCAGAGGGCGTGCTGGAGCCTGTTTCCCACGAAACCGGGGACATCCTTGTTCACCCTGACAGGGTGCTTGCCCACGGCCTGCAGCAGGTGATAGGTCCTATCCATGGTCTCATTGGAGGTCTCTTGGCCCCTGATTACCTCCACGAGGGGAATGAGGTAGGGAGGGTTCCAGAAATGGGTGCCCACGATCCTTTCCCTGTGCACTGATTCCGAGGCGATCTCCGTGATGCTGATGACCGAGGTGTTTGTCGCGAGTATGGTTCCCTGAGGGCACAGGGAGTCGAGTTTCCTGAAGACCTCCTGTTTTAATTTAAGATTCTCCGAGACCGCCTCCAATATAAACTCAGCGCCCTCTGCCGCTTCTTCCATACTCAAGGTGGTCCTGATTCGTGAGAGGGCTGATTCGATATCCTTCCCGTTCAATATGCCTCTTTCGGCCATCAGGTCCAGGTTGGAACGGATCCTTTTCAATGCCCCGGAGAGGAGGGCCGGCTCAAGATCCATCAGGGTCAAGGCATATCCCTGATTGGCAAAGATCTGGGCAATCCCATGGCCCATTAACCCGGCGCCTACAATAGCAACATTCGTTAGCCCTGACATCATCCCTTACCCGGCCGTATAGCCGCCGTCCGCGCAGATAACGGCTCCCGTAATAAAGTCGGATGCCTTTGAAGAGAGAAAGATCACAGTCCCTATGAAATCTTCCGGCTCGCCTAATCTCCCGATGGGGATACGCTTTAAAAAATTCTTGTAAAAGGCGTCATCGTCAAACATCCACTGGGTCAGGGCCGTCCGGAAGACCGTCGGGGCAATGGCATTGACATTTATGCCGTGGGGGCCCCATTCGCACCCCAGGGATTTTGCCATGAGATGGACAGCGCCCTTGGAGGGACTGTATCCCGTGTAGTTGGCCATGCCCAGCTCACCCCGGGCCGATCCCAGGAGGATCACCTTGCCTCCCCTTTTCTGATTGATCATGACCTTCCCGACCTCTTTGCAATAGAGCCAGGTCCCCTTTACATTGGCGTCCATGATCATATCCCATTCTTCCACGGGCTGATCCACGATGGGCCCCGGTTTATTCACGCCCGCGGCCGTGATCAGGATGTCGATGCCGCCGAATTTATCAACCGTGTCCTGAACGACCCTTTTTACGTCATCGTGATCGATGGGGGAGCCCACTGAATAACCCGCCTCCCCGCCTTGCCCCCGTAACTCTTCCACGAGGGCCTTTAATTTATCCTCGCTCCGGCCAGTGGCCATGACCTTGACACCTGCCATGGCCAGCGCCATGGAAGCTGTATGGCCAAAACCACCCGTGGCGCCCGTAATCAGGGCCACTTTCCCCGAGACATCAAAAAGATCCTTTAAAAGATCCATACCCTTTTTCATAGCCATGTATTCCTCCTTTCTCGGATATAAATTTTTTTAGCAATTTAGTTCCCTCAGAGCTTGCGGGGCTCAATGATCTCTTTCCAGATGCGAAAGCCCGAGAAAGGGCTTAAGGCACAGGGCGTAAGGCTCAAGGCAATTCCAAAAAGAATGAATGTCAAAGTCTTTTCCTTACGCCTTGCGCCTTGTGCCATGTGCCTGCTTTTACTATCTCTAGGCCCCTTCCAAATGACTCATCTTTCAAAAAGTACTAGTCGAAAAATCAATAGTCCACCTTATCCAGGCCCTTCAGGCCAAGGATCTGCCGGGCATCATCAGGAGAAGCAGGTTCCAGGCCAAGTTCCTTGCCTATACGGATCGCCTTTTCAACCTGCTCCGCGCTGCTCTTTGCCAGCACACCCTTGCTAAGATAGAGATTATCCTCCAAACCCACCCGCATGTGCCCTCCCTGAAGCATGTTTACCACACCCATGGGAAACTGGTGGCGGCCGGCCGCGCAGACCGAGAGCTCAAACTCTCCGAGCACCTGTCGGGCCGTGCCCGTGAGGAAGAGCAGGTTTTCTATGGTAGCGGGTATTCCACCCAGAATACCGAGCACAAACTGCAAATAGAGGGGTTTTTTCAGATATCCCTCCATGATGATCTGAGCCAGGTTGGTGATCTGCCCAACGTCATAGACCTCGAGTTCGGGTTTGGTGCCCACCTCGTTCATGGTCTCGCAAAACACCTTGAGCGATTTAAATGTATTAGAAAAAATAAAACTCTCTGTAGACTCCAGAAACCCTTTTTCCCAGTCGTACTTGAATTCATCAATCTTGCCTATCACAGGATAGAGGGCAAAATTGATAGACCCCGCGTTAAATGTGGCCATCTCGGGCTTGAGCTCCCTCACCACCCGGATCCTTTCCTCCGGCGTCATTGTGGCGGTTCCGCCCGTTGTGGGGCTGACTACCACCTTTGACCTTGCCTTGATGCCACTCAGGATCTCCCCATAAATCCCTGCATCCGTTGTCGGCTTTCCATCTTCCGGATTCCTGGCGTGCACGTGAACCACCGCGGCCCCAGCCTGCTCGCATCTCACTGCCTCCTCGATGAGTTGCTGGGGGGTCAGTGGAAGATAGGGAGACATGGAAGGGGTGTGTATATTACCCGTGATTGCGGCCGTGAAAATGACTTTACCCATGAATAACCTCCGGATTCTTTACATGTTCTATCCTTAATATATTCCCGGACAGCCCTCAATCCGGATAATTTATAACCACCAGCATGCTCGCGGGCTTATTGGTATTATTAATCACCTCGCGTCCCTCGTTTGGACCTAAAAAAAGTGAGTCCCACTCCCGAAGGACGTACTCTTCCGTCTTGGTCTTTACCGTGATCTCACCCTCCAACACGAAATATACCTTCTCCAGGGGATTATCCTCATAGGCCCATTCCGCGCCACCGCCTGGCAGAAAGTGGGATAATCCCATCCAGAATTTTGTGACTCCAGTCTCCTCTTTTCCCTGAAGCCGCATGGCAGTCATTTTAAAATGGCCGGGGGCGTCATAGGGCTTTACATCTTTTAATTCAATTTTTTTCATAGCATTTCCTCCATTATAGCAAGTTTAATCGGTTTTATTCTTTGAATAACATACTGCTTATCCGGTAAAAGACGAAAGTGGCATATGACAAAATGTGTCAGGTAGCCGCATACGGTTTATTGGGTCAGGCATTAAACCCTAAACCTTAAACCAATAAAACGTAATAAAAGATGAGCATATATAGCCTTGCGCCTTGCGCCCTGAGCCTTCAGCCGATATCATATGACTCCATATTTGTACACCCGATCCGGGACCGGATTAATGTCATTTTCATCGATTTCAGCAACGCAGCGAACCATGGTTCCATCGCCCATGTACCAGCGGAGCGGGAAGCACCAGAACTGGAAGCGCTTGCCGACTACCTTCTCCAGGTCACCACCGAGGTTCTCGATACCAACGATCCCGTTACCCATCATGTACTTGTGGCACGGTTCCCAGGTACCCCACTCACCGGCTTTCTCGAGCTTACCATACTCTTCCATGTATCGATCCATACCGAAAGTATCAATGAACACTTCACGATCGAACCACGCGTACTGCTCGATGCCGTACTGATCGATATACTCCTGGGTGATCGGACGACCGGTGCGGCCCGGCAGGTTCATCTGGGTAGGGCCATTCTTGCCCATAGCGGTGTGGAGCGGATGGTCCAAGGCCTGCATATCCATGGCCACACATTTCGGATGGTATTTCTCGATCCACTGACCGGAGCGGAGCCCGGTACCCGGTGAATAGTGGAAGTAATCCTTACTGTCATCATATAGCAGGTGGGTGCCGGTCCGGAGCAAGAGGACCATACCATCCTTGAGTTCATTCGGATCGAACTTGGCGCGAGCGCAGGCCTCATCCAGATGCTTGTCGGTGATGAGTTCCCACGCGCTGACCTTCACGTCGAGGCAGATGGCCGGACCGCAGTAAGCGTCGACCTCAAGCTCATGGGTATACCTGGTTCGTCTGCCTTCGAAGTCCCGCTCCATCACGTGACGGGGCGAGTCAGCATGAGTCCCGGCATGCATTACGACGGAGACCTTCTGGCTGAGAACACCGGACTTGGCAAGGCCGTGCATTGTATCGATGACAGGCTTCTGGAAATAAGGCCACAGTGGTATATCCGCACCGAATGGATGACTTAAATCAACAAATATCTTTTTTCCCATATTTATCCTCCTTTATTGAATAATAATGTTTATGAAATCAGCCCCTCGACTATTTTTCCCAGGGCTGAGGGGATTTATAATAAAGCTGTCTCGAAATCTTTGCCGCGGTTTCTTTTAATTGCCTTGCCATGGGGGAATCGCTTTTCAATTTTATCCTCTGGGCCGGTCCAGCTATTACGAGGGCCGCCACGGGTCTCCCTTCGTTGTTGAAAATCGGCGTGCCCATTGCCTTGGTTCCAATATCGTGCTCCTCGTCATCAAAGGCGATCCCGTGACGCAGGATGTCCTGGAACTGCCTTTGAATCAGTTCGGGATCCGTGACAGTGTTCGGGGTCAGGCGGGGCAGGGTTCCGCTCAAGATCCTTTCCCTGACTTTTGGTGAGGAAAAGGCCAGGATCGCCTTGGCTCCGGCAGCCGCGTGAACAGCGAGGATATCGCTTATATTGCCGGCTAAATTGACCCTGTGAAGCCCTTCTGCGTAATAGGCCAGGACTGTGTTCGTGCCGGAAAAGACTTCCAATGTAATTGTTTCATTGATTCTGTCCCGGAGGTCATCGATATAGGGCTTGGCAATGGAGACCAGATTCAATTCAAGAGATTTCTTGATCGCCATTCCCAGGTCCATGGCGGAAGGCCCTAACTGGTATTTCTTTGTTTCGGGATTCTTCTTTAGAAAACCCTTTTCGGAAAGGACATGCAGGAGACGGCTGACAGTGGATTTATGAAATCCCATTTTTTCGCTCAGCTCAACCGTCCCTATCTCCTGATTATAGGGAGTAAAGATCATCAGGATATCCAATGCCTTTTCAACTGCCTTATGGGTGCTTATTCTGGATTTCATGTTCAAAGAAGTGTTTCTTTTAGTGCAACTTTATTGCGATATATGAAAATGAATAATTTTTAGTCGATGCATTCCCTTTTGTCAACAAGTATCATGACGTCTGGCTGTTAAATTTCCCTTTAAAAACCCATCCGTCCCGGCAGCCAGGTGGCCAGGGATGGAAAAAGCATAATCAGGATGAGGCCCGCCATGAGCAGGATAAGAAAGGGGAGAGAGCCTCCCACGATGTCCTTCATGGTAATTCCCGGCACCGAGCCCTTGAGGATGAAAAGGTTGAGGCCAACCGGCGGCGTGATCATTCCCATCTCCACGTTGATCGTAACGACAATCCCGAACCAGACGGGATCAAACCCGAGCTGTGTCACAATCGGGAAAATAATGGGGAGGGAGATGACCATAATCGCCATGGGATCCAGGAGACATCCCATTGCCAGGAGAATCAAATTGACGATGATCATGATGGTCCACTTTGAGGGCTCCACGGCCATGACCATCTCCGTGACGTAATGGGGGATGCTCATGGTCGAGAGCAGGAAGGCCATCACATTGCCGCCTATGACCAGAAACATGATCATGGCCGTCACTCCCACTGTCCTCAATAGGGCGCCGTGAAGGGCCCTGACGGAGAGCCTCCTGTATATCAGGGCGATGACGATAGCCAGCGTGGCCCCGATGGCGGCCGATTCCGTGGGAGTAGCGATGCCGGCGTAGATACTTCCCACAATGCTGACGGCCAAAAGGACAAAGGCCCAGACCCTTTTCAGGGAAGAAAACCTCCTGGTCCAGCTCACATTCTCGACCTTCGGCGCAAGATCCGGTTTCATCTTTACGGAAATGGCAATGGCCAGGCTCAGGATCAGGGAGAGGATAATGCCCGGGATTATCCCCGCGATAAAGAGCTTTCCTATGGAGACCTCGGTGATGATCCCGTAAATGATCATCGTGATGCTGGGGGGGATCAGAATGCCGAGTGTCCCGCCCGCGGCGATCGAACCGACAGCGAGGTAACGATTATATCCCCTTTTTATCATCTCCGGGATGGATACGAGCCCCACCGTGGCCGCTGTGGCTGGGCTGGAGCCGCTTATGGCCGCGAAACCGGTACACGTGGCTATACTGCTGATGGCAAGGCCGCCGGGGAGCCAGCTCAGCCAGTCATGGGCCGCAGAGTATATATCGTCGCCCACCCCTGAAAAGGAGACGACCTCGGCCATCAGGATGAAGAGGGGGAGGGTAAGCATGAAGAGATTGGTCCCCGTATCCGCGGCAACCTCGGCAATCTGGTAGAGGACTCCTATGTCAAGAAAACCTATGATCCCTGCGACACCTAAGAACCCCAGGCAAAAGGAGATGGGGGTACCGAGACCCAGCAGAATGATCAGCAGGACGATTAGAATTAGCGATATGAGGCCGATATCCATGGGGATTACCGTCAGCGTCCCTATTTCGAGTCTTCAATCAGGCCGGACTTAAACTGCAATATGGTCCTGAAGAAAAAGGTCAGAAAAAGCATGAACGATCCGAATACCATGACCACGTAGATATAGGCGTAGGGGGCGTTGAGCATGGTCGGTGACGTCCATTTTTCCTTGAAGGCCGTCCAGGCCATTATAGAGACCTGCCACAGGAGGACCAGGGTAAAGATCATCGCGAAGATCGATGTGAGGAGATTGATGACCCGTGTTGCCCGGGGGCCGAACCGGTCCAACAGGAATGTCACCCGGATATGCAAATCGTGATCAAGGGCATAGGCCGTACCAAGGAAGATGAGATAGAGAAACAGGTATGTGGAGACCTCTGTTACCCAGATGCTGGGTCTGTTAAAAAAATATCTGAGGATTACATCCACAAAGATGGAAAAGGTCACGAATAAGAGTACGAGACCTGCAAGTGTGGCGCATATTGTGTTTATCTTTTTTATCTTCTCGTAGGGCGAAAAATACACGCCACACCCCTCCTCAGACAACTCCACACTACTTGTCCCTGAAATTTTCCATGATATCGACGAACTTGTTTCCCAGGGGGCCGGAAACCTTCCTTACCTCCGGCCACAGGGCAAAGGCGTCCTTGAGATAAAGGCTCTTCTCCTCAGGTGTCAGCGCATAGATCTTGCCGCCCTTGGAAAGGATATCCCCCTTTAGTTTTTCATAATAATTCAGGGTCTCTTTGTAACTCCATTCATTGACCTCGCTTGCCGTCCTGGTGAAGATTTCCTGATCTTCCTTGGTCATGGCCTGCCATTTTTTTAGGTTCATCGTAACATTCTCAACATTATTACTGAAATCCGAATCCATAATATAGGGCGCCACTTCATAGAGTTTCAGGCCATAAACGATATCATAGATGAGCATAAACCCGTCAATAACCCCCCTTTGAAGGGCCAGATAGAGATCATTCGGCGGCATGAAAATGGGACTTGCCCCCCATTCCTTTGCGAGGGTTGACTGCCATCGCCCGGCCAGCCTCATTTTTTCCCCTTTCCAGTCAGCCGGGGTTTTTAAGAATTTTGTCTTGTGAGGGAAGACACAGGTCCCGCTGTACTGAATCAGGACATGGTGTACACCTTTGGTTTCCATAAACTCGGAAAACAAGGGCTCGATGGCCTTCTGCATCTCCATGAACTTATCAAGTTTATAGGCGCCGTAGATTTCAAAAATACTCAACTCCGGCATTTTCCCGGTGACAAAGGATACGGGACCCGTTGAAATATCCGCGATGCCCTTTGCGACCGCGTCTATATATTGGGGTTTCTTGATAAGTGAGCCCCCGAAAAAATATTCAAATTTGATCCTCCCGTCCGTCCTCTCCTCCACAAGGTCGCCCAGCCTCTTGATTGTCCTTGCCTTCATGTCCATGGGCGGATTGTCGATGCCGCACTTCAGGACGATCGGGTCTTCTTTGCTGTAGGCGAAGGCAGATGTTGAAGACATCGGCAGGACACATACCGCGAAAATTCCCACCATAATGATTGCTTCAATGACTGTTTTTTTCATATCTATCCCTCCTTATTGATTTGATATGAGAAGATTGCCTGCCATTACTCCAAAAAATCAGCTAATTAAATCCCGACTTTCTCCGCGTTTGACCCGTAGACCATGGCCCTCTCTTCCTGGGTCAGGGGCAATCCTTCCAGGAATGACAGGCATTCCCCAGGATCCTCGTATGGGTAATCCGTGCCAAGAAGGATTCTTTCCAGGCCCAATGCCTCTTTTGTGCACATGAAGGCTGGCTCAAGGTAATTTCCGCTGGTCGTGACGAACATGTTTTCCTTGAGATAGTCGCTCGGCCTTTTCTTTATGTCAGGGAGACCTGCCGAATCCGTCTTGAAATGGGGCCTGACAAAGGGGAAGTCAATCCGCTGGAGGACAAAGGGGAGCCCTTCACCCAGGTGCCCCAGGATGAGCTTGAGGCTGGGAAAAGCGTCAAAGACACCGCTTAATACCAGGCGCATCATGACCGTGGATGTCTCGATTCCGAAGCCGAAGGGGGCCCCGGCCAAGGCAAAGCCGTATGTCCTGAGCTGGGGAATCATGGGTGCGGTCGGGTGGAGGTAGATGGGCACGTTCAGCTCTTCGGCCTTGGCCAAGATAGGCCAGTAGACCTTCTCGTCCAGGTAGGAATCCCCGTAATTGGAGTGGGTCTTCCAGCCCTTGAGGCCGAGGTCCTTTACTGCCCGCTCAAGCTCCCTGGCCGCGGATTCGGGTCTTTTTACGGCCAGCGCCGCATATCCCTCAAACCTGCCAGGATATTTCCCGATGATCTCCGCTAATGCGTCATTGGACTTTTTTGCCAGCACCTCGCCTGTCTCAGGGGCCAGGGACTCGACACCCGGCGCGGTCAGGCTTAGGACCTGGACATCGATGCCAGCGGAATCCATGTTTTTGACACGGGCCTCGTCCACATCAAGGAGGTTTCCGATAAGGACATCGCTGAAGGGCTCGGCCGCTTCGGCCGTAAAGTACATTCTGCGGGTCCCTGCCGCCTTGTCCTCCACCAGCTTCGGGTAGCCCTCATTCCTGTAGAGGGCGTCAACCCACTCTTCCGTCACAAAATGGGCCTCAAAATCGATCTTTTTCACCTTTTCCCCTCCTATAGATTGTATCTTTAGAACAAATAAGGGGCATCAAATATCATATGGTGTTGTAGCAGTCTCCGAAAGGTGATATCTCAAAAAAAATACCACCGGGTATTGCAGTGACCAAAGATTTGGGATTTATTATTCCCAGGATTATATCTGTTTCTCGTCTCTGCAAATCCAAAATCTTTGGTCACTCCCTCATAACCTGATAGATATCGCCTTGAGGAGACTGCCACGACACCATTACCAATGCCTCGATGTATTGATATATTTCATCATGCGGTTATACCCATCCTGGCCGCGTTTCCCGAATATATCTGGTCCTTTTCCTCCCGGGGTATGGGCAGCC
>CAZGIZ010000090.1:12933-19097 GCA_964526655.1 uncultured Desulfobacteraceae bacterium | reverse complement strand
ATACAATGGCATATGAGGTTTTGGCCAGAAAGTGGCGTCCGGTGGTTTTTCAGGATGTCGTCGGCCAGGAACACATAACAGAGACCCTTATCAACGCCATCAAGACGGACAGGCTGGCCCACGCCTACCTCTTCAGCGGGGCCAGGGGCGTTGGAAAGACCTCCGTGGCGAGGATACTCGCCAAGGCCATAAATTGCCTTGAAGGTGAAGGGGGAAATCCCTGCAACAGGTGCAACTCCTGCGTCGAGATAACAAAGGGCTCATCCGTGGATGTCCAGGAAATTGACGGGGCCTCCAATCGTGGCATAGACGAGATCAGGGAACTGAGGGAGGGCATCAAATACATGCCCTCATCCAGCAAGTTCCGTATCTACATCATCGATGAAGTCCATATGCTCACCCTTCAGGCCTTTAACGCCCTGTTAAAGACCCTTGAAGAGCCTCCTCCCCATGTGAAATTCATTTTCGCAACGACCGAGCCACATAAAGTGCCCGTTACGATCCTCTCCAGGTGCCAGAGATTTGATTTTAAAAGGATACCTCCCGGCCTTATTGTGAAACAGATGGAAAGGATAACGGCCGAAGAAGGGATACAAATAAAGAGATCGGGTCTGGTCATTATCGCCAGGGAGGCTGAGGGAAGCATGCGGGACGCCGAGAGTCTCCTTGACCAGGTGATATCCTATGCGGGAGTCAAAATTGAAGATAAGGATATCACGGAGATACTGGGCATCATAGACAGGGAGATAATCCTCGAGACATCCGGTGCGATAATCGAAGGGTCTGCTGAAAAATGCATAGAGATCGTTGAAAGGATTTATAATTACGGGTACGATATAAAGGAATTTTATCGGGCTGTAATGGATCAGTTCAGGAATCTCATTATATGTCTCATCACTCCTCAGAATGACCTCCTTGAGATGACGGGTGAAGACATAGATGAGCTCAGGGTCCAGGCGGAAAAAGCCGGTCTGGAAAGGCTGCAGCAAGCCCTGAATATCCTGATCGCCAGGGAGGAGGCCCTGAGATTCACGTCCCATCCCAGGCTGGTCCTGGAGACCATCATGGTCAAGCTCTGCCAGTTGGGGGATCTTCTCTCATTTGGCGAGCTGTTTGAAAGGATCGAGGCCCTTGAGAAGAGGCTGATGGTGTCTCCGCTATCCTATGGAAACAGGTCAGCGGGAACTATTTCTGAGCCCGGTTCAACCTGGGAAAGCGGGGAAAAGGGAAATGAGCGGGACGGGGAAGGGACTGCCGGAAAGCAGGACTGGGAAAATCTCCTGGAATACCTGGCATCCAGGAACCGGGCGATGTTCAATGTCCTCAAAGAGTGGACCCTGAAGGACTTCAACGGCAAGACACTTGAGATAATAAGAGGCAACAGCCCCTTTTCCTCAAGGTATCTTGACGACCCGGAAAGGCTCAATAAGCTGGCAGGCTATTGTCAAAAGCTATTCAATAGGGATATAGAGATAAGGATAACGGGAGAGAGCGCCGACACCAATGCTGGTGATGACACGGCATCCCGCCGGTATCATGGACTGCCCCATCCCGTTCAGGAGGTGCTCCAGGTCTTTAATGGAGAGATAATGGAAGAGATCCCCGGGAGGAATAAGGATAAAAAAAGGAAAAAGGGAAACAGGGAGGTAGAAAAATGAAAGGCATACCAAATATGGGCAACCTGATGAAACAGGCGCAACAATTTCAGGCGAAAATGGCCAAGCTCCAGGAGGAATTGGGAGCGAAAACAGTGGAGGCTTCCTCCGGAGGAGGCATGGTTACGGTCGTGGTTAACGGGCAGCAGGAGGTACTCTCCATTAAAATTGATCCCGAAGTAATCGATCCGGATGATGTAGAGATGCTCCAGGACCTTATACTGGCGGCCGTAAACGACGGGCTTGCAAGGGCGAAAAACATGGTCAGCGAAGAGATGAGCAAGCTAACGGGCGGGCTGAACATTCCAAATATCCCAGGGCTCACTTAGGGTGTTAAGCGAATAGGGGAACTATTTCAGAGAGGTTCACTAAAAAAGGATAAGAAATGGAAGTCTATCCCCCATCCCTGGAAAAGCTGATCAAACAGCTCTCCCGTCTGCCGGGCATAGGGCAAAAGTCCGCCACCCGGGTTGCCCTGTACCTGCTCAACAGCAGGAGCGAACTCGCGGAGGGCCTTGCCAAGAGCCTTATGGAGGTAAAGGAGAAGATCAGGTTCTGCCCAGTATGCTTTAATTTTACCGACGATGAGATATGCCCCATCTGCAGGGATACAAGCAGGGCCAACGGCGCGCTGTGCATTGTCGAGGGCCCGGGCGATCAATTAGCGATAGAGGAGTCAGGTATCTTCAAGGGGAGATATCATGTCCTTCACGGTGTGCTTTCCCCTCTGGACGGCATCGGACCCGAAAATCTCAGGATAGGGGAACTCCTGGCACGCCTGGAAAAGGAGGATATAAAGGAGGTTATTATAGCGACCAATCCCACGGCCCAGGGCGAGACCACGGCCTCCTATCTGGCGGATCTCTTGGCCAAGAAGGATATCAAGATCACCAGAATAGCCTTTGGCGTCCCCATGGGCGGAGATCTGAAATATATGGATTCGATGACCCTGAGACACTCTTTTAAGAGCAGAATGCCCATCACATCATGATTCCCTCCGCCGCCCTAATAGAGTTAGCACGCATTGTCAGACCGGGGCAGCTTATTACCGAGCCTGATGAACTTATCAAATTCGCCAGCGACGGGACAAAGCTGGAATATATGCCGGATGCCGTTGCCTTTCCCGGAGATGAGGAAGAGGTCTCGGAGATATTCCGTCTGGCTGAGAAGGAATATTTTCCAATAATCCCGAGGGGAGGGGGCAGCGGCATGAGCGGCGGTTCCCTGCCCGTAAGGGGAGGCCTTGTCATGGCGATGGATCGCTTCAACCGGATCCTGTTAATTGACCCGGACAATCTCATGGCAAAGGTGGAACCCGGTGTGATAACCGCCCGTTTCCAGGAAAAGGTCGAAAAGATCGGCTTGTTTTATCCTCCAGATCCTGCCAGCGCGAATGTCTCCACAATCGGGGGCAATGTTGCGGAATGCGCAGGCGGGCTGAGGGGCCTCAAATACGGGGTGACCAGAGATTATGTTATGGGGCTGAGGGTGGTCCTCCCTAATGGCGAAATAATAAAGACAGGCGGGGACACGGTAAAAGGGGTGGCGGGCTATGATCTGACGCGGCTGATCATAGGCTCCGAGGGCACCCTTGCCGTGATAACGTCCATCACCCTCCGCCTGATACCCAAACCCGAGACAAAAAGGACCATGACGGCCTTTTTCAGGGAAATATCCAGGGCAGGGGAGACCGTGTCGGAGATCATCCGTGAAGGGATCGTTCCGGTTACGCTCGAGTTCCTGGACAGGCTCTGCATAGATTGCGTGAGGGAAGGGATGGGGATAGATATTCCCGGAGAAGCGGGCGCCATGCTCCTTATTGAAGTGGATGGAGATGAGACCCTTGTGGAGAAAGAGTCAAAAAAGGTCCGGGAGATATGCGTCCGGTCAGGGGCGATCAAGATCCAGGCCGCCTCGGAAAAGGGAGAGGCCGAGAGATTATGGGAGGCCAGGAGGGAGGTGTCTCCCTCACTCCTGAAACTGAGGCCTTCAAAGGTGAGCGAGGATGTGGTTGTTCCCAGGAGCCGTGTGCCGGAACTGGTCTCCTTCTTGGGCGATTTGGGAGAAAGACACGGGCTGCCCATTCCCGCCTTCGGCCACGCGGGTGACGGAAACATACACGTCAATATCATGATGGACAGGGACAACCCGGATGAGGTCAAAAAAGGAGAGATTGCCGTAAGGGATCTCTTCGGAAAGGTCCTTGAGCTGGGCGGCACCATTACGGGGGAGCATGGAATAGGAATCACCAAGGCCCCCTACATGGAGATGGAGTTTTCAAGACCGGCCCTTGAGCTCATGTCCCGCGTAAAAAAGGCCTTTGATCCCAAGGGAATATTGAATCCGGGGAAGATGTTATTGTAGCGCAGGTTGACTTTCAACAGGTTCTTGTCACGAGGGGTTTGAGGGCACGGACAGTTTCACGAGTATCTTTTTGGGCATTGTTCAGGGGCTGACCGAATTCCTGCCTATAAGCAGTTCGGGTCACCTGGTCCTGTTCCAGAATATCCTTGGTTTCAAAGAGCCGGAACTCCTGCTGGATGTCTCCCTCCATTTAGGGACCCTCCTCGCCGTGTGCATTTTCTTTCGTTCGGATCTCAAGGAAATGATAAAGGAGACATGGCGTTTCTCCATAAATCTTTTAAGGGGTCGAAGAGGCCCTCAGGCAGATAAAGGCGTCAACCTGTGGCTGACATTTTGGGTCCTGGTTGGGACTATACCCACGGCCCTGATAGGCCTGATTTTTAGATCACCCCTGGAAGAGTTGTTCGGTGATGTGAAAAAGACAGGATTCATGCTGGTATGCACCGGGATAATCCTCGCTGTCACAAGGCTCCTGCCGAAGGGATACACCGTCCGAAAGGATGTCGGTCTGCTGACTGCCCTGGCCGTTGGCGTGGCACAGGGGATCGCCATCATACCCGGCATCTCAAGATCGGGGACAACCATTGTCTGCGGCATGGCCTGCGGGATGGGGAGAGAGCTTTCTGCACGCTTCTCATTCCTGCTCTCAATCCCTGCCATCGCCGGCGCCATGCTGCTTCAACTAACTTCAGGGAGATTAGGCGGCGCGGATTTCATTCCACTGGTCCTTGGACTATTGTCCTCGGCAATAGTCGGGTTGATGGCCCTCAAGATCCTGATGACTGTTGTCAGGAGGGGGAACCTCTCCTTTTTTGCGCCCTACTGCTGGGCCCTGGGCGTTTTTATTGTTGTATTCCGTTGGTAATCGATGGAGGTTGAAGCCATCAATTGTCACCTTTCCAGTCAAAGCTCCCCTGCAAACCTTTTACCCCTTCCACTTTTCCTACAAATTTGGTATAGTATAAATTAAAAACATTATCATTATCAAATCATGGATTTTCATTCCCCTGATTAAAAAAGGGTATGGAACGGCCCCTATCATGCCCTGTGCTTAGGCCTTAACCGGCTGTAACTGTCTCACCTGATTATTCCCGAGGGTGAACAAGTGATCATGCTTTCCTTATGAAACTCCCTGTGGTCCATGAAACCGCCGCAACCATGAGAAGATTGCCGGATGATAATATTGAGGAGGAGATATAGATGAAGAAGATTCTTTTGGAGATGCTGATCTGCCCCAATTGTCTGCCTGATGAGAGAGGGCTGAAAGGAGATATCCTTGAAGAGCGCGACGGAGATATCATTAAAGGGTCTTTAAACTGCGACAGATGCGGCACGGGATACCTTGTGAAGGATGGAATAGCCTTTCTTGACCCGGGATACGACATGGAAAAGATACACGCGGATTCCAAGTATGAGACCGCTCCTGCGCTTTCGTCCTACATGTGGAGCCATTACGGGGACCTCTTAAATGAGGAAAACGCCTCCGATGCCTATGGCAGGTGGGCGGATCTCATGCGACGGCATTCGGGCGTGTCCGTGGACGCGGGATCCGCCGTGGGTCGGTTTACCTTTGAAATGAGCGAGAAGTCTGATTTTGTCGTGGGAATAGACAATTCCGTGACTTTTATCAGGTCAGCGAGAGAATTGATGGAGAACCGGCGTATGACAATCGCCCTGGCGCAGGAGGGCCTCCTTACCAGGGAGATGACGGTGGTCCTGCCAGAGAGTTGGGACAGCCGTAAGGTCGAGTTCATAGTGGGGGACGCCCTTGCGTTGCCCTTCAGATCAAATGCACTGTCGTCCCTCGCTTCCCTGAATCTCATAGACAAGGTCCCTTTCCCCTTAAGGCACTTCCAGGAGATGAACCGGGTCGTCAAGGAGAGAGACGGCCAGTTTCTCTTTTCCGATCCCTTTTCCTGGTCCATGGATGTAGCGGAAGTCAAGGATTGGCTCGGGGGCAAGAACAACGGGTTCTATTCAGGGCCTGGCGTGGAAAATGTCATGGCCCTCCTCAGGGGCGAGATCGGGGACTTGTCGCCGGTCTGGACAATTGAAAAGCATGGTCAGGTCTGGTGGAAGATCCGCACCCACGCAAACCACTTTGAGCTGATCAGGAGCTGTTTTGTGAAGGCGAATAGGTAGAGG
>CAZGIZ010000090.1:0-12833 GCA_964526655.1 uncultured Desulfobacteraceae bacterium | reverse complement strand
ACAAAAAATTGTGTGAAGGATCAAAAAAAGAGAAATTATGAAATTTGAATCGCTTCGTGAATATCTACTTGAAAAAAAGGGCGCTTATGAAGATTTTCCCTTTGGGCCGACAGCGATCGTCTTCAAGGTCATGGGAAAGATGTTCGCCCTTGTCCCCCTGGATGAGACACCTCCCAGGATCAATCTCAAGTGCGACCCTGAGCTCGCCCTCCACCTCAGGGAGGCCTTTGAGGCCGTCCTGCCGGGCTATCACATGAACAAGAGGCACTGGAACACTGTTGTCCTGGACAGCTCCATCCCGGATAAAGAGCTCATATCCATGATCGATGACTCCTACAACTTAGTGTTAAAAGGTCTGAAAAGAGCGGACAGGCTAAAGTTGGAAGGCTCAGCCCGAAAAAATACCCTAACCAATTGAGACAGCAATCATTTCTGAACAATAACCCCCCAATTCTGATGGACATTTTGCTATCTATCTTCGGTAAAAACAATTTATGATCTTTTTATGACAACATCAGGAGGAATTTGTTCGCCTTTAGATGTTTTTTTGTATTTAATGCAAATCATTAGTCATAGTAGGGCGAATGCCGAATAATTGACATGACAGCCGTAACTTAAAAGTTCAGGGAGTAGGGACAGATGAAAAAGAAGATATTTCTTGTTATGTTTATCCTGAGTCCGATATTTTTTCTTGTATTTCAAATATATGCGGCTGACCTCGTGATCTATTCAGCGCTTGATCAGGAGACATCCAAGGAGATAATCAAGACTTTTGTTGGACAAACACACCTTGATGCGAAACTCGCACTCCAGATAGAACAGGCAGGCACCATAGCTTCCAGGATCAGGGAGGAGGCAAAGGACCCACAGGCTGATATCTTTATGGGGGGTAATTCGAACATCCATACTTTCCTGAGATTGGGGGGATTACTTCAGAAGTATCGATCCTATATGGTGGATGAGGCGATGATAGATCCAAAATACATGGACCCTCAAGGTTACTGGTCGGGCTGGTATCTGGGAGCGATTTGTATTCTTTACAATACAAAACGATTTAATGAGGAGATTGCCATAAATGGTATCTCCCGGCCCTCTTCCTGGGATGATCTTTTAGAACCTTCCTATCATGGCAATGTGATTATTCCAAATCCCATTACAACGGGAATCGGCGTCATCATCATGGCAACCCAGATTTTCAGGGCGGGCGACACTGATGCGGGCTTCAATTTTATGGCCCGTTTAAATAATAATGTACGACTCTATTCGCGAGATTCGGTCGGGCCGATTGATTTGATATCCAAGGGAGAGGCCATCGTGGGTTCGGCCTGGGGTCATGATGCGATTGCCCGAAAAAAACGGGAGAACCTCCCAATAGAAATCATCTTTCCAAAGGATGATGGCTATGAAATCGGAGCGGCATCAATTATCAAGGGCTGCAATAACCTCGCAGCAGCGGAAAAATTCATTGATTTTCTTCTCACCAGGGCTCCGGCGGAGGTCAACGCAAAAATTGGTTTCAGGTATCCGGTGAGAAAGGGTGTTATACTTCCCGCTGGACTCCCTCCTTTTGAAGATATCAGTTTCGTTGACTATGATCACGAATTAGTAGCAAAAAATATAGATCTTTGGAAAAAAAGGTGGGCAAAGATTGCGGGATATTGATCATGCAAAATATAAATATTCCTCATTCAGAAAAGATATCTGCTAAATTACTTGTCGCAATATTATTTTATTCTTTGATAATGGCAACAATATGTACGCCTATTACACTGGCCGCCAATGAAGAAGGAGATACACTGGTCGTTTGTATTGCTGACCCGATAATTTCTCTTGACCCAACAGATTATAGGGACCGGACCACACAAGCAGTTCTTAAAAATTTGTTTGACGGCCTTACAACTCTGGACAACAACATGAAGATTGTACCGCAATTGGCCGAATCGTGGGAAAATCTGGACGATACCACATGGGAGTTCAGGCTCAGAAGAGGGGTAAAATTTCATAACGGCAGTTACTTTACTGCAAGAGATGTGAGATTTACGCTTAATCGTGTGATTGGGGAAGGGGCTATTGAAGGTAAAACCTCCCCTCGAAAAGGCCTTCTGGGTCCTGTAGTTGGCGTAAGGGTTGTAGACGATTATACTATTCAGATCCAGACAATGAAACCTTGGGCAATATTGCCTTTGATGCTTACATTGCAGGAAATAGTACCCGAAAAATATATGAAATCGGTCGGCTCCGAAGAATTTAAAAAATTGCCAGTAGGTACCGGTCCTTTTCGATTTATTCGAGAAGAAAGGGGAAAAAACCTCAACCTCGAACGCTTTGAAGATTACTATGGCGGTTCTCCAGGGAACCCGCCGGTGCAGAATGCCGCGTTAAAACGTCTTATTTTCAAGACTATCCCTGAAAGAATAGAGCGGGTTGCCATACTGAAACGGGGGGAATGTGACATTATAACCAATGTGCCAACTGAGTCAGTCCCAATATTGAAAATGACGGCGGGCATAAATATTGTGAGCTGTCCAGCCACAAAAAGTTACTTCGCTGAAATAAATTGTGCCAGGCCACCATTGAATGACCGACGTATTAGGCTCGCTATGAATTACGCTGTTGATATGCGTACTGCTATTGATCTTATTTTGCAGGGACATGGGAAGGTTTTACCGACTGTTTTACTTCCGAATGCCTTTGCCTATGACTCTTCTCAAAAGCCATATTCCTATGATCCAAAATTGGCAAAAGAGCTGTTAACGGCCGCAGGTTTTACCGAAGGGTCTGCGATTTCTATCAACTGCACTGCGGATAACAGGCAGTTTGCCAATATCATAGCATTATTTCTGACCAGGGTGGGTATGAAACCCATGATTAGTGTAATCGAAAGGGACAGACCCGATCTTCTGGGCGAAAATTCCCCATGGGATATTTTTGTCACATCCTGGGGCAACTCAACCCTTGACCCGTCAGGGATTCTTGTACCAAAATTTCAGACGAATGGTGATGGAAATTATTCAAAGTATGGGAATGAGGAGGTAGATAGCTTATTAGCTCAGGCTGAAAGCACTTTAGATCCCATCAGGCGTAAGTATTATTACAAAAGGGTACAGGAAATAATATTCGACGATGCACCCATGATCTTTGGTTATGCTACTGAAGATCTTTACGGCCTGAGGGAGAGGGTGAGAAATTTCATTCCTTCCCCCAGCGGCATGATGAAAATGCACGATGTATATATAAAAAAGGAGACTGATTCATGAATATATACAGATTGATATTCAAAGACAGAAGTCTTCCTTATAAGTTCACCGTCCTGTCCGTTACCCCAATCGTCATCATAACCATTTTCATGGTATTCTTGATTACCAGGGAACTGGAAAATTCCATTATCGATGAAGCGATAACACAGGTTCGAGTATTAACCAGGTTATCAGTCCTTTCCATGTCGAATCCCTTTGTCATTTATAATAAAGAACTCCTTGATAATTTCACTGACAGTCTGGTCAACAGGAAAAACATACTGTATGCCATGGTCGTTGACTCTAATGACAACAGGATTCTATCCCACAGCGATCATCAAAAGGACGGCGAGATTCTCCATGATTTCGGGGGAGGCAATGCCCCAGGGGCAGGCAGCCCGGAATCCCAAATGGTAATCCAAAAAAAACAGGAAAAAGTCTATGAGATATCCGCTCCCATGATCATCAGGGGCATTCAATATGGCTTTATACGATTGGGCTTCTCCCTGGAAGAGCCCTATGAAAAGATAGCAGCGAAAAAGAACAAGATTGCCGCAATCGCACTGATCGCGATCCTGCTGGGGGCTTTTTTTTCCAATCTACTGGTCAGGATTATGAGCAGGCCTATAAAGGCGCTGGCTGAACAGTCCATTCGGATCGGCAGCGGGGATTTTAAACATGGGATCACATATGAGAGTAAGGATGCCCTTGGTAAGCTGGCTCGTTCCTTTAAAAAAATGGCGGAAAATCTAAAGATGAGTATGGAGATGCTTAAGGAGAATCAGACCAAATATCAGACCCTCTTTGAATACTCTCCTATTTCCCTTTGGGAAGAAGATTTTTCTGAACTGAAAAGGTACCTTGACACGCTGCGTAATAAAGG
Organism: uncultured Desulfobacteraceae bacterium; assembly: GCA_964526655.1. Classification (GTDB taxonomy): domain Bacteria; phylum Desulfobacterota; class DSM-4660; order Desulfatiglandales; family HGW-15; genus CAZGIZ01. Next base: position 8,714 of record CAZGIZ010000090.1, on the reverse strand, counting down.
CATTAAAGATTTTCAGAAGTATTTCGAGGATCATCCTGATGAAATCAGCACATGTATAAACACGATCAAGGTGCTGGATGTGAACAGGGCTACGCTGGAGTTGTTTGAAGCGGACAGTAAGGAACATTTTTTTGAACATTTCCGGAATCTCAGGACGGAAAAAACCCACAGGACCCTGATGGAAGAGGGAGTAATCCCCCTTGTAGAGGGAAGGCCCTTTGACATCGAGAGCGTTTACAAGACACTGGCCGGTAAAGAAATTACTGTCCTGATAAGGGTCGCCATACCCCCGCCGTATCAAAATTTCTGGTCTAAGGCGATTGTTTCTGTCCAGGATGTAACAGAGCGTAAAAGATCTGAGCTATTAGAGAAAATGTTTGATAGATATATCTCCAGAGAGGTAATGAACACTATTCTGGAAAGCCCGGATGCCATCAAGCTTGGTGGAGAGAAACGCAAGGTAACCATCATGATAACCGATCTTCGCGGCTTTACTGCCCTCTCCGAGCGACTCGATCCCGAGCAGGTTGTTCAATTACTCAACAACTATTTTGAGGTTATGGTGGATGCAGCCCTTCAATACAACGGGACCGTCAATGAGATTACCGGTGATTCGCTTCTCGTGATCTTTGGTGCTCCGCAAAGGATGCCGGATCGGGCACAGCGGGCGATCGCATGCGCCATTGCAATGCAAAATATGATGGCGGAGGTAAGGAAGCAAAATCTGGAAAATAATCTACCCCATCTCGAGATGGGCATCGGCCTTAACGAGGCCGAGGTAATCGTAGGAAACATAGGTTCGAAAAAGCGGAGCAAGTACGGGGTAGTTGGAAGTGGTGTGAATATGACAAGCCGGATCGAGTCCTACACGGTTGGCGGGCAGATCCTGATCTCTGAGTCCGTCAGGAAAGCAGTGGGCGATATTATACGGATAGACAATCAGATGAAGGTCCATCCAAAAGGCGTTGATATGCCCTTTACCGTATATGAGGTCGGTGGTATTAGCGGACCATACAACCTCGCCATCGAAGACAAGTCATCACGTTTGTTGGCCCTGGCCCGGGAGATTCCTGTTCGATATACCATTCTTGATGGCAAGTATATGGGTAGGGGAGATTATCCAGGGGAAATTCTTAGGCTTACGCATAAATTCTGCGAACTACGACTTGTGACCCCCCTGGAGCCATTTACAAATATAAAAGTAAATCTTTCAGATGTCGGTGAAGACCTCGCTCATAGAGACTTCTATGGGAAGATAGTGGAATGCTCCGGGGCTGAAACAAATGTTTGTAAAATAAATTTCACTTCTTTGCCGCCAGGAATTGATGGTTATTTCCAGGCAATTCTCACGCAGACTGCCTCAAAGGAGAACATTTCATAATAATCAAAAACATATTTTGTTTCATGACATTCAGATAGGGCGAAGAACTCGCCAATATTATATTTTGCCTTCATATGGTCTCACCTTGTAACGCACTGCTTTGCGTGTGGAAATGATCCGAATGTTTATTCGCCTTCGTCAAAATACACTGCAGCTTGCTGCAGGGAGCTTCATTATCAACACCTTATCAAAATTAAATTTTCACATACCTGAAATCGCAGATATCAGCGCCTTCCGCTAATGTCCTGGTCCGTACCAACTTCAGCCCCGTCATGAATTCAGCCCATACGAAATCCCCTTTACATGCTATTGGGGCAATCTCCGGCACTCCCTGCTCCCTAAACCATTTGACTAACCCACATCGGGTTATATTAACAGCTATATAGGCGTCGGACTCTGGAAATTCAGCGGCCCACCCATATTTCTCGCCTCTCTCCCAACTGAATCCCTTTAGCGTAAGTTTCCTTAAGAACTCGCTCTCTGCTGCATGAGACATTATAAATCGAACAATAGTGCGGTTCTCCCAGTCTTTGCGCACCTTGTAGGAAGTTATTTGAAGTAGAATATCGAGAGCCCTGTCTTGTTTGAGTGCGAATTCACCTGTCAAGGCACGATACAGAGAGAGCATGAAAGGAGCGCTTGCATAGAAAGTGTCTCTATTTCTCTTCCCGTCTATTTGCGGAAGAAGCTGCGCGAATTGGTCATATTCTTTTAACATTGCCTTACAGCACCGGGCATAATTTTTTTCGCCAAGCAATTCTATTATTTTTGGACGAGATAATTTTTGATAGCTAATTACATCATCTCTGTGGGTTTCTTCCTCTGTTTTCTTCCTTGCACATCCTATAAATCCGATATTTGGCGCTAATATCATCGCACCCAATGTTACCTTCCCAAACATAAGGAATTTTCTTCTGGTCAAGCAACGATCAAAGCATGTGATATCTTTACGCATTAGAAAACCTCCATAATCGTGTTTTGAATGCCTTGGAACATTAACCCTCGCAAGGCACGATATCGTGGTCCAGCGCTGCGGTTAAGAGGGCGGCAAATGCTAATTCTATCTTCAAGGTTTCATAACGCCTGGCATCTGTGGATGGCTTTTCAAATAATCACGAAAGGCAATCAGGTTGCTCCAATGCGGGCTTGTTTGTTCCATTATATTTACCTTGCAATCATTGCCCTCATCATATCCCCCGCGTTTTCAGCATGATCGGCAATAGATCCTATTATTTCGGCAAGCTTAACCATATGAAATAATCCGATAGGATTTTTTTCAAGGCTGAACAACTTGATCTTGAATTCATCTTCCATCTGGTCAGCTTCGTGTTCACGCTGTCGGATATTGTGTATGACGCCCTTGACGATTTTACGCTGTTTCTCGGAATAGCTTTCAAAATACTTTATTGCCTCGGACACCATTCTGCTCAAATCCTCGATGGGCTCCATTACGGAATCTACCAGTTTAAATAACTGATCTCTCAACTCTTCGCTGGAGGCCGGGAAACTTCTGTAGGAAAGCCAGTCTAACGAGTCCTGAACCGAATCAAGCACCTTGTCCTGTTCTCTCAGGTACCAGAAGAGCTCGAATTTTGACACGGGAAGTTTTGCATCCTTTGGTATATGGCCGCGAATCCTTCGTTTAATAACATCTGCCTCGCTTTCCAGTTTACTTACTTCCAGCCTGTAATCATCGAATTCCTTGCATTTTGCCGAAACATAACATTCCATGGCCTGCTGGAAGACCCAGCTACACTCTTTTGCCTTTTCTGCGTGCTCGAGCAGCCCTTCAAAGGGTGAAAATTTAAGTCCGGATAGAAATGGAATACGCATCTTTCCCTCCTTATTTCTTATCAAAATATACTCTGAATATTTCGAGCAACTCTTTGGTTCTCTCAGAAATCCTGATACAATTTCCAAGTAGCCCGTAAAACAATATGCTCAGCCGTGTTTTGGATCTGCTTTCCTGTATCCTCCCTACCTGGCTCCTTTCACATTCCTTGACCAGTTTTGCTATTTTACTGCATTGACTGTACACATAATTATAATCCACTTTCTTTCTTCTTGATAACATTATGGACGTGTTCCACAAGAGCCGGCTCATCAGCGTCTTTAGAAGCCTTAGCTCCTGTTTTTGATCGTCCAAAAAACCTGTGTGATAATTTTCGAAATGGTCGCTCATACGGGTGACTATATCCCTGTGGCTTTCCGCAATCGCCTGGAGGGAGTTTATTGTGGAAGAATACCTGTGGGTATCGTCAAGATCCCTTTCCCCAAGGAGATAAAGTGTCTTAAAAATATTCGCTATTATTATGTTAGACCATTTCTGTATTTGATCCTCCTTGTTTTTGGTGTCCTTTAATCTTTCTCTGTTATCGGAAATGGCCGCTTCAAAGGCGATAACCAGGTTATCACTTATGGCCTTTAAGAATTGTGCAGTCTGGTCAAAGGAAGTTCTTACGGCGGCATCTGGATTGTTTACGGATTTCAGGCTGAACGCCTTGATCTCGCTTATTTCTTTTTCTTTCTTTGAGTGATAACGAAATGTGTTAAAAATGATCACAGAGGCAATGATCAACAGGCAAGCTACAGCCGTGAGCTTGAACAGGCTGATAAGGAGGGCAAAGACAAAGCAGACTGAAAAAGCGGCAAAAGCCGTAAAAAACCACCCGCCGATAACGGTCATTACTCCCGTAATCCTGTAAACCGCACTTTCTCTTCCCCAGGCCTGATCAGCCAAAGATGTCCCCATTGACACCATGAAAGTGACATATGTTGTGGACAAGGGGAGTTTCAGAGAGGTGGCGAATGAGATAAGTGCACTGGCAACAATGAGGTTTACTGATGCACGTAACAGGTCGAAGGAGGGCTTTTTACCTTCAGCCGTAGGGAAAGATTGATAAGTAGTGGGGTCAAGCCGTTCGGAGATGAATTTTCTCATTTTTGAAGGCGTAATTTTACGAGTAAATTCAAACACGTTATATCCCAGGCTTATGATGATCCTTGACAGCGTGGAGGATCCAAAGCGCTCAAATCCTTCATCCTGTCTGCCAAGGTCAACACCCGTAGAGGTCACCGTGCGGGCCTTCCTGGAAATCCATAACGTGGCCATCATGATAGCACCCGCCAATAGAAGCAGAAGGGTGTTTGATTGAATCGACTGCTGTAGTGCCTCCATCGTGGTTGTCAGCGGATTAGTGGCAGCAACTGCAACTTTATAGGCGTTTAAGCCGGCCAAAGGAACTCCGATAAAGTTTACTAAATCATTGGCAGCAAAGGCCATTGCAAGGGCAAAGGTGCCGATGAGTACAATGGGCTTCAGGATGTTTATCCTTGTGAACAGGGTCAGGAGCTGGAAGATGATGGCGAAAAACAGAAAGTTCATGAAAAGGATGGTCCATGTATGGGTATCGATCCAGGCGATCTTCTCCGGGGTAAGAAATGATGTCCCCTTGGCCCCTTTGATGAGGATAAAATAGGCGATAATGGATAATGCAATTCCTCCCCACACCCCGCTGTAACGCTTCAGTTTTTTGGTATAATCAAAGGTGAAGACTAATCTCGTGACGAACTGTGCAACAACACCGAAAAAGAATGCCACGGCAACGGATAGGAGTATCCCTAAAATAATAGTGAGTGCCTTCGATGAATTGATATATTCCACGAGGGTGATATAGCTTTGGCCGGAAACATGAATTTTCATTAGAGATACTGCAATGGCTCCCCCCAGGAGCTCAAAGACAATGGACACGGTCGTGGACGTGGGAAGTCCAAAGGTGTTAAAAAGATCAAGGATTATAACGTCGGTAATCATTACGGCCAGGAAAATGGTCATCAATTCCGGCATTAAAAAAAGGCTGGGGTGAAAAATACCCTTCCTCGCAACTTCCATCATACCGCTTGAAAATGTAACACCTGCAAGTATCCCGAGGCTGGCGATAATCATGATAACGTAACGGGGTGCGACCCTTGAACCGATCGGTGAATTGAGAAAATTGACCGCGTCATTGCTGACCCCTACTATGAGATCAACAACCGCAAGTCCGATAAGAATGATCAACGCAAACAGGTATAGCTCCATTTAATCCCCTTCCACATTCTGAGGAAACCATAGCCGGTTACTTGAGATGCCGTAGAAATTCGAGGCAAAGACAAAAAGCCCATGTTTATGGGAAAATATCGCATTTAATGGCATTTTAATGACATTTTTCCAATGGTTTCTAACAAACAAATTGGATTACTACAAGTGGTATATTTTTTTTGCGGCAAGGCCATGGGGCATTGAAATTGTTTCCTAAAAGGATCTATAATAATCAGGAATAGACAGGAGGTTTCCTGTTGATCTTTAATGGGTAACTAAAAACAGCCTGATAATTTCATGATTTTATTGAAAGAATTAAAGGTGAGGCTGTAAATTTAATGAAAGAAAGGAGAATAGTATGTTTGCTGATTTAGCCAAGAAGAGGAGAAGCATCCGGGAATACGAGGATAGGCCAGTTGAGCAGGAAAAGATAGACACGATTATTGAATCCGCCCTTCGCGCCCCGTCGGGCCGGGCCTTAAGACCCTGGAGTTTCGTAGCGGTCACGGACAGGGATACACTCGATAAGCTATCCGTTGCAAAGCCCATGGGCGCCGATTTCCTGAAAAGCGCGCCGGTCGGTATTGTCGTTTGCGCGGAGACAGACGAGTCCCGGGTCTGGATCGAGGATTGCGCCATCGCGGCGGTGTTTCTTCAGTTGAGCGCCCATTCCCTGGGCCTGGGGAGCCGTTGGAGCCACATGAGGGACAATATGTACGACGACAAAAAATCTACACGTGATTATATCGCGGAGATCCTCGGGCTTCCGGATAACCTGGAAGTGGAATGCGTTATAGCCATCGGCTATCCCGCTGAAAAGATCCCCCCTTATAAAAAGGAAGAGCTGCGTTTTGACAAGGTCAGCTATAACGGTTATGGGAAGAAGAGGTAGGCGCTGATCAGCCGCCACAGCCCAGTGTGGGGTCTTCGGCAGTTACTCCCCGCCGTTTTCTTCTCTTCTTTACCTCGCATAAAAGGGACTTATAATTCGGGAAACCCGATATCTCATCAAACTGCCCGGAATCTGTCAGGATATTCACATTGGCCTGTTTCCATTCGTCCGTGCCCAGGGGGCCCCCGCCGCCCACAGGGGCATAGACACATCCCTTCATGATCTTGTCGGTGACATAGGCCCTCATCAACACCGAGCCACGGCTGGTCTTGATCATGACCACGTCACCCGTCTCGATACGGCGGTCCTTTGCGTCCGATTCGTTTATTTCCACTGCAGGATAGGGATATTTTTTCATAAAGGCGGGTATGGCCCGCAGGCATGATTTCATATCGGGTTTGGCAGGACCCGTTCCCAGAATCAAGGGGTATCTTTCAAACAGTTCGGGATTGCTCAAGGGGGTCTCATCGGATTCTTCATATCTCGGGATGCCGGAATAGCCGTATTTTTCCAGGACAGTGGATTTGATCTCGAATTTGCCTGAGGGTGTTTCAAATCCCGGCTTGCCATCCCTTCTCAAGAGGCCGCTTTCCCATTTTTTGAATTGCCTCTTTGCGACATCGGTCCTGAGCACGTGTCTGTCCGCCTTTTTCAGGTCTTCAACGTTATAGCCGGAATCGCTTAAGATGTATTCAAGGATCTCCTCCTGATTCTGAGGGTAGAGGTGGCCGTATCCGAGCCGCCTGGCCAGCTCCGCAAGGATGTAATAATTGGGCCTTGCCTCGCCCAGGGGCTCTATTAGTCTTTCTCTCAATCTGATCGAGGACCCGTAATAACAATAGGACTCCTGTTCAAAGGCCGTTGTGGCGGGCAGCACAATGTCCGCGTAGGCGGAATCCCGGGTCATTTGCAAATCAATGGTAACCAGGAATTCCAGCTCTTCCAGGGCCTTGCTCCAGAGGCCGGGATTGGGCCAGGCCGTCAGAATCGAGGCCCCCTGGATGATCAGTGCCCTGATCTTGTAGGGGTCCCCTTCGATAATGGATTTCGGCAGGAGACTCGCGTGGGGTTCCCCGCCGCAATAGTGGGAATATACCGGGAATTTCCCGTTGCCAATGGACTTGTCAAAACCGGGGGTCTCGATCTGCCTGCCTGTGTCCAGGGGAAACATGTTTTTACTGTTGATAAAGCAGCGGCCGCCTTCCACGTCTAATTGCCCGGCCAAGGCCCACAATACCATCACGGCGCGAATGTTCTGGACGCCGCTTTTGGTATATTCCAGGCCCGTATACATGATGTAGGATGCCCCTTCTGCATCGCTCAAGCTCTCCGCGAGGGATTCGATCCTGGACTCCTTTATCCCGGTTATTTTTGAGACATGTTCGGGCGTGAAATCCTTTACATACTCCGCGAACTCATCAAAACCAAGGGTCCATTCTTCGACAAATTCTTCATCGTAAAGATTGTCTCTTATAAGGATATGGGAGAGCCCCAGGGCCAGGGCCCCATCCGATCCGGGTCTGATGGGGAGCCATTCGCTCCCTTCCAGCTCTGCGGCCCTTGTTTTTCGAGGATCAATGACTATTATTTCAGCCCCTTCCTCTGAGGCGATTTTGAGTCTTTCGAACATCACAGGCGGCGTCGAATTGGCAGGATCAGTGCCCCATACAAGTATCAAATCGGAATTATCAATATCGGAAAACATGTCTATGTGGAGACAACCCATGGTCAGCTTGGGGGCCAGAACGCCCAGGGACGTGTAACAGGGCGATCCCACGCCGAAGGTGTTGGGAGAGCCGAAGGGAAACAACACGCTTGAAGAGAGGTAGATTTCCGCTCCTTTTGGTTTATAGATGTCCTTGAAAGACCTTTCATAGGTCCCCGTACCGGCATAAAAACCCACTGTCTCCGGTCCGTACTTTTCTTTTAATTCCTTTAATTTATTTACAATTATGTCATAGGCCTCGTCCCAGGTTATCTTTTCGAATTCATGGGTGCCCTTTGGACCGACTCTTTTTAATGGGTGCCTTAACCGGCTCTCGGAATAGATATATTCTTTAGCGCTTCCGGCAATGGGGCATAATATTTTTCCGTAGGGAGAATCTGGGTCCGGCGCCAATTTGTCAATTCTGCCCTCTTCATCGAAATGAACGGCGGCGCCGCAACCGGGACTGTGAAAACATATACCGCAGATACCATATTTTTTATTCAAACCTTGCACCTCAAGAAATGATATTTTAAAAACGCAATATTTTAAAAATAATTATTAATTAGTAATTTTCCATGTTTTTCCCCTTTTTGGTTTTTAAACGAACGGAAAATTATAATACCTACCAACGGCTGAAAATGATGTCAATAAT
>CAZGIZ010000089.1:0-19241 GCA_964526655.1 uncultured Desulfobacteraceae bacterium | reverse complement strand
AAAAAACGCCCCTATGGGGAACTGAAGGGTAAAAAGGGATCTTTTGATGAATAAACCAAACATAGGATTCATAGGTATAGGCGTGATGGGGGCGCCCATGGCGAGTCACATCGCAGGGGCGGGCTACACCATTGCGATACACGACATTGATCGCACAAGGACAGAGAGGCTGGCATTGGAACATGAGAATATCCTGGTCGCTGAGACCCCGGAGGCGGTCGCGGAAGTGTCCGACATTGTTATCACGATGCTTCCTTCAGGAGAGTATGTCCGTGAGGTTGCCCTGGGCGAGGCCGGCCTGATCGAGGGCTTTCGCTCTGGCGGCCTGCTCCTCGACACATCCTCATCAGAACCCTGGATTACTCTCGAGACCGCCAGGGCCCTGGCCCTTAAGGGCGTGGATATGGTTGACGCGCCCGTGTCAGGGGCCCTTGCCGGGGCCCAGGCAGCGGAACTGGTATTCATGGTGGGGGGGGAGGAAGGACCCGTATCCAGGATTTTACCTTTGCTCCATGTCATGGGAAAGAAACTGTTTCACCTGGGTCCCCTGGGCTCAGGCCATGCCATGAAATGCATCAATAATCTTGTCACGGCCATGACCTTCATGGCCACGGCTGAAGGCATCACCATCGGGAAACGCTACGGTCTGGACCCGGAAGTCATGACCGATGTGCTCAATGTCTCCACGGGGATGTCCTGGATCAGCCAGACCCATATCAAGCAGCGAATAATCAGCAGAAAATTTGACGACCCCTTCAGGCTGGACCTGATGGTAAAGGATATCGGTATTGCCATGGGCCTGGCGGGAGACAAAGGGCTCCCGCTCCCCCTGTCGGCCCTGGGTCAGCATCTCTGGAAGGCGGCTGAGCGGTATTCCGGCAAGGGGGGCAGCATCAGCAATATGGTGAAATGGGTGGAGCATGTGACAGGGACAGAGATAACCCAAGGCTCAAGCGAATCTTTCAACCCACAGGATTGAGGTGCGAAGATGGACAGGGATCCTTTTAAAATGAAATTTGATTTTCCCACAAGCTGGCGTCATGGAAGAGGGCTCTCCGGGAAGTCTGGTGATATCTTAAGGGATCTGGGCTGCAAAAACAGTCTCATTGTAACAGACAGATTACTGGTGGGCCTGGGGACGTTAAGTCCGATCATTTCTTCGCTGAATGCCGCAGGCATCAGACACACCCTTTGCGAGGAAGTGGTCGAGGAGCCCACCGTGACCTTCTTTGAAAATCTGGTCGACCACCTGGATCTTACGGATTTTGATTCAATATTGGCCGTGGGGGGCGGCAGCGTCATCGACGTGGCAAAGGGGCTTGCGATCATCGCCCAGTTCGGAGGCCATATAAGGGATTACGCAGGACTCAACAGGATACCTGAACCTCTTGAACTAAAAATTATCACCATACCCACAACTTCCGGCACGGGAAGCGAGATATCGGATGGAGCAGTGTTCATAGATGAAGCTATTCAATCAAAATTCCTGGTGCTTAGCACGAGGATCTGTCCGGCGCTGGCCATAACCGATCCGGAAGTGACGAAGTCCATGCCTCCCGGGGTGACGGCCAACAGCGGCGTTGACGCCCTGACCCACGCGATTGAGTCTTATCTGTCAAAAGACGCGAGCGTGGCTTCAGAATTGTTTTCCATAAGGGCTATTGAACTGATCAGCAGAGGGCTGAAAAAGGCATTCAAGAATGGCCAGGACATCGATGCGCGTGAAACCGTTCAGATAGGTTCAACCATGGCAATGGCCGCCGGCATGAACGCACACATGGGTCTGGTCCATGCCATGGTCATGCCCCTGTGCGCCCTCTATCACATGCCCCACGGACAGGCGTGCGGGATGGTCCTGCCCCATGTGCTGGAGTATAATGCGGAGGTGGCAAGGGATAAAGTGATAGATATTGCCAAGGCCACGGGATTCATGTATAAAGAAGGGGAAGATGGCCCCCGGCAGGTTACTTTTTATCGCAGACTCGATGATTTCCTTGAAGAGGTCGGCGTTGCCGCCAGATTAAACGATTTCGGCTATCGTGACGAACATCTTAAGACCATCGTTAATGAGACATTTAACAGTGTTCAGTGTCAATTCAACCCTAAGCGGCCCAGCGAAGAGGATATAGTCCGTATTATTAAGCGGATCATCTGATTATCAGGTATCGTTTAAAAAAGGATATAATAGGAGGGGAGGTGATAGGAATTAAAGGTGGAGGTCGGCCGATTCGGCAAATTAAATAGGTCAATTTAATCCATAAGGAGGGAATATAATGGAAAATAAAAGACCCAAATCCTTCATGTTTGTTTTAATTGTTTTGTTTTCCTTATTCTTTATTTTCGGCTCAGCTGCCTTTTCCAAAGCTGAGCCAGTGACCTTTTCTCTGGCACACTTCTTTCCCCCGACGCATTTCGTGAATACTGAAATGGTCCCCCAGTGGGTAGATGCGGTCGAAAAGGCTACCGGAGGCGCCGTAAAGATCAATGTCTTTCCAGGCGCGACCCTGCTCAAGCCCGCCGAGACCTATGACGGTATAGTCAGCGACACCGCAGATATCGGTATCGGCGTATTTGCCTATACCCGAGGCCGCTTTCCTGTCATGGAGGGATTTGAACTGCCCGGGATTTACTTCGGGAGCTGCACGGCAACGACCATGGTAGCCAAGGCGGGCGTCCAAAAATTCCAGCCTAAAGAGCTCAAGGACACAAAATTGATGTTCTTGTATTCCGTAGGGCCTGGTTCCCTCTACTCAAAGAAAAAGGTCACCACCCTGGCGGACCTCAAGGGCATGAGGATCAGGGCGACGGGTCTTACCGCGAAATCCATTGAGGCCCTAGGGGCCGTACCCGTGGCCATGCCTATGAATGACGCCTATGAGTCACTGGCCAAGGGTGTCGTGGAAGGAAACATCGGTCCCCCTGAGATCCTCAAGGGATGGAAACAGGCTGAGGTCACAAAATATATCGTCATCCTACCGCCCGTCTACAATTCCATACAGTACTGCGTGATGAATCTCAAGAAATGGAATAATCTTCCCAAGGACGTACAAAACGCCATTGAAAAGGTCAATGAGGACTTTTTTGTCACGGCCAGCCAGATCTGGGATTCGCAAATGAAGGCCAACGGCATAGATTACGGTGTAAAAGAGTACGGCATGGAGATTCTTCGTCTGTCTCCGGAGGATAATGAGAAGGCAATGGCCCTAATGCAGCCCCTTCTGGATGATTATATTGCCAGGATGAATGAAAAGGGCCTGCCGGGCAAGGAGATTGTCGATTTTGTCAAGAAGGAAGCCGCAAAATATTCAAAGATGTATCCGGCAGGTTATTAGGTTCAACGGCTGTAATGATTCAGGGTCATTGCGAGAAGGAGGACCCTTAATAACGAAATCGCCTGGGATTCCCCATCGCAATGACCATAATATAACTTACTTATATTATTGTAAATATTAGTCGGATACTCAGTCCTTTCTTGCCTAAATATTGTTGCCTGTCCACAAAATGATGTAAAGGGGATGAAAAGATGGGTTCCTTTGAACGGATAGTTTACAGGTTTAGCCGGTGGCTCAATACTGTTTCGGGCGTCGCCCTTGTGGCGATGATGGGTCTGGTCTTCGTAAATGTCCTGCTCAGGGCCGTGTGGTATCCGATCCTTGGCACCTATGAATTTACTGGTTTTTTGGCGTCCGTGACTATCGCCCTCGCCGTTGCCCATTGCGCCGCAAATATGGGCCACGTGGCCATCACTATTTTTACCGACAACCTGCCCGACCGGCTCAGGGCGGTTCTCGATTTTATCGTTTCCGTCCTGAGTAGCTGCCTTTACTTTGTGCTGTTCTGGCAGTGTTCAAAGTACGCGATCAACATGTATCATACGGGGGAGGTCGCTCCGACAACGGAGACCCCATTTTACCCCTTTATCTTCATTGTAGGCTTCGGTATCTTGATGCTCGCATTGGTCCTTCTGAATGATGTCTTTAAATCAATAGTCAGGATGGTAAAATGAATCCCGTTGTCGTAGGCGTTATAGGCTTAGGTCTTCTCCTCCTCCTTCTGGCAATCCGGATGCCGGTCGGATACGCGATGGCCCTGATCGGCCTCTCTGGTTTTGTCTTTCTGGTCTCTCCCGAGGGGGGGCTTACCATGGCGGCGAGGGCGTGCTGGGACCAGTTCTCTTCCTACCATTTCAGCGTTGTTCCCCTCTTCATCCTTATGGGGCAGCTTGCCTTCTTTTCCGGAATCAGCGGCAGGCTGTACAAGTCCGCCTATAACTGGCTGGGGCACATGCGCGGGGGTCTTGCCATGGCCACCATAGGCGCCTGCGCCGGTTTTGCCGCCATATGCGGGTCCAGCACCGCCACCGTGGCGACCATGGGCGCCGTGGCGCTCCCGGAGATGAAGAAGTACAAGTATGACCCGGCCCTTGCCACGGGTTGCATCGCTGCAGGCGGGAGCATGGGCATCCTGATCCCCCCCAGCGTTATCCTTATCATCTACGGGATAATGACGGAGCAGTCCATAGGCAGCCTCTTCGCGGCAGGCTTCATCCCCGGGCTCCTCGAGGCCTTTCTTTATATCATTACCATTTCAATTGTCTGTAAAAAGAATCCAGTCCTTGGTCCAAGGGGACCTAAAGTATCCCTGAAAAACAAGGTAACGGGCCTCGTAGGCGGCACGGCGGAAACCCTTGCAATATTCGTACTGGTCATCGGCGGCCTATTCGGCGGATGGTTTACACCCACCGAGGCCGCGGGTGTAGGGGCCTTCGCCGTCCTCGCCCTCAGTTTCTTTACGCGCCGTATGAAATGGAAGGGGTTCAAGGAGTCGGTTTCAACGACGACGACCACCACGGCCATGATACTGGTTATTGTCCTGGGCGCCGTTATTTTCAATAAGTTCGTGGCGGTGACAAGGGTCCCCTTTGCCCTGGCGGACTGGGTTGTAGGGCTGAATCTGCCCCCCCTCGTCATCATGGGAATGATTATCGTTGTTTACCTGATCGGCGGCTGTTTCATGGACGCCCTGGGGCTCATCCTGCTCACCGTCCCGATCTTTTTCCCTGTGGCTGTATCCCTGGGTTTCAATCCCATATGGTTCGGTATCATCATCACGAGGATCTCCGAGATAGGGGTGATCACGCCCCCAGTCGGCATGAACGTCTATGTCATGAAGGGCGTGGCCCCTGAAGTCCCGCTCGTAACGATCTTTAAGGGTATCTTTCCTTTCCTCCTGGCAGATATAGTGTCTGTTATGCTCCTCCTTTTCATTCCGCAGATCACGCTCTTTCTGCCCTCGATAATAAGGTATTAGCGCGATGTCTCATAATGTTATCTCTTCAAGGTGATGTATATTGCACGGGGATGGGGGATGAAGAAATAGGATAGAGGCGCAAGGCACAGGGCATAGGGCGCAAGGAAGAAAAGATCGTACCCCTATTTATCCGATGAAGAAATCCACGTTCTATAGCGGGGATATTTACATTAGTTACTCCAAAAAGGCGGACATGCCATGGAATGGCCAAAAGAAAGGAATAATAACCAATGCTTTATGGAGCAATGAATTCGCCCGTCCAGCCCGTCCTGAAGGAGCTTGAGGACTTTGCCCTGTTGGGGTTCGACTACATGGAACTGACCATGGACGCCCCTGAGGCCCATTACAGCAGGATAGACCGGGAAAGGGATTCCCTCATGACGGCCCTTGACCGGTTAGGGATGGGCATCGCCTGCCACCTTCCCACCTTTGTTTCCACTGCCGACCTGACAGAGGGGCTGAGAAAGGCCTCCCTCAACGAGGTCATTGCTTCACTGGAGGTGGCGGCAGAACTGAAGCCCCTCAGAATCGTCCTCCATCCGAGCCGCATTGGAGGATTAGCCGGCCTTGTTATGGATCAGGCCGTTCAATACGCCATGGACAGCCTTGAAGCAATAGTTGAAAGGGCCGATCAGCTTGGATTGACCCTCTGCCTGGAGAATATGTTCCCCCAGAACGGCCTTTTAGTTGACCCGGATGAGTTTGTGCCCATTTTTAAGAGGTTCCCGAACCTTAAAATGACCTTTGACACGGGACACGCCCACATAGCCGACAACACGGGCTCAAAGAGCATCGAATTTATCGAGAAGTTCGGGGATCATATAGGTCATGTCCACGCCAGTGATAACTTCGGGGCTCAGGACAATCACCTGCCCATGGGGACGGGGACAATCGATTTTCCTGCCATTGTAAGGGCCCTCAAGGGAATCAAATACAATGGGACGATCACCCTTGAAGTGTTCTCCCGTGACAGGGACTATCTCAGGATCAGCAGGGAAAAGCTCGCCCTGATGTTTAAATAGTGTCCATTCAGAAACAACAAATTTCTGGATGAGCAATAGTTAAGAGAAATGACCGAAGAGGGGAAAAAACCGGTTACACCGAAGCGGGCATCAACGGTGCTGCTCACGCGGCCGTCGGATATGGGATTTCAGGTCTATCTCATCAGGCGCAGCTCAGGGAGTTCCTTTATGCCGGGCAACTATGTCTTCCCGGGCGGCACCCTCGAGCGTACGGATTGGGATCAGGGTTTCTGGTTGGGGCACTCGGATCTGGCCCTGGAAGAAATGGTCCGAAATCTGGGAGGAGGGCTCCCTGCGGAAGAACTGTTGGCCTTTTGCGTAGCCGCCATAAGAGAGACCTTTGAGGAGGCGGGGGTCCTGCTGGCGGGACGGTCAGGTCAGCCGCCGGAAGAATTAAAAGAGATCTGTAGGCTTCGTCGGAAAGAGGGTCTTGATAAGGGATGGTTCAGGGAATTGATCTCACAAGAGGAACTGAGCCTTTCCCTCTCCGGACTGGGTCGTTGGTCCCACTGGATCACGCCAGAAGCCAGGTCCCATCGTTACGATACCAAATTTTTCCTGGCCTTTATGCCGCCGGAACAGGAATGTATCCCGGATAATCTTGAGACCACCCATGGAATCTGGGTAACTCCCGACGAGGGCCTCCGGGGCAATCTCAGAGGTGAAATACCCCTGAGCCCGCCAGCCCTTGTGACCCTTCACCAGCTCCTTCCCTGCAGAGGCATGGAAGGCCTGAAGGAGGAGATGAAAGGACATCCATGGGGGGAACCCTGCCTTTCCATTTTCAGGCGATTCCCTGAAGGGCAGCTTATCCTGCTGCCCGGGGACCCCTGGTTCGGAGAGGAAGACAAAATCGATCCCGTAGGGATCAAAAAGAAAGGCCTTGAGCCCGGGGAGCCCTTCACGAGGCTCTGGTGCCAGGACGGTGTCTGGAGACCCATAGCTAATTGATCTGAGAATAATTAACAATAATGTAGGCAATGAAGCTGTTTTCAGGACCGGTATCAATCGCTATTTGCGGAGCATAGCGAGAATCTCATCATTCTCAGGGAAACGGCCGGCCTTATGCTTTGAGAAGATGAGTTCACCATCCGTGACTACATCAAATACCCCGTTTTTCCCTTTTATGAGCCTTGTCTCAATCCCCAATTCATCTGATATAGAGGCTGCCAGACTGGTCGCCTGCGGGAGAAAGTTTCAAGAAACACAGTAGGTAATTGATATCTCCATTTTCTATTCTCCTTTGTCTGGTTCTTAGAAGTTATAAGTTCGGGAGAAGAACTTATTTTTTTAACTTCGCTATCATTTCCTCGACTTCCTCATAGCCCTCTCTGTAGAAATTCTCCTCTTCGGGTTCCAGTTCCCTGAGAAGGCGCAGGAATTCTCCTGCGTGCTCTTTCTCCTCGTTCGCGATATCAACGAGGACCTCTTTGGCGATTTTATTGTCCGTGCTCTCGGCGGTCTGTTGATAGAGCTGTATGGCCTCGTATTCGGCCGCTATCATGAAACGGACGGCACGAACAAGTTCTTCATGGGTCAGTTTTCGATCGTTTTTCAGTACTGTGAAGGGACTGCAGAATTCGGGCATTTTTTCCTCCTTTTTAGATAAATGAGTTGTCCGTTGTCTGTTGTCCGTTGTCCGTGGTTTCAATTAAAAAGGATCACTATTTCAGCTGGTTGCAAGAATTTTAAATCAAGCTTGTTTATGACAAAAGCTCTTGAATCTTATAGACAATCCGCCACTGACAACGGACAACTGACATTATCCAATTACCTAAGTCTTATTCAATAGGTTTCATCAATATTATTCCCATGTCAAATGCAGCTCAGTGACCGGATCACCCTTGGCCAGTGATTTACGGATAGATACATTGATGTTCTTGCACCCGCTGATCTCCAGGGCCTTTTCTATCCAGCCCCCGATCCTGTTATCAATGGCCGGATCGGCCTCTTCGAACTTTGTGATATGCAGGATGGCTTTTTTTTCTCCAAGTTCGATGATGTCGATGTGGCTGGGATCGAAGTAGGTGGGGAGTATCGTGCTCGCCTTCTTTATCAGAAAATGCACTGAGCCGAGCTTTATAAACATCTTATAGACTCCCTTCAGACCCTGTTCCGCGCTGAATTTACCGCTCTCCCAGGCTCCCTTCATTCCCCCGCCGTAAAAGATCTCACAGAGCTTTTTAGTGGGTTCCAGGAGGACCTGTTTGAGGGGATACCATGAGGTGGGGAGAATTTTATTATCATATGTCGTCCGTGTATCAGGCGGCAGGGCGTTGATCCATTTCTGATATCCCTCTTCACCGAATTTTTCTTTTATAAAAAGAGGTATTGTTGCCACGGCGGAACCCTTTACTTTCATGAACTTACCTCCTGTCAGGTTATTTTAGGTCGCAAAAGATTAATCTATGAAAATGTAATCAGGCTGAAAAGATCGTGGCATATTAACATTATTCCTATGGGAGCATCAAGAGACTAAGATCATTTTTAGATTGAATGAATTATTTTTCTATGATTCTTAAGGGAATCCTTGATCCTTATCATCTGGATTTCGCTTATTGCCTTTTTGGTGCATTTAAGATATTGGTAGTTTCTGCCATACAACCCACCACTAAAAGTGAAAAACTTAAAATGCAAAGTCGTCATGGCCTTGGGTAATTCTGAGCACTGCAATTGAAAAGGAGATTAATGATGTTAAACAGATCAAGAGGAGTCAATAGCGTGAAGTCAGTGGTTTCGTTTATGACCTTATTATTTTCTATTCTATATGGCACACTTTTTTTAGTTCCGGAGACCCTGAATGCTGCAGGCGATGGATTGGAATGCCAGGAGCAGGTCGCCAAAGCGGTTGTCCATTCCGCGGCCGTCGGCCTGGGGGGCGTCCTGAAAAATATTGAAAATGAAAAGGACCGGATCAACACTATCCGGGATTTTATTGAGCATATCCGTTTCTACCCAGACCTGTCGGGCTATTTCTATGTCTATGACTTTGATTGTGTGAACATCGCCCATGCCACGCAAAAGGACCTCCCCGGGAAAAATCTCAAGGACCATAGGGATGCGAAGGGGAAATACGTCATCCGAGAATTAGCGGCCGCGGCCAAAAAAGGGGGCGGTTTCGTGGAGTATTACTGGGTCAGACCTGGATTCAAGGGTGAACACCTGAAGATCGGATACGTGGAGCCTGTACCGGACACGCCCTATTTTATCGGAACGGGGGTATACATACCCGGTCAGTAGAGGAAGGTGATCAATTGAAAAGGCCGTCTTTGAAATCCCTGGTTATAGTGTTCATCCTTGCCCTGTGCTGTATTGGCATAAAAAAAGTTTATGCTAAACCGGTAGAAGGCCTGGAGGTCTATGATTACCGTACAAATGATGATCCAGGAGGCGAAAGACCCCGATAATCCCCACGGCTGGATCCATTACCTCTGGAGACCGCCGGGATCGCTTGTCCCGGTATGGAAATCCTCCTGCAATCTCATGGCAGAGATGCCGGACGAAGGAGATGATCTCTTAACCCCTGACCCCGTAAATCGACACTTTCCGGACCCCTTGCGAAATGTCCATTAAAATTGGAAGAGGCATATTCTATTCCTGCAAGATATGCCCTGTTCGGAACCACCGCTTCCCTCTGTGTCCATAAAGGGCCGCGGAAATTCTTTTTCAATCTCATTTGCAACCTATTGAGATTTCAATATAAATTCAAAATAATTAGATTAGACTTGGAATTATCGGAACCCACGGTTCAGTTGATTCGCCCACCTTCTATAAAAAATTGTCGTATTATCAAGGCATTAGGCCCGTGGCACGGCTCTTGAATTGGAAAATAGGGGGTAGGGTCCGGGACCGGTCTTCAATGCCCTAACCTAACCGGAAAAAGACCGGGTTAATGGAATTATCAGGGGGAAAATATATGCCGTCAAAATCAAAAGAGACAATCCTTTCACAAAAGAGCTATTACGAGACCGCCTTCGAGAAGAGACAAAAGGAAATGAGGGACAGTGGCCTGCCGGAAGATGCCATCCGGAAAAATGCGTCCCTCAGGCATCTCAAGGCAAAGGTCAGGGAGAGCAACAGGAGGCTCCTTGCCATATCAGGCATGGAAAAAAAGATCGAGGACCTGGCAGTCCATAAGGCGAAAAAGGCGGAAAAGACGGCCGAAAAAGAAACGGCCCCGAAAAAATCCAAACAACAGACTCCCGAAGAAAAGGGCAAGAAGAGGAAAGGCCCGTCCCCGGAACAAACAGATGAATGAGTCAAACCTATTGCAAATCTAAAAAACTGACTGGTGCTTATCCATAAACCGTCGTTTTTGGATTCGCACCATCAACGAACAGCTTTCAGCGAAATCTAATTGAAACAATGTCAGGGAATTTTCTCCCTATGACCTCCCATCTTTTTTCCAAACTTCCAATAGATTTTATCACGTATAATCTCAAGAGTCCTGACACAATGAAAAATCGTCTGGAACCTGGGCCAAGGTCCATATATGGTGTCATGCCTGTTCTTTAAATCTTGACATGGTATCTGGTTATTTCATATCCTTCAAATGTCTAAAAATATGAAAAGAAAAGGAAAAAAAGTTACGTTAAAGACGTCCAAGGAAACGAATCTTTCATAGGATTCTTGCGTCTTTTTTCATGGTTAGATGAATGCTTGCCAGGCCGGAGAGATCATAAGCCTAAAATCACACTTCAAGGAGGATGGATATGAAACTCGATATATTCAACCATATTTTCCCCAGGATCTATTATGACAAGATGATGGAGATCAATCCGGACCTTGTAGATATCGGGAAGCGTGTCCGGGAGGTTCCTGTCCTCTTTGACCTTGATGCGCGTTTCCGTTGCATGGACGAGTTTGATGACTACGCACAGGTCATCTGTCTCGCGGCCCCGCCCCTGGAACTGGTAGCGTCGCCGGACATCACCCCGGACCTGGCAAGGGCCGCCAACGACGGCATGGCCGATTATGTGGACAGGTACCCGGACCGGTTCCCCGCCTTTATTGCATCGCTCCCCATGAACAACCCGGAGGCGGCCGTTGAGGAGATAGACCGCGCCATAAAAGACCTCCACGCCGTGGGAGTTCAATGCTTCACCAATGTGAATGATAAGCCCCTCGATCTTCCCGAATTTGAGCCCATCTTCGCGAAGATAGCGGAGCATGACCTGCCCATCTGGATACATCCCACCAGGACGGCCAGATTTCCGGATTACCTGAGTGAGAGCAAATCCAAATACGAGATATGGTGGACCTTCGGGTGGCCCTATGATACCAGCGTTATGATGGCAAGACTGGTATTTGGCGGTTATTTTGATAAATACCCGAACCTCAAGGTCATCACCCATCATATGGGCGGCATGATACCCTACTTTGAGGGCCGGGTGGGCCCCGGGTGGGATCAGCTTGGGGCGCGGACATCCGACGAAGACTACAGCGGGGTCCTCAGGAACCTCAAAAGGCCCCACCTTGAATATTTCAAGATGTTCTATGCGGATACGGCCATGTTCGGGTCCATGGCCGGGACAAAATGCGGGCTGGAATTTTTTGGAGTTGATAATGTCCTTTTTGCCTCGGACAGCCCCTTTGACCCTGAAAAGGGACCGGGATATATCAGGGAGACGATCAGGGTTATAGACTCGCTTCCAATCACCGATGAAGACCGCCTCAAGATCTACGAGGGAAACGCTAAAAGGCTATTGAAGCTATAGAAAGGAGGTAATTTTTTATAAATCAGCATGACCCAACTGTCACCTTATGCTCAGAAAGGAGATCAAAATGCGAAAAAAAGCAGTGAAGATCAAAATCATCGGTTTAAGCCTTTTTGTTTTATTAGTGACACTGTCATGGTTCGGAACCGCCTCAGCCGTTGAACAGCTCTCCATGGGCACTGCAACGGTCGGCGGGATCTTCTATAACTTAGGGGCTCCTATCTCCCAGTGCGTCAACAGCGCCCTGCCCGAGGTTAATATAACGGCGGAGGTCACGGAAGGCACCACGGAGAACCTGCGGCTCATAGGCCAGGGAAAGATGCACCTGGCGACAATCACACCCTCCATCGGATATTACGCCAGGGAAGGATCGCACATGTTCAAGGACAAGCCTATTGATTTCAGGGTCGTGGTCCGGCTACTCCCCAACGCGAATGTATGGGTCGTGCTCAAGAAATCCGATGTAAAGAGCATCCCGGAACTGAAGGGGAAAAAGGTGGCTGTGGGTCCGGCCTCGGGCGGTCTCGGGGTTGTGGCAAGATCGCAGTTAGCCGGCTATGGCATCGACTATAAAAAGGACATCAAGCCCTTTTTCCTGGGAGCGGGCGATATGGCCGAGGCATTAAAGGACGGCACGGTGGAAGGTGCTATATTGACCATGGAACTGGCCAAGATGGTGGCCACTACCCACGCCATCAGGGTCCTTGCCTGGGATGAAGCGACCCTGAACAAATTTTTAAAGGAAAACCCTCTGTACGGAAAATATGTCTATCCACCAGATACCTTTCAAGGCGTCGATTACCCGGTCCTTACCATGGACAATGGAATTCAATTGATATGCCGGACAGATATGGACGAAGGACTTGTCCATGACCTTGCCAAGGCAATAATAGAAAACCTGGATTGCATGGCAAAGATTTACGCCCCGGCCAAACTCCTGACCCCCGAATTGGCTGCGTCTGAACTGGCCAATCCCTTCCATCCCGGGGCCATCAGATACTTTAAGGAAAAGGGCCTCTGGAAATAACAGATGAATATTGAGGGGAGGGGATAGTGGATGAGATAAACAAAGCCGGGGGAGACTGGTCCAAGGCCCGTTCAGTCCTGGGCAAGTGGGTCGCCGTCTGTTTTTCCCTTTTCGTGATCTATTCCATGGCGACATTCAGCATCCAGGAGATGAGGCAGTTCAGCCTTTTCCTTGCCTTTACCCTGGGCCTGACATTCCTTTACTATCCCCTCAAAAAGGAAAAACCGGGGGCACGAGGCTTTTTACTTATTGATATCATCCTTATGCTTTTGAGTTTTTCCATCGCCGTTTATATATGGATCGATTACTGGGACTTCATCTTCCGGGTGGGGATTCCAACCCGGCTGGATATCTTCTTCAGTGTCCTGTCGATACTGCTTGTATTTGAGGCCACACGGCGGGCCGTGGGATGGCCGCTCCTGATTATCGCTATCATTTTCCTGCTCTACACATTCTTTGGTCAATACCTGCCTCCACCCCTCTCCCATAAGGGATATGGTGTCGAGCGGATCGTCACGACCTTTTTCATGACAAAAAACGGCATCTTCGGGATTCCATTAAAGGTCACTGTCCATTTTATCTTTCTGTTCATAGCCTTCGGCGCCTTTTTCAGCGCCTGCGGCGGCACCCAGTTCTTCATAGACCTGGCCACGGCGATCTTCGGAAAAATGAGGGGTGGTCCCGCCAAGGTAGCCATCGCGGTCAGCGGCATGATGGGCACTATCTCAGGGAGCGCCGTAGCCAATACGGTCACTACGGGAACATTCACGATCCCCCTTATGAAAAAAATAGGTTTTGAATCCCATGTTGCCGGGGCAGTTGAGGCCACGGCCTCTTCCGGAGGCGCCCTCATGCCGCCTGTTATGGGCGCGGCCGCCTTTGTAATGGCCGAGTTCCTGGGCGTGCCCTATATTTCACTGTGCAAGGCGGCTCTCATACCGGCCATCCTTTATTATATGGCGGTCTTCAGTGTCGTCCATTTTTACTCTTTAAAGATTGGCATCCAGGGCCTGCCAAAAAGCGAGCTGCCGAAATTGAAAGGCATTTTTTACAAAAAGTGGATATTTTTTGTCCCACTTTTCGTACTGATCTTGATGCTGGTAAAGGGATATTCTCCCCGGATCGCGGTTCTCTACTCCCTCCTGGCCACGATTGTCGTGACTGCCTTTAACAAAGAGACCCGGATGGGTCCCTCCAAAATATTTAAAGCCCTTGCTGAATCAGGGACAAGCTCGGTCATGGTAGCCAATGCCGCGATCACTGCAGGCGTGGTTATCGGAGTGGTGCTCCTGACAGGCATGGGGAACAAGATCACCTCGCTTGTGATGAGCCTTTCCTCGGGCTCCCTGTTTATCGCCCTGCCACTTGTCATGCTTGCCTCTCTGCTCTTCGGGATGGGCCTGCCGACCGTTGTCTGTTACGTCCTTCTGGCAGCGACGGTGGCACCGTCACTGGTCGATATGGGGATTCCCCAGCTATCGGCACATCTGTTTATCTTCTATTTCGGGATGCTCTGCATGGTCACGCCCCCTGTCTCCTTTGCATCCTATGCCGGTGCGGCCATTGCCAAGGCAGACCCCATGAAGACCGGGTGGTCGGCGTGGACCTTTGCGCTGGCAGGTTTCCTGCTGCCCTACATGTTT
This sequence comes from uncultured Desulfobacteraceae bacterium, assembly GCA_964526655.1. Classification (GTDB taxonomy): domain Bacteria; phylum Desulfobacterota; class DSM-4660; order Desulfatiglandales; family HGW-15; genus CAZGIZ01. Next base: position 4,522 of record CAZGIZ010000089.1, on the reverse strand, counting down.
GTCTATAATAAATCCCTCCTGATGATGGGCTCTCCACTCCATATAGCCTTCGCGGTCGTGACCTCCCTTATCGGTGTTATCTGCCTCGGCGCCGCAATCATCGGATATTTTTCCAAGGCGACCCTGATACATGAAAGGATTCTTCTGTTCGCAGCCGCCCTCCTTCTCATCAAACCGGGGCTGATGACGGATATAGGAGGATTACTGGCCGTTGCACTTACCCTAATACTCCAGCTCAAAAGGCAGCCTGCATCCCTGTCTGATCAGGCGCCTTTATCATAGGTCTCCGGAAAATCAGTCTCTTTCTCCCATGATCTCTCCGCCTTTTTTCGATGGGTATTGTAACTTCACAATAAGTCCAGGCATATTTAAATAAAGCAAAAGTCTGGGAAACCCCTGGATTCTTGCTTTCGCAGAGCCTGCCCCTGTAAAAACAGGGGAATGACAATATTTTACTGGCAATGTCATTCCGGCGCAGGCCGGAATCCAGTTATATTTGCCCGGACTTATTGAGAAGTTACTCAGTATTTGCGTTTTCTGATGATGTTGAAGATAAGCCAGAGGCCTAACAGCCCGGAGATGAGATACCCGATGACGCCCAGGGCGGGAAATCCGAACAACAGGGGACCGATTCCCGTGGTGATGATCATTGAAGATCCGATAATCATGGCAGCGATAATGATGCCGAAGGTCAGACGGTTGGTGATGTTGTCGAGGGTGTTCCTGAGACCGCCCAAATTTTCGTGCCTGAAGCCCAGGGTGAGCTCTCCCCTGTCCATCCTGTTCAGGATCTCTACCAGGCGCCTTGGAACCTCCTGCTGCAAAGTAAAGAATTGAGACAGGGCGAAACGGAAGTTTCGCCAGAGGGATTTGGGTCTGAATCTTTCCAACGCAAGCTCGGAAATATACCCTTCTGCTTCGGAGACGATATCCAGATCAGGGTAGATGCGGCGGGCCGTCCCTTCGGCAGTGACAAGGGCCTTGATCATGATGACCAGTTCCGGGGGCAGCCTCAAACGGTATGTCCTGAGCAATCCAGTGACGGCCATCAGCAATTGACCGATATTCATTTTTTTCACTGGAACTGCATAATAGGAGTCAAGGATGTCGAGGAGTTCCCTTTCCAGACCCCTCTGATTGATTGCCTCTTCCGCGCTGCCAAGCCGTAAAAGGGCGTGCACCATGGCCTCGCTGTCCTTGTCCACGACCGATTTCAGGAGATCAATGAGTTCGTGGCGGTCCCTCTCGGAAAGCCGGCCGGTCATCCCCCAGTCCATGAGGCAGATGCGTTCATCACCGGTAATCAATAAATTCCCTGGGTGCGGGTCCGCATGGAAAAAGCCGTCTTCAAGGATCTGCTTTATTGCGGCCTTCAGGCCCTGCCTGGCCAGGGATTGGGGGTCGCTGAGGGTCCCGGCCTCCAGATCCTTCAATCTCGTTCCCTGTACATATTCCATGACAAGAACGCGCTCGGAACAGTATTTTTCATAGACCTCGGGGATATAGATTTCGGGATTTTCACCCGCATAGGAACGCGCTATCTTCATGTTGCGCGCTTCTCTATTGAAGTCCAGCTCGCGAAGTAGGTTGCGTCTGATCACGTGAACGAGATTCGGCAGGTCATAGGTCTTCAGATTCTCGACCCGTTCATTAAGCCGTTCCGCGATAGCGGCAAGGATGTCCAGATCCGTCCTGATTTTGGAGCGAATTCCGGGACGCTGGACCTTGACCGATACTATGAAACCTTCCTCTTTCAGGACCCCGCGATGCACCTGTGATACGGATGCCGCGGCCAGGGGCTCCGGGTCAAAAATGGAAAATACTTCCTCCAGGGGTCGCTGGATGCCTTTCTCAAGGGTTTCTCTAATCTCGGAAAAATCAACCGGGGTCACCTCGTCCTGGAGCTTGCTGAGCTCATGGATCAGGGGGGCGGGCAGGAGGTCGGGCCGCAGGCTCATAATCTGGCCGAATTTGACAAAGGTCGGTCCCAGGTCTTCCAGGGCGAGGCGGATTCTCTCAAAAGTCCCCATTTCATGATCCGCTTTATGTATCTTCTTGATAAGCTCAATGCCCGGTATGTCGAGGCGATCAATCAGATCGTCAAATCCGTACTTTAAGAGGGTCATGACGATATCTTTAAAACGGCCTAAATTTGACAGTGTCTTGAGATCCACCTTACCCTTCCTTTTTGACGCCCATCTCCTGCTCGATCTTCTCAAGCCGTTTTTCAAGCTTTCCAACCTTGGTTTTCAGCCCGTGCAGCTCTTTTTTGCCTGCGATATCCAGATTGTCAAGGCCTTTACGGAGCGCCTTAGAAAAGGAGGCTTCCATCTCCGACCATTGCCGTGTCCCGGTCGCAAGCAAGTCATCAACCAGGTTCTTGGCGTCTTCCTTTGAAATCTTGGCCTCTTTTACCAGTTTCAGGGTCGCTTCTTCCGCCTTTTCCCTGGTCAACAGGACCGCGCCGAGACCCGTGAGCAGGCCTTTCCTTATTTCCTCGATCATATTCTTGTCCTCCTCTGAAATTTATTATAGTTAATATTTTCTTTTGTTTCCTTATTTTTCCTCAGAGGCAATATATTATAAGACATACTACAAAAAATAGGTATGATATTATTAAGATAAAAACACAAGGAGGGATGCTATGACGGCAACATATCCGGTATTTCTTAAAGGCGAAGTTGATGAACCCCTGTCGAGATGGCTGTGGCTCGTAAAATGGCTCTTACTCATTCCGCATTTTTTTGTCCTGATTTTTCTATGGATAGCCTTCTGTGTGGCATGGATAATATCCTTGTTCGCCATCCTGTTCACTGAAAGGTACCCACGCAGCCTCTTTGATTTCAACGTCGGGGTGCTCCGCTGGACATGGCGTGTCGGATTCTACGGCTATCTGGCCCTTGGCACGGACAAATACCCGCCCTTCAAGCTTGATCCTGTCGAGTACCCCGCTGACCTACGGATTGAATACCCGGAGAGGTTGTCCCGCGGACTGGCGCTCATTAAATGGTGGCTGTTGGCCATTCCCCATTATATTGTGATCGCTTTTTTCCAGGGAGGGGCAGGGCCTCGTAATGGCGGGCTTATTTTTATCCTCGCTATTTTTGCGGGAGTAGTATTGCTGTTCAAGGGTCAATATCCGAGGGACATCTTCGACCTTATCATGGGGATGAATCGATGGAGTATGAGAGTAGGGGCCTATGCGGCCCTGATGACAGACAAATATCCCCCCTTTAGACTTGGCGAATGAGAAGTTTAAATCACTCCATCGCCTGCAGGGGGGGGCTTTAAAATCTGTTTTCAGGGCCGGATCTTAGGGGATGCTCTCAAAGGCGCAGCAGCCTTCGGGCGTTGCCTTCGTAGATCTTCTCTCTGGCCGCGTCAGTAATATCCATCCGGTCAACGGCCTCTATGGTCTCCCTGATGGCCACGGCGCCGTTTTCGGGGTCATAGGGCATATCCGTTCCAAAGAGGAGCCGGTCCTCTCCGAAAAAATCCAAGGCGCACATGAGCGCGGAGGGGTTTCCATTAAGGGCAGTGTCGGCGTAGAACATGCGGAAATACTCTATGGGGTGTTTTGTAAGCCCCGGGAAATGATCCGCACCGAGGCGCTGCAACCCGTTATTATAGTGAACGACTATCCTGGCGGCAAAGTAGGGAACCATGGCCCCGCAGTGGTGCGTTATGAACTTTATGTTGGGAAACTTTTCAAAGACACCGGCAAAGACAAGCCTTGTCATGGCCGAGGTCGTGTCATAGGGCCAGCCGAATATGGAGAACAGTTGATTGTATGACACGTCTTCAGTGGCGTAATCGGGCGAACTTACCCTCCTGAAGGGGTGGATCCAGATGGGCAGGTCAAATCCGGCCATCATTTCATAGAGGGGCATGAACTCTTCCGAACTCAGGGGTTTTCCCTGGATATGGGTGTGAATCTGAATCCCCTTGAACCCCAGTTCTTTTACGGCCCTCTCTGTCTCCTTCAGGGTAGCGTCCATATCGTTCATGGGAAGGTTCGCAACCCCTGCCACATATTTCGCGGGATTTTTTGCGATCATCTCCGCCATTTCGTCGTTGGAGATGCGCGCCAGCTCAACTGCCTCAGCAGGACCGACGATCTCCTCAAGAGGAGGGAGGGTGGCTGTGAGCACCTGTGCCACGTCTTCATGCCTGTCAAGTATCCGCATCCTCAATCCCTGGTCTGTCAAGGCAGGCCTGTTTTCCTGGAAATTTCTCTCGGTCTGGAATTTGTCCGAGTGTTTATAAAAGGCCTCCTTGTATTTCGGTGTTATGACGTGCGTGAAAATGTCAATCTTCATGATAACAATCCTCCTCTTTGGTTGTGATTTAGGATAGGGGTTTTTCTGCGACGCATATCCCTATAGCACGCATCGGTCCCGTTGTCCATGAGGCATTTACCAGCATATTTTTCATCATTGACACATAAGGACAGCTTTGTCATATTAATAAAGGATAAATCATGCCTATGATTTCGTTTAAGATAAGGAAGTTATGGCTTGAA
>CAZGIZ010000088.1:13606-19347 GCA_964526655.1 uncultured Desulfobacteraceae bacterium | reverse complement strand
AGGTCCATGATTTTCCCTCCTTTCCAACGAATACAGGCTCAATTAAATGAAAACATAGGGAATTGAATACACTGGGTCAAGATAAATGGCTTCAGATTGAGAAATACAGTGTTCACCCCATAGTTTTTTCAAGACCGGGCCTGATATGATAACCGGACCGAGGACCTGAAATGAAGCTCCCCACCGCCCCGATGAGCGGGATCTACGCTTCGCTCCGACAAGCGGCGGGGTATCAAGCGGAATTACGCCATAGCCAACCCGGCGTCGCTCTTACGAGCTTCGCCGTGATTCACCTCGCCATTCATCCCTGCGGCGGCCGCAGGGTATTCTGGCGAAGGCGAATGAACCCCAGAAAAGAAAGTGTGTTATCTTATGTTTCGCCGAGAAATCCGTGAGCTGATTTTGGCTTTTCTCTTTCTTTCCCTCGGAGGTCTGCTCCTGCACGTTCGCATTCATCCGCCGTCGGAGAGCCTCTTCAATTGGATTCCGCTCTTCTTCACAATAGTGAACACGCTGGGCATTCCGTTCTTGTTCAACCGGCGGGATACGGTGCCCTATGCATACATTTTTACCTGGGCCACCGTTGCGGCAGGGACAGTAGGTATGGCCTACTTTTCCATCACAACCTGGAATATACCGGTCACGGTTATTAACGTCGTCTTGAAATCCACCCTCCCGGATATCATCATTCTCTGGGCCAAGATCCTTCTGGCCCACAAAATTTTACGCTTTCACTGGCCCGGCGGTGTGGCCATGAGGCGGGAAGGGGGATGCGCGGAATGAGCATCATGTCGCCCACTCGCCGCATGATCTCGGGTATCGTTATTTTGGGGTTGGCTGCCTGTATCCTGGGACTCGCATCGCTGCTGGTTTATGAAGATCGCAACCCGCCGCCAGGTACCGGACAGGTCCAGGGCAGGCAGGCCGCCGATTTACCGGAATCCGAGGGATGGCCCAAGACAACCGGCAGGATATTCGGTCTTCTGGCCGCGACACTCCTCTTTTTCCAGTTCGGTTTGAGTTCAAAGCTGAAACTTCTGGATCGTGTCTTCGGTCTGCACCGGCTCCTCTATTTTCATCGGATCCTGGGGCTTTCCCTGGTGATTTTAGCTTCGCTTCACCCCTTGTTCATGTTCTCATCGAGCACCGCAGAGATCGGTCCTTTGCGTCTTGCCATCTGGCCCATGCTCCTTGGAGTCCTTCTTCTGACCGGTCTGTGGACGGGGGTATGCGCCGCCCTGTGGCGAAAGTTTTTGGCCATCCCTTACCAGAAATGGTATTTAATGCATCGGTTCGCGATGTTCGGCGCCGTGGCTGTTTTCACCTTTCACGTATGGAATGTGACCGACGACTTTCACCGGGGCTGGCTGCTATTTGGCCTGAGTACAGCCCTTTTGCTATACGCGGCGCTTTTCGCCTGGACGACCCTTATCAAACCCATGTACCTCAAGGGGCGGCCCTACAACGTGACGAAGGCCGAATCTGTGGGAAGGGACACCTATGGGGTTGAATTAACCCCCGGTAAAGGAAAAATGTTTTCTTACGCGCCCGGTCAATTCGCCTTCGTGACCTTCTTCTCTGAAGGACTCCCTGTGGAAAGGCATCACTGGACCATCTCCTCCACTCCCACGAGGCCGAAAAGCTGCATGTTCACAATAAAGTGCAGTGGTGACTTCACCGCCCTGATAGGCCGTGTCAAGGCAGGGGACAGGGCCGCGGTGGATGGGCCCTACGGCCTCTTCAGCTACCTTGCCCTTCGCCCTGTCCCTGATAGGGAGATTGTCATGGTCGCCGGTGGAATCGGTATCACACCCATGCTCAGCATGCTTCGTTATATGGTTGATACGGGTGACCACCGGAGAGTGACCCTTATCTGGAGCAACCGGACCGAGGGGCATATACTGTACCGGGAGGAGCTTGAGGTCATGAAGGAAAAGAACCCCAAGCTGACTATTCACCACGTCCTGACACGTCAGAATAACTTCCAGGGTCCCAAAGGTCGTCTGACTATTGAAACGCTCCGGGAACTCCTACCTGGACATGACCGTGAAGCAGCCGTTTTCGTCTGCGGCCCACCACCCATGATGAAAGAGGTCTGCAGCAATCTTAGAAGGCTTGGTTTCAGAAGATCTCGTATTTACAAAGAGAAGTTTTCCTATTGATCCAATTCGTTGTCTTTCCTCCCTTTGGTCCGTTCCCTCAATCTTGTTTTCGGCTCTATTCTTTGAAGCACTTGCCCGTTGCCCTTCAGGATAAAGATCATGAAACCATTCTCAGAGGCGTAGCGGGCCAGTAGCCCGTAGCGGATAGCCTGGACCTCGTATTTCATCCCCTCATCCCTTACCAGCAGCTCGAGGCAGGCCTGGGCCTCGGCCTTCTCACCAAAGGCGGGAATAAAGGATATGTCGTTCACCCCGTCGTGCTGGCCCAGGAACATTTCATTCCCGCCCGGGTCCTGCACCACGACCCAGACCCACGTTTCATCCTTGATGTCCATTTTCACCATTTTCCTTCCCCGGCGTTTACATTGTTCAATCATACTGCGGGCTAATCATCGTTTACAGCCTACTATCCGGTTTGAATGGATTACGGCCCTATTAAGGCCGGAAGACTCTTTCTTATAATTAATATGTTTTTGGCACATTATCAACAGGTTCATCCTAAAAATAGCTTTACAACTTATAAAATAGCAATTATTAATTCGAAAATCTCATATTCCGAAGGAAACTCAGGGACAGTATTATTCAGGGGAATTCCTTTGATCCTGAAAAACACCCTTTACTTAATACAGCAGTGACATTTTAGAGGAGGAGTCTCATGTTCAAGAATGTTTTTATTCCGTATGGGGGCTATTGGAGTTCCCCGTTCATTCGATGGCAGGGAAGTCTTCAAAATGAAGACGCAGTCAGGTGTGGCGCGGCTACGACTAAAAAATTTTTTGAATTGAAAGGAATCGACACCAAAATTTTTGACTATTTGGTCCTCGGTACCACGGTGCCCCAAAAACAGTGGTTCTTCGCCCCGCCTCTCTTTGCCTCTCTCATGGGAAATGAAAAAATCAGCGGTCCCCTTATTGCTCAAGCCTGCGCGACCTCAGCGGTCTCAATGAATTATGCCGCCATGTTTGTTGAAACGGGAGACAAACGGAGTGTTTTTGTCGCTACCACTGACCGATGCTCAAACTCTCCCCATTCCATATGGCCCAACACGACAGGATTAGGAGGGAAACCGGATTTTGAAAGCTGGATGGCTGATGGTTTTGTATTGGACCCGGTGGCAGGCGTCTCAGCGCTCCAGACCGGCGAAAACGTTGCAAAAGAGTATGGGGTGACCCGGGAGGAATCAGACTGGATTGCATTGAGTCGTTATCAAAAGTACCTCGACGCCCTTGCCAATGAAAGGGAATTCCAGAAGCGGTATATGCTTCCCATTGAGGTAAGGATTTCCAAAAAGAAGACTATTATTCTTGAGGAAGACGAGGGCATAACCCCTTGCACGGAGGAAGGGCTTGCCAACCTGCGACCGGTCATTCCCGACGGTATCCTTACATATGGCGCACAGACCCATCCCGCCGATGCCAATGCGGGCATGATCATCACCACCAAGGAGAAAGCCACGGAATTATCAGCGGACCATGGCGTGACCATTCAACTCCTTTCCTATGGGTACGCGAGGGCCAAAAAGGCCTACATGGCCGCAGCGGTTACGCCCTGTGCGGAAATGGCCCTGCAAAATGCCGGCATCAAGGTGAAGGACCTTGGAGCGGTTAAAACCCACAATCCTTTCACCGTTAACGATGTGGTCATGGGGAAGCTTATGGGGATCGATGAAAAGATCTTCAACAATTATGGGAGTTCTTTAATATTCGGCCATCCCCAGGGGCCGACAGGCATGCGATGTATCATTGAAATGATCGAGGAATTGGTCATAAAAGGGGGAGGCTACGGCCTGTTTGCCGGATGTGCTGCCGGAGATACTGCTGCCGGACTGGTCCTCAAGGTAAACTGATTCTTTTTTATAAATCGTCCTTCAAGGTCATATCTGATACTTTGAAGAACGCTTTTCCTTTGAAAACGCGGTAAAGGGGACCGGATGGAACTAACACATAGAGAAAAAGAAATGCTGGAAGGGGGCCACGGTTCCGGTGCCAAAAAGGCCATGGAGACTCTTGTTGCCTACGGAGACGCCTGCGACGCAGGGAGGATGATTCCCGTAACCAGCACCCATATAGCTGGGAATTACTCGGTACTGATGGACGAAGGGGTTGAGTGGCTGGAGGCGATGGCCCAAGGGGGAACCAGGGTATCAGTCTTCACGACCAAAAACCCCGAACAGTTCGATTTTGAAGATGCGGACGAACTGAAGGTCCCTGTCTTCTACCAGGAGGTGCAAAAAAGGATCGATAATGCCCTGAGATCACTCGGGGTGACCCTGACCTATTCATGCCATCATTATCTTTTGGGGAATCTGCCCCGTTTCGGGGACCATATCGCCTGGGCTTCTTCCGGTAGTCAGGTCTATGCCAACTCGGTGATAGGGGCTAGATCAAACCGGGATGGAGATCATGTTGTCCTTGCCGCCGCCATTACCGGTGTTATCCCTGAGTGGGGGCTGCACCTCACGGAAAATAGGAGGGCCCAGGTCCTCGTCGACACCAACAGGCTCGATTTTGAAACATTGACAACAGCAGATTATCAGGCCTTGGGCTGGCATCTGGGAAAGATCATAGCGGACAGGATTCCGGTATTTATCAACCTGCCTCCAGATCTTACCATTCAAAACGTTAAGGGACTCCTTTATACCTTAACCGTTACAGGGAGTGTCGGCCTTGTCCATTTGGTGGGCATAACCCCTGAAGCAAATACCTTGGAGGCCGCCTTCGGTGGTGTTGTCAAATCGTTACCAACAATTTCCGTTGAGCCGGAAAATATTAAAAATGCCCACAGGGAGATTTCCACCAGCCAGGAGGATAAGGTGGATCTTGTCATCTTTGGATGTCCCCAGTGTACCATCCAGGAGGTACAGGAGATTGCCGAGATGCTGGAAGGCCAAAGGATTCATTCTGAGACGGAACTATGGATCTGCACTTCCAGGTGGGTCAAGACCCTGTCCAGGAGGATGGGACTCGACAAGATAATTAAAAAGGCCGGCGGCCGGATCGTAGCCGATACAGGCGCTGCATGTGGCCCTTATCTCTACCTCCCGGAGCGCGGGATCAGGGTAGTGGCAATAAATTCCGCCAGGGCCAACTATTATGCCCATAACGTCACGGGTATGGATACATGGTTTGGTTCCACTCATGAACTGGTACAAACGGCCATTTCAGGCAGATGGAGGGGAAGATCATAATTAAAATCAAGGGAAAACCTGTTACCGGAGGTATTGCAGAAGGGGATGCCATCGTCACCCGTATGCCCATATCCTTTACCGGCGGAATGGACCCGAACAGTGGAATAATCAGGGAGCCGGACCACGAGTTGGAAGGGCAGAGTGTGGCAGGAAAGATACTGGTCTTTCCTGCGGGAAAGGGGTCAACAACGGGTTCCTGGCAGTTCTATGCTGCCTATAAACGCGGTAATGCCCCGAAAGGGATCATAAACAGGAAGGCCGAGGGTGTGGTGGCAGTCAGCGCCATCATTACGGGTACGCCAATGATACATCAACTGGAGGATGATCCTCTTGAATGTATCAGCACGGGAGACTTTGTCAGAATCAATGCGGATGAGGGTTATATCGAAATC
>CAZGIZ010000088.1:0-13506 GCA_964526655.1 uncultured Desulfobacteraceae bacterium | reverse complement strand
TCTCAACCCTTTGAACCGAGACGCAGGCCGCCGTGGATAAAGAAGACGTCACCCGCTATAGCCTCATTTTGATAAAGATAACCCACAAAAGATGCCACTTCTTCGGGCTCTACCAGGCGGCCGATGGGGACGTCCTGAAGGATCTTCTCAAGGGCCTTCTGATTCATTCCCTTGACCATGGGGGTCCCCACGTAACCGGGGGCCACGGCCACGCATCGTAACCTGTCGGAAATACCACGGCGAAAAAACTCTGCGGTGATGACCTTGGGCATTACAGACATGGCCGCCTTGGTGGAGGAGTAGTTGATCTGGCCCGCCGTACCCAGAGAGCCTGTGGATGAGATAAGACATATGAGACCGCGGCAGTTGTGATTGATCATCCGCTCCGCGCACTCCCGGACCGTGAGGAAGACGCCGGTCAGGTTGATGTCCACGACCCTCTTGAAATCATCCAGCGCCATCTTTTTATTGACCTTTCCAGTCTCCCTGTCCGTTGAGAGAAAAAGACCGTCCTTTATAATGCCCGCGAACGGGGCGACAAGATTAATCTTGCCGAATCGCTCTATGGCCAGATCCGCGAGCTTTGCGCAGTCCTCTTCCTTTGTTATATCGCAGAAGGTGGTGGCCACATCGCCTTCAAGTTCCTCTTCAGCCTTTTCAAGTGCCTCTTTTATGACATCCGCCAGGACGACTTTCCCCCCCTTTGAGAGCCAGTATCGGGCCAGGGCCATGCCGATGCCGCCGGTCCCGCCCGTAATTACTGCTACAGAATCCCGGATTTCTAACATTTATTCTCCTTTTTTTTAAGCGTAGTACTGAATATAATTATCCGGCACTATATCTCTCTTCAAGGCGATATCTACCTGCTTTACAGCAAATGACCAAATATGAGGGGTTTGCCATGTTTGGAGATCATTTCTAAAAGGTTCACAGGTATAAACCCCTCATATTTGGTCATGGCCGTGTCCAGTGGAATTTCAAAAAGATATCGCCTTGAAGAGAGATATAGTACCTACCTCCGGTGGAGGATTCGCCAAGATTTTAATACTTATCTCAAATTGAGCGAATCAATATTTATTATATGCCGTGGAATATTGTCAGCTTTTACTTGACCCCTCGAACCCTGACTCCTCGACTCCTCTTTTTTCTTTATTTGGAATAATCATAAAATCCCTTGCCGGTCTTTCTTCCCAGAAGCCCCGCCAGGACGCGCTTTTTGAGCAGCGGGTGGGGTTTATATTCGTCCCCGAAATCACGTGACATGGTCTCCATGCCGTGCATGGCGATCTCCGCGCCCACGAGATCCAGCAGCTTGCACGGTCCCATGGGATGGCCCGCGCATAACTCCATGGCCTTGTCGATGTCTTCGGGCCGGTTGCCCTCCTGCACCATCTTGACCGCCTCATTCATGAGGACATCCACCAGGCGGCTCACGATGAAACCGGCATAATCCACGGCCTCAACCGGGTCCTTTCCCAGGGCCTTTACAAAATCCCAGCAGGACTTAAAGGTGTCATCTGAAGTAAGCTGGCCGCGGATGACCTCGACCCCCTTCATCAGGGGTACAGGATTCATAAAATGGAGGCCGATGAATTTCTCTCCCCGCTTGGTCACGCTTGCTATCTCCGTGATGGGCAGGGCCGATGTGTTGGAAGCCAGGACTGCCTCCGGCTTGGCGGCGCTGTCGATCTTTTTAAATATCTCATGCTTGAGGGCAAGGTCCTCAAACACGGCCTCGATAATCAGGTCCGCGTCTTTGCAGGCATCTTCGAGACCGGACACATATTGGATCATGTTAAGGGCCGTCTTCATGGCCGACTCTTCCATTTTGCCCTTTTCCACAAATTTGTTAAGGCTCTTTTCAATACCCTTTTTGGCCCTGTCAAGGGCCTCGCTACTGATATCCTGAATCCTGACCTCGTATCCCGCGACAGCGCTCACCTGGGCGATACCGCTCCCCATGATGCCGCTGCCGATAATGCTTATCTTTTTTATTTCCATATGTCCGGTTCTCCTTTCATAATGGTTTAATCAAAAAAATGTTCCGCCTGCATCTCGACGGTAAGACCGTCGCTGTTCGTCAGCCGCTCCGCCAGGCCCTGGATTTTAGGCAGTTCATAGGAGAAAAAATAACGCATGGCATACATCTTCCCATCGAGAAAGGCCTTTTCCGATTCCGAGGGTGTCCCCTTTAGCTGGTTCTGGATCGTGGTGCCCTGGAGCAACCACTGCCAGGCCACGCTGATGATACCGAAAAACTCCAGGTAAAGGGTGGCATCCGCCAGGAATATATCCGGGCCCTCCGTATCAGCCACACCCATGAGATGCCCGGTGACCCTCTGGAGTGTCTCCAGGGCCTTCGCCAGATCCGCGGCATGGGGCCTGAGTTCAGCCAAATCGTTAGCCGCATTAATGGTCTTTTGCAACTCCTCCTCATAGAGCTTGAAGGCCTTGCCGTCCTTTATCCTGACCTTTCTGCCGAGAAGATCCTGTCCCTGTATGCCTGTGGTGCCTTCATGAATGGGATGTATCCGCACGTCCCTGTAATGCTGCTCAAGGGGGAATTCATCGCAATAGCCGTACCCGCCGAGGATCTGGAGACCCTGGCTCACTGAGAAGATACCCATTTCAGCCGGGTAGGATTTGGCCACGGGTGTCAGGAGGTCCAGGAGAAGGGAGTAATTCTCCTTTTCTTCCCCTGTCGTGACGATCTCCATGTCAGCGTACCTGGCGCACTGGAACAGGAGGGACAGAGACCCTTCCACAATGGACCGCTGGAAAAGCAGCATCCTCTTCACGTCCGGGTGTTCGATGATGGGCACCTGGGGTTTGGAGGGATCCTTATCCGTGAGCCGTCTTCCCTGGGGACGCTCCTTCGCGTATTCAAGGGAGGCATAGTAGGCCGCCGAAGCAATGCCGGACGCACCCAGTCCCACATCGATCCTCTGCTCGTTCATCATCTGAAACATACAGGCCAGGCCCCTATTGGGTCCACCCACAAGCCAGCCCCGGCAGTCATCGTTTTCACCCATGCTCATCTGGGTGATGGGAGAACCCCGGTAGCCCAGCTTGTGGTAAAGTCCCGCAATGTTGACATCGTTGAAGACCATCTCCCCATTCCCTTCCGGCCGGAACTTCGGCACCACAAAGAGGGAGATTCCTTTGACTCCCGGGGGAGCCCCTTTGATGCGGGCTAACATCAGATGGACGACGTTTTCAACGGCGTCGTGATCCGACGCGGAGATAAATATCTTCTGGCCCCGGATCTTATAGTATCCTTCATCCGTGGGTTCAGCGATCGTGGTCACGTCGCCAACGGAGCTGCCTGCCTGGGCCTCGGTAAGGGCCATGGTGCCCTGCCATTCCCCTGAATACATCTTGGGGATATAAGTCTCCTTGAGCTCCTCTGAGCCAAAGGCCTCGATCAGGTGGGCGGCGCCGTCCGTCAGGAGGGGATAGACCATAGCCGAGTAGTTAGCGGCCGAGAAAATAAACCGGCAGGCAAAGGCGATTATGAGAGGAAGCTGCTGGCCGCCGATCTCCATGGGCGCGTTGGAGCCTATCCAGCCCCCTTCCCCGCATTCCTTTAAAAAGGCCTTCATGCTCGGGTGCACCTTGACCTGGCCGTCTATATATTGGGGCGGATTTTTGTCCATCTCCTGGAGATTGGGCTTGAGGAGATCGGTGCCTATTTTCATGGCAGTATCCAGTACCATGTCAAAGATCTCGCCGCTGTGCTCTTCATAATAGGGATATTTGGTTAAGGACTTTATGTCAAAGACATCGTTAAGGAGGAACTTCAGATTCCTCTCGCTTATAAATTTTTCCGCCATGGGTTTCCCTCCTGTAAGGGCGATGAACGCCCGTTCAATATTTAAATGATAAAATTCTGATCTGTTGGATTATCGAATATCCTACTTTTTTGAAGTCATTGCCCATCGGTAACACCTGGCGATAGATATTCAGTGCAATATTTTTTTTAAAAGCTATATCAATATGCGGCTAAGGGCACAGGGCGCAAGGCGCAAGGAAAAAAATCTTAAAAAATGATGCCCCATTTAAAGTAAACCTTGAGCCTTGCGCCTAATGCCTTGTGCCGGATTGATTCATATCCCATTGAAAAAAGACTCCTTCACAGATTATTTAGCATATACGCGGCTACCTCCGCTTCCTTACATTGCCCTGTAACCGCCGTCCACATACAGGACGGTTCCGGTAACGTAATCTGATGCGGCCGAGCACAGAAACACGACCGCCCCTTTCAGGTCCTGGGGAATTCCGAACCGGTTCAGGGGTACATGGCCCAGTATGGCCTCCTTGCCCCTGTCCATGGTCACGGCTGTCATTTCCGTCTCTATGAAGGCGGGCGCGATGGCATTCACATAAACCTTATATCTGGCCCACTTGGCGGCCAGATCCTTGGTCAGGGCGTCCATGGCGCCCTTGCTTGTGTTATAGGCAACGGCGTCCATGACCTCGGAGGGGGCGCCGACAGTGCCGAAGATGGAGCTGATATTGACGATCTTGCCTCCGTCCCTTTCGATCATGGCCTTTCCGATTATCTGGCAACAGAGAAAGGTCCCGGTCACATTCACATCTATAACCTTTTTCCATCCTTTGAGGGGATAATCCTCGGTCAGTGCGCCCCATGTGGCGCCGGAATTATTAATCAGGACATCTATTCTTCCGAACTCCTCTAAGACAAAGTCCTTGAGTCCTGTAATGTCGTCCGGGTCCGTAATATCGCACCCGAAACCGGCTGCGCGCACGCCAAGCTTTTCGATCCCCTTTGCGGCCTCAACACAGTTGGATTCTTTTCTTGAGCAGATAACCACATTGCTGCCCGCCTCGGCAAGACCCTCTGCCAGGGCAAGACCCAGGCCCCTTCCTCCACCAGTCACGATGGAGACCTTATCCTTGAGACTAAAAGATTGCAGTATTCCCATCCTACTTCCCCGTAAATACCGGTTTTCGTTTCTCCATAAAGGCGGCCATGCCCTCTTTCTGGTCCTCGGTCCCGAAGAGCATGCAAAAGAGGTCCTGTTCCATCTGCAGGCCGTCCTTAAGTGACAGGCCCAGGCCCTTTCGCATGGCTGTCTTGGCGGCCCGCAGGGCAATGGCGGGCATTTTTATCAATTTATCGGCAAACTCCCGGGTTTCCTTCTCAAGGCTGTCCAAAGGAACCACCCTGTTGACAAGGCCCATGTTTTCCGCCCTGTCCGCCTTGACGCTCTTTCCCAGCAAAATCATTTCAGCGGCCGCTGAAAGGCCCACAAGCCTGGGGAGACGCTGTGTCCCGCCTCCTCCGGGGATGATGCCCAATGTGATCTCGGGAAGACCCAGAACAGCGTTATCCGCGGCGATCCTGAAATCGCAGCACAGGGCAAGCTCGCATCCGGCCCCCAGGGCATAGCCGGCGACGGCCGCGATGGTGGGCTTGGGCAGGTCTGCCAGCTTTTCCTGGACGCGAAGGGTCAGTTCTGTCAGGGAATATGCGAACCGGATGTCCCCTGTGGACATGTCCTTGACATCAGCCCCGGCCACAAAGGCCTTTTCATTCCCCGTCAGGATAACCACACGGATGTCTTCATCATCATGGCATTGGTCGAGGGCCTTTTCCAGGTCCATCAACACATCGCTGTTGACGGCGTTCAATTTGTCGGGCCTGTTGAACTGTATCCTTCCTATGCCGTCCTCCGATGAAAAGAGTATATATTGAAGATCCATTTCCTTTTTCCTCCCATCTCAGCGTGCTTCTCCAAAGAAGACCTAGTAAATATACTGAAACAGTCAATTTCTGTGTAGCTTTCAGCTGTCAGCGATCAGCCTTCAGCCAAACCATTTTTTTCTAATGTCTTTAGCTGAGAGCTGAACGCTGATTGCTGATAGCACGAATCCAAAAAAATTGGTTTTTGGATGAGCAGTAACTATGGTCCCCTGTCTATACCTTTAGGATACAGGCGTCGGCCTGGGCCAGACCGCCGCAGATGGAACCCATGGCGTAGCCCCCTCCTCTTCGCCTCAATTCGTATATGAGGTTCATCATGATCCGCGCGCCGCTTGATGTGTTGGGATGGCCTATGGCTATGGCGCTGCCGTTTACATTGGTCTTTTCATAAAGGGCCTTCGCCTTTTTTCGATCCTTGTCCATGAGGACATCCAGGCTGACCAGGGGCACCGCGGCAAATGCCTCGTTGATCTCGATGATATCTATGTCTTCAACCTTCATGTCCGCTAATGGGAGGACCTTTTTCATGGCAACACCGGGACCTTCCGGCATCCGGTTGGGCGCTATGGCAACGGACGTCATGGCTATGATGGTTGCAAGGATCTCCAGGTTGAGGGCCTCCGCCTTCTCCTTTGACATGACGACTAAAGCTGTCGCACCGTCATTGAGACCCGGTGCGTTTCCTGCCGTGATGGCACGGGTGCCGTAGATGGGTTTAAGTTTTGCCAGGCCCTCCATGGTGGTGTTGGCCCTGTACTGTTCGTCGATATCCAGGGTATAGGGGTCCTGTTTTTTGAACTGGATCTCTATTGGCAAGATCTCATCCTTGAACTTTCCCGCATTCCAGGCCTCGCCGTATTTCCTGTGACTCTCATATGCCCAGGAATCCATGTCCTCCCTTGTAAACCCATACTCGAAGGCCACGTCATCGGTATCCACGGAAACGGGATTAAAATCCTTGTAGCCAAGGGCGAAGAGAGGGTCTTCCATCTTCACGTCCCCCATCCTGAACCCCTGATAACGGAGCCCCCTGACAATAAGAGGCTCCTGGCTGAATGTCGTGGCTCCTCCCGCTATGGCCACATCGATCTCTCCGAGCCGGATTGCCATGGTGGCGAGCTTTGCCGCTGACATGGCGGAAACGCAGGCCTTATCCAGGGCGATTGACGGGGTTTCAGCGGGCAGGCCCGCCTTTAAAAGGGTCTGCCGGGCCGCGACCGGTGTGTAGACATCCTTGCATGGAGAGGTATCCCCCACCCCCCAGAAGACCTCCTGTACCTCTTTGGGGTCCAGGGAAATTCTTTTCAGGACCTCCTTCATGGGAATCGCCCCGAGATCAAAGTAATCCATTTCCCTCAATGATCCGCAATAACGTCCAAAGGGCGTCCGAACCGCGCTTACAATAACACTTTCCTTGTTTTCCATATTGATCTCCATTTATTAGATTTAAAAAAAAATTGGACATAATGGCCGAGCCAGAGATACCCGGCTTCATTAAAGCGGAATATTCCCGTGTTTCCTGTGGGGTCTGGGCGGTTCCGCCTTATCTTCTAAAATCTGTAAGGCCGAAATAATCCTTTTCCGTGTATCCTTTGGATGAATAACGGCATCGATTACCGACCGGGACGCGGAATGATATGGTGTCAGGTAGAGATCCTGATACTCCTCGACCTTCTTGTCGAAGAATGCCTTTGGATCTTCGGCGGCTGCCAGCTCGCGGCGGTAGAGTATCTTGACCGAGGGCTCTGCACCTACCATCTGCATCTCGGCCGAGGGCCAGGCAAATACCTGGTCAAAACCGATCTGGTGCACTCCCATGGCGGGGATGGCCCCACCGTACATCTTTCTGAGGATACAGGAGATCTTTGGAACCGTGGCCTCGGTCCAGGAGTAAAGCATCTTTGCCCCGTGACGAATGATCCCGCCGTATTCCTGGCGGGTGCCGGGAAGAAACCCTGGGACATCCACCATGGAGATCAGGGGGATGTTAAAGGCGTCGCAGGTCCGAATAAATCGAGATGCCTTATCCGAAGAGTCGATGTCCAGGCAGCCGCCAAGTATGCGGGGGTTGTTGCCCACAAAACCGACCACCATTCCTCCCATACGGCCGAGGCCGATCACTATATTCTGGGCGAATTTCGGATGTAACTCAAAAAAGTCACCATCATCGACTATTATTTTGATGACCTTCCGCATGTCATAGGTCTTATTCACCTGAATGGGAACCATGTCGATCAGCTCAGGGACCTCCCTGTCCGCAGGATCAGAGCTTTCCCTTTTAGCCGGTTTTTCCCTGTTGTTCTGGGGCAGATATTGTAAGAGGTGCTTAATACTGTCCAGGCATTCCCTATCGTCTTTGGTGGAGATATGGGTTACACCGGATTTTGTGGTGTGGACCTTTGTGCCGCCTAACTCTTCAAAGGAGACCTCTTCTCCGGTCACTTCCTTTATGACAGCGGGTCCTGTGATAAAGGCATGGGCCGTCTTTTCAACCTGGAGGATAAAATCGCAGAGGGCCGCGGAATATACGGCCCCGCCCGTACAATCGCCCATGATTGCCGCAATCTGGGGGACAATGCCTGAATTCAGGGAGTTCTGATAGAACATGCCCGTGACCCCGTACACATTGTCCATTCCCTCATGGATTCGCGCCCCCGCGGAATCATTGAGGCAGATGACCGGGACCATATACTCCCTGGCCAGCCTGAGGACATAGTGTATCTTTGCCCCGTGTACTTTGCCCGTTGAGCCGCCCAGGACAGATGCGTCCTCGGAATATATAAAAACCTTTCTTCCATTCACTGTGCCGTGGCCGGTTACAACCCCGTCACCCAGGAACTTTTTTTTGTCCATGCCGAAGTCCCGGCACTGGTGCTCCGCCATCATGTTCAGCTCGACAAAACTCCCCGGATCCAGGAGATATTCGATCCGATCGCGGGCGGTCATCTTGCCCATGTCCCGCTGTTTTTTAAGGCGGTCTTCTCCACCCCCCTCCAACGCTTCTTTCTCTTTCGCCTGGAGCCTGGCAAGCTCCTTTTCCCATGTCTTTGTTATAGCCATAATGAATTCTCCTGCTTGCAACGGCCTGCTTTAGAGTCTTTATTTTTAACTTCCCCTGAAATCAATGAGACTTGGGCTGAATCAACTCCACTAATATTCCAAAGGTGCTCTTGGGGTGTATGAAGGCAACCAGATCCTCATGGGCGTTCGGATAGGGCTTTTCATTAATAAGCGTAAGCCCCTTCGCCTTCAGGCGATCAAGTTCGGCCTGGATGTCGTCAACCTCAAAGGAGATGTGATGAATTCCCTCACCCTTTTTCCCTATAAATTTTGCAATTGTCCCGTCAGGGGTTGTCGACTGGAGCAGTTCAAGGTCAGTGCCTTCATCAAAGGGGACAAATGAGAAGATCAGCTCACCGAAATTTTCCTGCTTAGAGAAAGAGAGACCGAAGTTCTCCTGGAAAAAATCCCTTGTTTCCTTCAGATTTTTAACACCAATACCAATGTGGCTTACCTTTTTGATCATTGGTCTTCCTTTCTTTGATATTTAATTACATATTTAATTCAATTTCATCTTATATTGAATGATAATTTCCCTGTCAAGATAAAATTTTTAATACATTGAGCAAACAAATTAATACAATAATATCAATATAATAAACTCTACAAATCTCTTTATTAATTTACATGCATTAAAATGTATGCTAAAATTTAATTTGCTTGACTCCCTAAGATATCTCAACTTTTTCCTTGACATCAACCCGGGATAAAATTAAATATGAAATTAAATTTCAATACGAACTCACAATCTCAGACAACGAGTATGAAGAGAATATCAGATAGTGCAGAGATAAGGCAAATGGAAAAAACCAATAACAATGGGGAGTCTAAACCGCTTATCGATGAGGCTGCCCGCAAAATCAAGCACATGATTTTTCAGCAAAAGCTGGTCCCTGGACAGAGGCTTGTCTACAGCGACCTGTGCCGGATTCTGAACATGTCGAGGACCCCCATAATAAACGCCCTCAACCGGCTTGAACAGGAAGGATTTGTGGCCTCGGAGAATTTCCGTGGATTCTACGTCAAACCCATAGATATCGACGAGATCTGGGAGGCCTTCGGCGTCCGCGAGGCGCTTGAGGTCTATTCAGTGGAACAGGCGATCAAGGTCGGAGATCAAGAGGATATACCGGCCCTGGAAGAGAAACGGCTGGCACACGAAGATTATACACCCCCATTCTACACCCAGAAAAAATTCCACTTGGACATGGAGTTTCATACGCAAATCGCCCTAACGGCAAAAAACAGGGTCCTGAGACACCTCTTAAAGAGGAATTTCGAACATATCTATCTTCGCTCCAGGTTGAATAACTATGACCGGGAAAGGATGGAGATTTCCGCAAGGGATCATAAGAGGCTTGTTGAAGGTATAAAAAAGAAAGATATCCTGGGATCCATCGAGATCATGAGGTCACATATTCAGGGCGCGAGAAACCATGTGATCAAGTGCCTGACGGAAGAAGGGGAAGATGAAATCAGCATCCAAAATCTTTAGGAGTAGTATATGGAAGATCTAAGACAAAGGATGGAGCAATGGGAAGAAGGGCCCCTCAAAAAGGTCCTGGACCGGTCCCCTGAAAGCCAGGAGGTTTTTGTCACGGAAAGCGGCATCCCCGTAAAAAGGCTGTACACGCCGCTGGACCTGGAAAACTGGGATTATTCAACGGATCAGGGCTTTCCTGGTGAATTTCCCTATACCAGGGGGGTATATCCGACCATGTACAGGGGCAGGCTCTGGACCATGAGGAACTATGCCGGATTCGGCACGGCCGAAGACACCAACAAGAGATATCGTTACCTCCTGGAGCAGGGGATGGTGGGCCTTTCCATGGCCTTTGATCTCCCCACCCAGCTTGGATATGACTCCGATGACCCCCTCTCGGAGGGATCTGTAGGCCGAGTTGGTGTCGCAGTTGACTCCCTCGCCGACATGGAGATCATCTTCAACGAAATTCCCCTTAACAAGGTCTCCACATCCATGACGATCAATGCGCCTGCCACGGTCTTATTGGCCATGTACATCGCCGTCGGCGAAAAACAGGGAGTGGCCCAGGAAAAGCTGACAGGCACGACTCAGAACGACATCCTGAAGGAGTTTATAGCCCGTGGCACCTATATCTTTCCCCCGGAGCCGAGTATCAAACTCAGTCTGGATATTGTGGAGTATTGCGCGAAACATGTCCCAAGATGGAACACCCTCAATATCGCGGGCTATCATTTCAGAGAGGCGGGGGCAGATGCCGTTCAGGAGCTGGCATTTACCATTGGCGACGCCATTACCTATATTGAAAAGGCGCGGGAGAGGGGCCTCGACGTGGATTATTTTGCCCCCCGCCTCTCATACAGCCTCGGATGTTACATGGACCTCTTCGAGGAAGTGGCAAAGCACCGCGCGGCCAGAAGGCTCTTCGCAAGAATTATGAGAGACCGCTTCCAGGCAAAGGATCCCAAGAGTTATCTCTTCAGGATATTCAGTGGATCCTGCGGCTCAACCCTGGTCACTCAACAGCCCCTGAACAATATCGTCAGGATCGCGATGCACGCCCTCATGGGGATTCTGGGCGGCAACCAGGCCATACATACGGCCTGCTGGGACGAGGGATACGCCATCCCCACGGAGGAGTCCGCAAGGCTCGCCCTCCGGACCCAGCAGATACTGGCCCATGAGTCGGGATTGTGCAGCACCATCGATCCCCTGGCCGGTTCATACTATGTCGAGTCCCTTACAAATGAGATAGAGGAAAGGGCCTCCGAATATCTTAAAAAGCTGGACAGCATGGGAGGGATGCTCGGCGCCATTGAAAACGGCTTTGTCTTTAAAGAGATACAGGAGTCGAGCGTCAAATTCCAGAAGAGGATAAAGAGCGGTGAAAAGGTTATCGTGGGTCTCAATAAATATGTAATGCCCGAGGAAGGGGAATTCGGAGAACATAATATCTTTGAGGCGGATTCCAATGTGGAGAAAAATCAGATAGAGAGGTTATCCGGCCTCAGGGAAAAGAGGGATGATAAAGCGGTAAAGAAGGCCCTGGATGGGCTTGATCATGCCATGGAACAGGGCGAAAACCTGATGCCCTCTATTATTGAATCCGTAAAGGCATACGCCACAATCGGGGAGATCTGCGGCCGCATGCGAAAGAGATGGGGCGAATTCGAGGCGCCGACGTATATATAAGGCTCAAGGCGCGGGGCGCAAGGCGCAAGGCATTTTTCCCAGGACATTATCGGAGAACCGGAGAACATGGGTGAACAACGAAAGATTCGGGTATTAATCGCAAAGGTCGGCCTTGACGGTCATGACCGGGGCGCGAAGGTTGTGGCCCGCTTTTTAAGGGACGCCGGCATGGAGGTCATCTACACGGGCCTGAGACAGACAGTGGAGCAGGTTGTCAACGCGACACTCCAGGAGGATGCTCATGTATTGGGTCTGAGCTTTTTGGCGGGAGACCACATGGTCCTGGTTCCTAAGGTAATGAAGGCGTTAAAGGAAAGAGGCGGGGATGATGTCATGGTGATCGCAGGCGGCATCATTCTCAAAAAGGAGATCCCGGCGCTGATGAACGCGGGTGTTCGCAGGGTATTTCTCCCGGGTACGGATCCGGATGAGATCGTTAAATATATCCGGGAGAATGTCAAATGAAGGCGGACAAAAGCTGAATGCCGATAGCTAATGGTGCGTATCAAAATTTTTGAGTTTACAGATAAACATAAATTAGGTTAATTTTATCGTTATCCTGAAATTTCCGCTCCACTGGTAACGGAAATCAGGAAGTTAAGGAGGTCTTTTTATGGAAGATATTATTGATGTCCTGACCAGCAGGAAGAGTATCCGGAGATATAAACCTGACCCTGTTCCCGACGAAATAATAGACAAGATCCTTGAGGCCGCCCGATGGGCGCCCACAGGTGAAAACTATCAGCCATGGCGCTTTATCGTAATTCGGGATCAGAAGACAAAAGACAAGATAGGCAGGCTGGCAAAGATCGGAAGCGGCTCCCGCATGACAGCCTGGTACTGCCTCGGTGAGATGCAGGAGAGGTTTACCAAGATAGAGGATCCGGAAAAAAGGGCGGAAGTCCTTCGTTTCATGTATTCCGGGGAGGTCTCGGAATTCGCCCGTCATGCGCCAGTGGTCATCGCGGTTATCGGCACACTAATGGAGGGTTCGGTGGACGTCCCCTATGACCTGTCCGCCGCGATCGAGAATATACTATTGGAGGCCCACTCCCTGGGTCTGGGGGCATGCTGGGTACACGGCCCTGTAGCCAGTACCAGACATGCCAAACAGTTCAAGGAGATTCTCAAGATCCCGACGGGAATGGGAGAATACAAGGTAATAGCCTATGTCGCCATCGGCTGGCCAAAGGAACAGAGAAAACATCCAAGGCCGAAGCTGCCGCTGGAGGACCTGGTTTACTGGGAAGAATTTGGAAACAAGGAGAGGCCGAGATATGAATGATATGACCTATTGCAACGATATGTTAGTAAGGCTTGAGGAACTCCTATTTCACGAGCTTTCGGGCTGCGCAGCCTGGAAGGTCGAACTGGTGGGAGTCGATTTCATCCAGTCAAAGAATATTCAGGGGAATTCTCCTGAAGAGGTGGTCGAGAATTGCGTTCAGGAAATCAAGAAGGCCGGCCTGGTAAAGGAGATGAATTACGTAATCGGCGGAAAAGGAGTGAAGCTCGAGCTCAATATAAAGGGCTGCGTCCATCT
>CAZGIZ010000087.1:0-19393 GCA_964526655.1 uncultured Desulfobacteraceae bacterium | reverse complement strand
GCCCTTTACAATCGATAAATTTTACTATGCAATATCCTAACCGGACAAAGCTGAGTTTTACTGAAAATGGAATTGGGTAAAACTGCCGGGGGAAGGGAAAAAGCGAAAGTTAATTAAGCTCTTCTGAAAGCAGGATCGCCTCTGCTATTTGACGCATGGATTTGCGGGAGTTCATGCTTCGTTTCTGAATCCACCGGAAGGCCTTTTCCCCGTCCATTTCGCGACGGTGCATGAGGACCTCCTTGGCCCTTTCCACAAGCTTTCGGGTCTCCAGTTCTTCCTGTATTACCTGGGTCTTGACCATCAGCTCCGTATTGAGGATCGCTACGGCCGCCTGATTTGCGACCGTGGTAATGAGATTCACCTCCGTCTCAGAGAACTTGTGGTGTTCGGCCGTAAAGCAGTTGAGCACCCCGATGACGTTCTTATCCTTTACCTTGAGAGGCACGCTGACCATGGAGACGAGACCCAGATTCTTTGCCATCTCCTTTTCCTTGAACCTGGGCTCCTTTAAAACGTCTTCCAGTATTAGGGGCCGGTTGTTGGATGCCACAAAGCCGACCACTCCTTCGTCCATGGTCAAGGCCCTGTCCTTCACATAGTCAGGGTCTATGGCCTGGGTAGCCTTGAGTCTTATCTTCTTCGGGGTCTCGCTTTCATCTATAAGCCACAGGGAGCAGATCTGAACTCCCGTGACATTGGCGGTTACCATAACAATCAACTTGAGGATATCCTCCAGATAGAGGTCAGAAGTTATGGCCCTGCTGATATCCATGAGGCCTTTTATGTACTTTTCATAGTTTTTTATTGATATTTTATGCATATCGCCTATCCGCAAATCTCCTTGCAATATATCAGGGGAACCTATGGTCACGGCTTATTTCCTGAATTGTCAACCTTTTACATTTCTTTAACACTTTTTTACAAATTAATAAAACTTTCTTTACACTACAGGGCTATTTTATAACTGGAATGAAAACAGGATCGAATTTTTATCATAAAAAGGGTGTAATTTGGTAGGGATATTGCATTGTTAAAATATCTTTGTAACACAATGGCGGGATTTTTGAAAATATTGGATATTAATAATAATAAATTAAACTAAAATAAAACAAATAACAATAGATTTCAAGTATTATGTAGTTTTTTTTAACACTTGACATGTAAATACAAGATCTTTATATTCCCGAAAAACTCTCCAGAGTGCGGGGAAGGTGGATTTGCACACGTTCCGCCCCGAATCAGGCCATATTATTGAGACTGGATAAATGCGTGAAACACTGAACGGGATATTTAATTCCCGTTTTTTTTAGGCCCTTGTTCGCGGGCATTAATCAAAGAGGATTAAAACATGAATCAATCAAAACAGAATGCAAAGACAAAGACAAAGATACTTCGCTTCTTCTGGGGATTTTTCCCATGGCTCATAGTAATCCTGATTCTTGCCTTTGTTTTCAGGATGGCGATCCTTATAAAGGACAAGAATGAGATGCTGGAAGAGGCCAGAAAAGAGGCTGTAAAGAAAGATGTGTCCTCTGTCAGGGTTATTACCCTGACCATGGAGCCCAAAAAGCTGGAGGATAAGATCAACCTTCCGGCGACCGTGGAACCCCAAGAAGAGTTGTGGGTAAAGGCGGAGGTTCCCGGACAGGTGGTTGAAATCCTGGTCAAGGAGGGTCAGGTTGTTGAAAAGGGTCAGGTCCTGGTCAAGCTTGACGACCGTGACTATCGCTCTCGGCTGGAAAGGGTTGAGGTGAATCATGAGCTGGCAAAACAGGATTATGATCGCATGACGAGGCTCGCCAAGGAAAGGATAGCCGCGGCAACCGAGGTGGAAAAGGTGGAAGCCAGGCTGAAGGATCTGTCGGCGCAGTTAAAGGAGACCAGACTCGCCCTTGAAAGGACCAGGATTACGGCCCCCATAGGCGGCCGCCTCAACCAGATAACGGCCAAGGTCGGCGACTGGATGGGCGTTGACAGGCCCGTGGCACTGATACTCCAGTATGATAAGGTGAAAGTCACTGTTGGCGTCCCGGAGAGCGATGTGGCCTCTGTCTTTGACCTGGATAGCGCGGACGTGGTCATTGAGGCCCTTGGGAACCGTAAGGTCAGGGGTAAAAAGATTTTCCTGTCACGCCAGCCCAGGACCCTGGCAAGACTTTATGACCTGGAGCTGGTTGTCCAGAACCCGGACGGCCGCATACTGCCTGGCATGTTCGCAAGGGTGGAGCTTGTCAAAAAAGTCTTTGATCAGGCAATGTCCATACCTCTCTATTCCATTATCACGCAGGGTGATCAAAGTTTTGTATACGTGGCAGAGGATAACACTGCCGTGAAGAGGTTCGTAAAGTTAGGGATATTAAACGGCTGGCAGATCCAGGTCACTTCCGGATTGGAACCCGGGGAGAAGGTCATCGTTGTCGGCCATCGTCTCCTCGACGACGGACAGAACGTAGAGATTATCAAGAACGTTGATGACCCCCGGGAGATCCTTGAGTCATGATGATAATCACGGATGTGGCCGTGAGAAAAAGGATCAGCGTGGTTGTGATCCTTTTTGTTATCATTATATTCGGTCTTGTCGCCTATAGATCACTGCCCCGTGAGTCGGCCCCTGATATCACCATACCCTATATCTTCATAAGCACAAGTTATCCGGGAGTCGCTCCCGAGGATATCGAAAAATCCATAACCATTCCTATTGAGAAAAAGCTCAAGGGCCTTGAGTCAGTAAAGCATATTCGCTCGTCCAGCACAGAAGGGATAAGTTCGATCGTCATCGAATTCGTCGCCGGAACGGACATAGACGAGGTCCTGCCCAAGACTAAGGACAAGGTGGACATGGCAAAGCCCGAGCTTCCTTCCGACCTGCAGGATGATCCTGAAGTCATGGAGATAAACATATCTGAGCTACCGATCCTGGTACTCTCCATCTCGGGCACCGTGGGGCAGGTCAGGCTCAAGGAGATAGCCGAGGATCTTGAAGAGGAGATAGAGACCATACCGGGGGTCCTTGACGCCGAACTGACTGGCGGTCTGGAGAGGGAGATAAGGGTTGAGCCCTATCCCGATAAGCTGGCATACTACGGCCTGTCAATATTAGGTCTCCAGAAGGTAATAGCGGAAGAAAATCTGAATGTGTCAGGCGGTGGCATCCGCATGGGCGACGGAAGGTTCCAGCTCAGGGTCCCCGGGGAGTTCAAGAATCCCGATGAGATATACGGTCTCGTGGTGGGGACCCACGAGGGACGACCTGTGTACCTAAAGGACGTGGCAAGGGTTGTAGACGGTTTCAAGGACGAGGCAGGACGCTCGCGTCTTAACGGGAATCCCGCGATCAACATCCAGGTAAAGAAAAGAGCCGGGGAGAATATCCCACGTATCGCCGGAGAAATCGATCAGATCCTGGAGAGGATGAAACAGACATGGCCGGCAGGTACAAGGGTCACAAAACTCATGGATGAGGCCGAGAATATCCATTCCATGGTCACGGACCTTGAGAACAATATCATTACCGGCCTGATACTGGTGATCCTGGTCCTGTTTTTTGTTATGGGTATCAGGAATGCAGTGCTTGTAAGCCTTGCCATCCCCTTTTCCATGCTTATATCCTTCATGGTCCTGCGCGCTCTGGGCATCACACTCAATATGGTCGTTCTCTTCTCGCTCACGCTCGCGCTGGGTATGCTGGTGGATAACGCCATAGTAATCGTGGAGAATATCTTCAGGTATATGGAGCAGGGTGTACCCCGCCTGCAGGCATCGGTCCGGGCCACGGCCGAGGTGGCTCAACCTGTCATTGCTTCCACCCTTACGACGTTAGCGGCCTTCTTCCCACTCCTGTTCTGGACGGGAATCATGGGTGAGTTCATGAAGTACCTCCCCATAACCCTTATAGTAACCCTTTCTTCATCCCTTTTTGTCGCCCTCGTTGTAAACCCGGCGCTGTCATCCATGTTCCTCAAGCTACCCCACGGACACAATCATTCCGGCATTAAAACCAGTGCCGAGGAGATTGAGAAGGCGGGTGAATCCCCCATAACTGTCAGGGGACCCTTTTTAAAGGCCTATCGCGGATTGCTTAAGAGCGCCCTTAACCATCGGTTGGCAGTCCTGTGCATGTCATTCCTGATTGTTATATCCATGGCCTTGATATGGTTCTACAGGGTGGGTCTTGAAAAATCCATTGAATTCTTCCCGGCAGCGGAGCCGGATGGGATATATATCAACCTGGACATGCCGGAAGGGGCTGATCTGGACTATTCGGACAGGGTCGAGAGGCAGGTGGAGATAGCGCTTTGCAGGGGGGCTGATTATGGTCTCGCGTCACCTGACGCGGATCCTGCGGAGTGTTACAACAGCAGAGGACAAGAAAAAATACACACCCTCCGAACCGGCCAACAGGTTACCAACCTGACTGACATGCCCGATGTCAAACACATATATTCCAGGGGAGTGGCGGTAACGGGCGGTCAATCCGTGTTCGAGAGTAACTCGCCGAACCATATAGGGGTCCAGTTCTATGACCTGGAAGAGAGGATCAAGCCCTCTCCTGACACGATCGAGGATATTCGTCAGAGAATAAGGAATATCCCAGGCGCCAAGATCAGCATCGCGGAACAGGAAGAAGGTCCTCCCACGGGATCGGCGATTAATATTGAGATAACAGGAGATAATTTCCATGTCCTGGGCCGACTGGCCCACGAAATAAGGAAGGTCCTGGAGAAGATGCCCTTTGTCCAGGATATACGCGATGATTACATTGCAGGATCACCGACCATTAAGGTCCGGATGGACCGCCAGAAGGCGGCGATGTATGGACTGTCCACCAATACGGTCGGATTTGCCCTCAAGGTCGCCTTTAACGGCATCAAGGTCTCCACCTACCGGGAGGCTGATGAGGATTACGATATCACGGTCCAGTTATCCGAGCCGGAACGCAAGAGGACAGATGTCCTGAGGGAACTCCTCCTCCCCACGACGGGCGGCATGATTCCTTTAAGCACCATAGCTAAATTTGAAGTGACAGGGGGGCTGAGCCAGATAAACAGGATCGACCATGAGAGGGTTGTCACGGTCAAGGCAAACGTGGATGAGACAAAGGTCCCCGGCCCCGTGGTCCGGGCCCAGGCCGAAAAGATGCTCGCCGGGTTTCCCATGCCGCCCGGTTACAAGATACGTTTCACCGGGGAGCTGGATATGCAGAAAGAGTCGGAAGACTATCTGGTCAAGGCGTTCGCTGGGGCCGTCTTTCTTATCCTCATCGTGCTTGTGACCCAGTTCAATTCCATTTCCCAGCCCTTGATAATAATGACCTCCCTGATCCTCTCCATCGGAGGCGTGCTGTTAGGCCTGACTGTGATGGGCTTTCCCTTTGGTATTATCATGACCGGTGTGGCGATTTTTTCCCTGGCAGGAGTAGTGGTAAATAACGCGATAGTCCTCATAGATTATACAAATCGCCTCAGGGAGAGGGGAATGGCCACAAGAGAGGCAATTATCGCCGCCGGGTGCACCCGGTTGAGGCCGGTGCTGCTTACGGCCATCACGACTATCCTCGGCCTGCTGCCCATGGTAACGGGCATATCCTTTGATTTTCACAAGATGGAAATCTCCTGGATAAGCGAATCGAGTCAGTTCTGGAGTTCAATGGCAATTTCGGTCATATTCGGGCTGGCGCTGGCCACGGTCCTGACACTGGTAGTTGTTCCGGCCCTCTATTCCCTGGTCTACACAACGGGCAAGGCCGCGGAGCGGGGTGTAAAGAGCATCAGAAGGGCATACTGGGCCCCTTTCCACCGCCTGACCGGGACGCTGCCTGAAGAGGATCAGCAAGAGCTTGGTTCGCTCCACTCAAAATTGGAATAATGGAATATTGGTAAACAACAAAACAATATGTTATTTCTCTTATACTGATCGTTCCATTATTCCAGCATTCCATCATTCCATGTGCCTGGCATTTGCAAGATGCCATTAGAACCCATAGAATCCAATGGGGTGTATTCCGAGACATTAATCAGCACTCTCCCAGGTATCTTCCCCTGTCCTCCATGAAGTCCTTGTATATCCTGTAGTAGTCCGTGTCCTCATAGGCAACCCGTTTCAATGGGGAGTCATTGAAGCTGTAAATATCCGCTCCAGGGCAGGCGAGGAGAATAGGGGAGTGGGTGGCGATAATGAACTGGGCGTGTCCTGCCAGGCCCATGTCCCTGATTACCTTCAGAAGCTCTATCTGGCTCTTCGGCGAGAGGGCCGTTTCCGGTTCATCCATGAGATACAGTCCCTTGATCCTGTACCGTACCCTGAAGAGAGACATAAGGGACTGGCCATGAGACTGGGTCATCAGGGATTTCCCTCCGAAATACTTGAGTATCCTGGAGTCGGCCACTGCCCACTCATCCAGATACCTGGCGAAATCCCGGAATATTTCAGACCCGAAGAATGATCCGGGGACCGCTCCATCGGTCCATTCAAGGGTAATAAACCTGTAAAGCTCCTCCTCATAGGGATTTACCTCCAGCCGTGTCTTGATGACGTCCCTCCATATGTGGATGCCGCACCTGTGGGCCAACGCCTCCAGGAGTGTGGACTTTCCCGTGCCGTTTTCCCCGATGAAAAAGGTCACGGGTGACTCGAACGTGATATCTCGGGTATTCTGAAGGAGTTGGAGGTTAAAGGGATAGTGCTCCAGGTTTGGGAATTTTTCAGACTGTAGTGTCAGCTTTTTGAGATGCATTCAAATGCTCCGTGAATTTAATGAATACTGCGGTTTCACTTTATAAAACATAGGCATTGATATGTCAAAGATCATGGTAAAACAAAAACCATGTGACTATTTTGCCTTAAGGAGATATAGATTAGAGGCTCAAGGCGCAGGGCTCAGGGCGCAAGGACTGTTTGTAATTCAGAGATCAGCTCTTAAGGACCTCTCCATGTGCCATACGCCGTACGCCTTATGCCTCTTGTTGATATCGTCTTTTAAAGACTGCCATAACCTTCGAATAGTAGCGCAATGTGTGAAGAGTTTTGAACGTTATTAAAAATTTGGATAAAGGCAATGGTGAGGAGGGTAAAAAAAGAAAATATCGCGATTGTCCTGGTGGAACCGCAGATCCCGGAGAATATAGGGTCTGTGGCAAGGGCCATGAACAACATGGGACTAAAGCGGTTGATCCTGGTGAACCCGAAGGAATATGATGTAGCGCTGGTTATGAAGACGGCAACGACCCATTCCTTGGATATTGTGGAGGCGATGGAGGTCTATGATGATCTCAAGGGTGCCTTGGCCCCATTCCAGTACGTGGCAGGCACGACCGCCCGCCTGGGAGCCATGAGGCCTGCCCTGTCAACCCCACGAGCCCTTGCCATGGATCTCGTCTCCATCTCCCAAGACAACATGGTCGCAATCCTTTTCGGTCCCGAAGACAGGGGGCTCTCCAACGATCACTTAAGTCATTGCCATACCATAACCACGGTTCCCACCTCGGAATTCTCCTCCCTGAACCTGTCCCAGGCCGTAATGATCGTCTGTTATGAGATCTATATTGCAGGCGGCAAGCCTTCGGATGGCAATGTTCCCCGGCTTGCGAATGTCTTTGAGCTGGAAGGGATGTACGATCACATGAGGGATGTGCTCATGAGGATCGGATTTCTGAATCCCCAGAATCCGGAGCAATGGATGTCCAATGTCAGGAGGTTTCTCTCCAGGTTGCCTTTGAGGGCGCAAGAGGTGCGGACCATCAGGGGGGTATTCAGGCAGATAGACTGGTATGTCGGCCAGTTTGACCGGAAAAAAAATGATTGAGGTTACTGATATGGTGAAGAAAGAAACGATTAAAAAAGCGCCTTCACGAGGCATTTCTGTTGAGGTGAGAAAGCAGCCTATTAATAAGGAGGATTTCACAGGATACTGCCGCCTCCTGTACGACTCGGGTCTTGTGAGGGGGGTGGGGGGGAACCTCTCCGCCAGGGCGGGAAAAACCATATATCTTACTCCTTCAGGTTATTCATTAAAGGATGTGACTATTAAGACCATTGTCACTGTTAATATAAGAGGCGAGTTATTGGGCGGGGGGATGCCGACCAAGGATATGGAAGTCCACCTCGGAATACTTCATGCCAGGCCCGAAATAGAGGTCGTCTGCCATGTGCACGGGCCCTATATCATTGCCGCTTCAGCCCTCCTGGAGCCGGGCCATGAATCGCTTCCGCCGATCACGCCGGGATTCGCGTACCTGGCCTATCCCCTCGCGATGCTGCCCTTCATGGTTCCCGGATCAAAGGAACTCTCAAAATCCGTGACCAGGCATTTCAAAGGTTCGGGTTCAAAGGCCCTCCTGCTTCAGAATCACGGGCTGATTACTATTGGAGAGAATTTCCAGGAGGCCTTTAATATCGCCGAGGAGATCGACGAAGCAGCCAGGATCTGGCTCCTTACAGGGGGAAGAGCGAAAGTAATCCCTAAGAAAGATGTGAAAAGAATAAAAGAACTTTAAAAATGATTTATTTCCTGATGCCGCCGGCACCGGTTGTCTTGATCCCTCAGGAACTGCACCCCCTCGAGGATTTGCTCTGGGCCTCAGCCAGCTTCTTGATAAACCTGTTCCACCAAGACCCTGCTTTGCCTCCTTGATCGGAAGCGGCTTTTTTCTCTTTGTCCATGGGTATCACTCCTGTTTCTCTGATTTGGTCTTTAGTCTCTGGATCAACTGGTCCGGGGTCTCCTTGAGCAGTATGCTTCGAAACTGGGCCCTGTAGTTCCTTGTCAGGCTGACTCCTTCGATTTTGACATCATAGATCTTCCAGGATCCACCCTTTTTAATCATGCTGTAATCGACAGGTGTCTCATTGGTTTCCCTGATTATTTTAGTATTAACCTGGGCCTTGGTATCCGTAATCATCTCCTGCCCCAGGTAGACTACCTTATCTCCCTTGAAGCCGGACTGGATCTTGTTGAGATAGTTATTTCCCAGGAACCTTCCGAAGACATCGATGAATTCCTTCCGCTGCTGTTCTGAAAAATTCCTCCAGTTATTGGCCAGGGTGCTTTGCGACATCTCTTTAAAATCAAAGATCCCTTTTATGGCCTCCCAGAGCCTTTCCTGCTGTATCTCCTTTTTGGAAGAGTCCTTGTAGGCCGGGTCTTCAAGAATGCTGATCACGTTATCAACGGCCTCCTTCAGAATTTCCTGCGGCTGCGCACCCTGGGCGTTAAAAGGTAAAAACAGCAAAATAATAAACAGAAAAGAGGCTATTTTTTTCACGATAATCCTCCTTTTAAGATATTGCAACATTATTCAGGGATACTAACATCAAACTCCTCTTACTTGGCACTCCCAAAGACATATTTGCTGATAAGGTCTTCCAGGTCAACGGCCGGTTCGGTCTCCGTGATCATTTCCCCGGGCCGCAGGATCCGGTCCGATCCTCCGGGAGAGATCATGATATACTTGTCCCCGATTAATCCCGAGGTCTTGACCGAGGCTATCGCGTCATCGGTTATCATGATTCCTTTTTGAATCTTCAGCTTGACCAGGGCTACCTCCTTTTCCTGATCAAGGGAAATGGAATCGATCTGGCCTATTTGCACCCCCGCCATCTCCACCGACGCCCCTGGCTTGAGCCCGGCCACGGACTGGAACCGGGCGTATAGTGTATAATTGTTATTTCCCATCCAATCCATCTTTCCCAAGTGGATGGTCAGGTACCCGATGCATATGATGCCGATAAACATAAATATTCCGACCGATGTCTCTACGGACGACCTCTTCATTTCTCCTCCAATCTACTTATAGAAACATATCTCGTCCACGCCTGTCTCAGCGTTTTTGATCAAGTGCTCCATTTGAATATCCCTTTCCGCCTCCGCAAAACCCACGTTGACAGAGCAGCGCATGTCCAGACCGGGCAATAACCCCATGATCTCATCCATCTTCAACTCCCTTGCCAGCTTGGCGGATGTCATCTTAGCCTGTTCCAGGTTGGTGTTGGGAAGGACCGCGATAATCTTGTTCAGGTCATAGCGAAAGCAGGTATCGGTTATCCTTAGCCGGTTTTGCAGCTCCGCGGCGAAGGTCTTGAGGACCGTCTGTCCGGCAACATGACCCAGTTTACTATTTAACTCTTCAAGGTTATTCAGACTGAAGACGATAATGGAAAATGCGGTGTCGTGCCGATGAAGCCTGGCCATCTCTTCCCTGAACCTCTTCTCCCCGCGCGGCTGTGTGACCAGGCCCGTCAGCGAATCGCGACGGCTTTCCAGCCCCCTGATGAATTGGATTACAACGGGATCCGGGTCTTGAAGAATATCCTGGGGGCTGCCCTCGAAGAGTATCTTCCCTTCATCGAGCATGGCAAGCCTTTGAGATATAAAGAAGATATCAGGGATTTCATGGCTCACGATCACTCCGGTGAATCCGAATTTCTGTTGATAATCGGATATCATGCTGTGAACGGCGTTTTTACGAATGGGGTCCAGACCCGTTGTAGGTTCGTCAAAAAGAACGATCTCAGGGTCAGTCACAAGTGCCCTCGCCAAGGCCACCCTTTTTTTCATCCCGCCCGAAAGCTGGGAGGGATATTTATCCCCGATATCACGGATATCGAGCTGATCCATCTTGTCTTGGACCCTTTTCCGGATGACCGAATCCCTTAAATGGTCCTTTTCCTTCAGGGGCAGGGCGATGTTTTCAAGGACGGTCATGGAGTCGAAGAGCGCGGTTCCCTGGAACATGTAACTGAATTTCTT
This sequence comes from uncultured Desulfobacteraceae bacterium, assembly GCA_964526655.1. GTDB lineage: Bacteria > Desulfobacterota > DSM-4660 > Desulfatiglandales > HGW-15 > CAZGIZ01. The sequence goes on along the minus strand of CAZGIZ010000087.1, from coordinate 8,646 downwards.
TTTGATTTCCTTTTTATCATCACGGCTCATCGTGTTCATGGGGCGGCCCAGATATAGTATCTTGCCGGAATCCGGCTCCAGGAGACCGATAATAAGCTTCAGGACTACCGTCTTTCCGACCCCGCTCTTTCCGATTATTGTTGTAATCTCTCCCTTGAAAATACTGAGTTCGACCTCTTTCAAAACCGACTGCCGGCCGAAGCTTTTACTTACCATATGAAACTGGATGAGTGCCTGGTCCATGGGGCCCCTATAGCAAAAAGGAAGTCATCACATAATCCGAGATCAGCACAAGGACGCATGAGATGACTACGGCCGAGGTGGTTGACATACTCACTCCCTTGGCCCCGAATCCTTCTGCCCTGAGGTGAGTGAAATATCCCTGAAAACAGCATATTGTGACAATCACTATTGCAAAGACAATTGATTTAATTCCCCCGCCTATGAGATCGTCCATTACGATACCGGATTGGACCCTGGACATATAGATGCCCGGACTGAGCCCCAACAGGACGGAGCCTGAAAGATAACCGCCCCAGATCCCCACCACAACGAAGATGGCGGTGAGCAGCGGAAAACTTATCAAAGATGCAGCGATCCTTGGGCTGACAAGAAACCGGACCGGGTTGATATCCATGGTCTCAAGTGCATCTATCTGCTCCGAGATCCTCATGATTCCAATCTCCGCGGCCATCGCCGATCCTGCCCTTCCTATGACCATTATTGCGGTGAGAACAGGCCCCAGTTCCCTGATTAGGGAAAGGGCCACGGCGGCGCCCAGCAGGCCTTCCGAGCCGAATTTGGACAATGTGTAATAGCCCTGAAGGCCTAAGACCATGCCTGTAAAGGCGCCTGTCAGACAGATTACCAAAATGGACTTCATCCCTATAAAATAGATCTGCTGGACCGTCTTGGATATCTGAAGGGGGGGGGTAAATATATGGATAAATCCCATAAAAAAGAAATAGCCCGTCCTTCCCATCTCCTGGATCAGAAAAATCCCGATCTTGCCGAGACCGTTAAAGGGGTATGCAATTACGGAAAGGAGAGCCATTGTCCGTATCCTCGATTATCATTATTTAAAAAATCGATCTATTGATATTAATATAACAGAACATCTATATTTTATCAATTTTTATGCCAAAGAGGGACTATGTCCAATTATCAATTATTACGGCAAGTTGCGGCAACTATGAAGGAGTTAAGGGATATAATGATAAGGATTCACTGACCAGCCATCTGACAAATTGTCATGAATTTGACGTAAAAAGGGTAATTCTCGACCTCCTTTGCTGTTTTGTGGCCATCAGAATGGAAAACCGGCCGTCAACAACTATACGGGTCTCCAACAAAACGGTGATGTCGGGCATTGGCCGGGATTAACCGGCCATTATGCGATGCCCGACGTGTACCGTATACCGGTAGAATGGCCTCCTTTGCATTGATAGACAGTATGGCTCCGAAAGGGGCAGGGATCACTCCGAGACCTTTTCCTTGGTCGCTCCCGACATTTCCTTCAGGATCTTCTCCAGGTTTTCCAGTTCCCTGCCGTATCCGGCCCAATTGCCCTCTCGCAAATATTCCTTGGCCCTGTTGTAGTGTTCCATGGCCAGGTGGCCCAGACTCGATACGTCCTTCCCCTGCGGGACAACCGTTGGCCCTGTTGGTTCAATGGAGACCTGTTCCCCCAACACGCTCGCCAGTGCCCCGTCGAGGTTCTCTTCCATAACCAGGCGATTGCCGAAGGCGACGATGACCCGTTTCAATTCGGGCAGGGAAGCGGCCTGTGGTTTCCTCCTCTGTGAAGCGGCCTGCGTCCCTGATTTGCCAGGGCTTAAGAGCCCTTTTGGCCTCTGTTGCGCTACCGGGGCCGCTTCGCTCTCCTCCTGCTTGGCCTCGAGGTAGACCGGCTCAACATAGATAAAGGTATCACCAATAGGAATGGCCAGGAGATTGCCCCTTATGACCCTGGAGCCCCTCTGGCTCCAGAGGCTCAGCTCCCTTGAGATCTCTGTCTGCTGATCCACCCTGGCCTCAATCTGCATCGGTCCGTAGACAAGTTTATCCTTGGGCAATTTATAGACAAGCAGGTTCCCGAACTCGGGCATGTCGCACCTCGCGGCCAGCCAGCCGATCATGTTATCCTTCTTGGAAGGTGTGAAAGGGGACATGAGAAAAAATTCTTCTTTCTGATCTTCAGGGAGTTTGATAACAACATAATAGGGCTCCATCACCTGCCTGCTGTCGCCATAGAGCTCGTCCGGGGTCTGCCAGAGGTCTTCCTGGTTGTAGAAGACCTGGATGTCTTCCATGTGGTATTTGGTGTAGGCGTTCATCTGGATCTTGAAGAGGTCTTTGGGGTACCTGATGTGCCTTTTCAGGTCAGGCGGCATATCACTGAACGGCCTGAATAGATTGGGGAATATCTTCATATAGGTCCTGATTATCGGGTCTTCTTCATCCATGACATAGTATACGACTTTGCCGTTATAGGCGTCCACTGTCACCTTGACCGAATTCCGGATGTAATTCAATGACTTGTTGCCAAAGAGGCCGAAGGACCTGCGGGAATAGGGATACATGTCGGAAGACGTATAGGCATCCTGGATCCAGTAGAGTTTCCCCCCGGAGATCACTATATAGGGGTCCGCGTCAAAATCGAGAAAGGGGGCTATTAGACCGGTCCTGACGCGGATCCTCCGGTTGTACATTATCCGGCTTTCCGATTCCAGGTAGTTGGTAAAGAGTATCTGCGGGTCCATAAACTCAATGGCAAAGAGAAGCCTCCTGAAAAAGGACTTGATGGGGACGCCCCCCTTGCCCTGGTAGATCGTATATACATTCTTGTCCCCTTTGGGATAATCGAATTCCTGGGTCTTTGTCTTTACAAGGACATATTCTTCTGTCTTCTCTCCGAAGTAGATCTCTGGGCGGTCTATCTTTAGGTCCGGTTCAAATGAGGGAGGCAGGTCTTTAATGAACAGGGGTGGGAGCCCTTCGCTGGTCACCTCGTTGACGGGGCTTGCGGCCAGGCCGTAGCCGTGGGTATAAATCAGGTGTCTGTTCACCCAGGTCCCGGCCTGGGGCGGTAGCTTATCAACAACCAATTCCCTGGCCGCCAGCATGAGCTGCCGGTACCGGCCGTTTATAAAATAACGATCCACGTCCACGTTGTTGAAATCATAGTAAAGCCGTATGGTCTGGATCTGCCTGTAGGTCTGAAGCAACGGCCTCTCATCCCAGATCCTGATATTTTGAATGGTCGCTTCATTTTTCTTGATGTCCTCCAAGGTCAACCTGTCACCGACCTCAAAATCCACCTCTTTTATCTTGTTCAGATTGAAAGCCTTGCGGGTAAAGTCGATATTGTAGGCTATGTATGGTGATTCTTTGGCCAGTTCATTGGGCTTGACCACGAATTTCTGTACCATCATGGGGATGAGCATGGAAAACAGCAATATGGAACCCAACCAGATCCCCACACTGGACCAGAATAATCTTTTCCTGAACCTGAAGGCATTAAGGAAGAGCACGACAGCAAAGGCAACGGAGACGAGTATCAAAAACCTGTATAAATAGACCTTGACGTGGACGTCCGTATAGCTGGCGCCAAAGGCAGGACCCTGGGTGGAATAGAGGAGCCCGTAGACCTTCAGGTAATAACCCCAGGCCATGAGCAGGACAATAATCCCTCCTAAAAAAACGAGGTGCTGTTTGACCTTTGAAGAGATTTTTATTTCCGGCAGGGCGGTCGGGACACCTTCAGCCTGACCGAAATCTCCCTCTATTTGAAGGCCCCCGTTTTTAAGGTACCACCCCAGAGTTACAAGACCTGCAAGGATGAAAAGGACCATTAACCCACTACGGATATAGTTGTAAAAGGGGAGGGAAAAGATATAAAAACCGAGGTCCTTGTTAAAGACAGGGTCCGTTGTGCCGAAGGGCTGCTGATAGAGAAACCTTAGGAGCAGATCCCATTGTTTGGAGCCCTTTGAGGCGATAACAAAACTGATGATCATGATAAAAGCAAAGAGGAGGATGTTGAGGGCCCTGCCTGAGAGGCCCAATTGGGAAGCGTAGCCGTCCATGGCCCCATGAGGCGATCCTGAAACACTGACGGGGCTGAATCTCCTTGCCGCGGAGAGGTTGATGGAGAGTATGACGATAAGAAGCAGCCAGATCAAAATACCGAAGCCGAATCTGCTGAAGAGCATGGTCCAGAAAACGGGGGAAAATCCCAGGTTTTTGAACCACAGCCAGTCAGGATAGACGGACACTATTGTCCACAGTAATAATACAACGACAATTCCGAGACCAATAATAAACTGTTTTTTACTCATATTTTTATCTCCCAGGGTCTGATTCCGGCAATTCACTTAAATCCTTGCGCTATAATGCTCATCCATAAACTTACGTTTTTGGATTCGCGCTATTAGCTATCAGCATTCAGCTTTTATCCGCCTTCATTCTGGCGGAATCAGAAAAAGACTACAAAAACAAAGGGTTGGCTAACTGCTGATCGCTGCCCGCTGACGGCTCTTTCCAGAAACAAGCTATTTCTGGCTGGACACTATCTAAACAGGGAAGGATCTGTCGTGCAGCGTGTTGCGGGAGGGTAGCACTTTCAGCAGCAAAAAGAAAGCACGAAGTGTCATTATGATCTCATGAAAGGCAGATATCGTTTTGAAGAAATCGGAATGAACGGATAAATCAGTAGATAAACTTATTATGTCATCTCATTTTCATGCCGACCCTTCGTAACGATGCTGAAATCTTGTGGAATTCAATTGACCAGGATAATGGAAAGGTCTTTGACCGTGTTAATGATCTTCTGGGAGATGCTCCCCAGGAAGAACTCCTTCAGACCGGAAATGCCCCTCCTTCCGATGATCAGAGTGTCATACCCCTTATGTGCTTCATCTATAATGTCACGGGCGACGCCTCGCTTTTTCATCTCGGACCTGACAGTGATGCGTTTCTCATCAAAGCCGGCGTCCACAAGGCGTTTCTTGGCATTATCAAGGGCCCGGCTTATCAATTCCTTTTTCTTGTCCTCGAGAGTGCAGAAGGAGGTCTGCTGCGATGTAAAATAGGGAATCAGTTCAGGGCTGTTCATGTCGCATATGGCTGCCGTGTCCATCAGCACGCTGAACAGGGTGACATCATTATCCCTGGTGAAGGCCCTGGCAACATAGTCAACCGCCCTCATGGCGTTATCGGAATCATCCAAGGCAATAAGTATTTTCTGGCTCATGGGCATCCTCCCTGTGTCCGTCTGAATTATTAAAAAGAGACAAAGTGTTTTAATGTAGCTCCTTGTTGCTGAAAAATTTCTTAAAGGAATTTCCGATGTCATCGGCCAGGACTTCAAACCTCCCCTTAAGGTTCTCCAGTTTGTCCCCGGCCGAATCAGTCATTTCAGCAAGACGGGCCTTGGCGGATTCGATCTTCTTTTCAAGCTCATCGAGTTTCTCCTGAGATATTAGTTTCTGGTCAGCGATCTCGCCCCTGGCCCTGGCCTTAAGTCGATCAAATTCAGCCTTCAATTCATCGAACTTTGCCTGGGCCTTTTTGATGTATTCCTCTTGCCTGGTCATCTTAAGCCTCCTCTTTTCACATGGAAAGTCTTTTCATGCCCTGGTTATCACCTATTCTCATTTCCCGCTTAGGGGACCGGTTTCACTCTCGGCAGGCTAAAATTAATAACTGTAAGCTCGGAAGTCAACTCTTGGAATATATTATATTTAAGGGAAATCTATCCGGCTTTTGTTTTTCTGCAATCTCGTATCGCTTTTCAATACCCGTGCCATTTATTTTAGGAGAGATATTGCCTATCTCTTTCTCATTTATAACAGTCAAAGGGAGGATATGCCATGTCAGGAAAAGAATCCAGTTGGCTCACGACATTTTTCCCAATGTCCAACTCCTTTCTAAGGAGGAAATGGATGCCCTGCCCCCGGAGAAGAGGAAAGAATGATATATTGTGCGAAGGGATTCCGGGAGTTGATCGTATGTCTCCCGGAATCCCAGAGCAGGTCGTTAATACTAATCAATACTATTTATTATGCTGGATACTCGCATAGGCTTCCCAGATGCTGAGATGAGCGTTGCTGGTGACTTCGCCGACCTTGGGACCTACGACCCAGTAGTCGGGTATACTCATTATGCCCATGTTTACAAACATATCATCGTAGGCATAGTTCATGAATTCTGTCCAGTACTTCTTGGCCTTCACAAGGTCAAGCTCATTGGCCGCTTTCGCGTAGAGCTCGTCTGCCTTCGGATCGTTCGCAGTGGTGTGGACGCCCTTTGAGGTGAACATGTTGGCCGAATGGTACACGTTGTTAAAGGCCCCTCCGAATACCCATGGCCACATGTTTCCTACGACGGGCGCGGACGCGTCTTTGGCCCTGACAAAGATCATCCCGCCTAACTCCACATCATCCACAATCTTTACATCGACCCTGATACCGACCTCCGCCCAATAACCCGAGAGTATCTGCATCAAATCCGGCGTATAGTTTGTGGGTGGGGAGAATAAAATGATTTTTGTATTCTTGAATTTTTGCGGGTAACCCGCTTCCTTAAGCAGGGCCAATGCCTTTTCCGGATCGTATGGGTCAGCCTTCCAGCTCGGGTCCCATCCCCAGGTGTGTTCGTCCATGAACCATCGACTCCCTGGTTTGGCGAGGCCCTTGAAAAAGGTATCGCAGATCTCCTGGCGGTTGATGGCATATGACATGGCCCTACGGACCCTTATGTCCTTTGTAGGATTGTCTGTCATAAAAGTGCCGGCAAAGGTGATGTTCCCCAGGACAGGGAGGCCAAATGACTGCAACCTGAACCCTTCTTTCTTCAACTCGACATTTCTGTCAAAGGAGAGGGATCCGATGAGATCAACCTCCCCCCGTTTGAGCAGCGCGACCCGGGTGGCCTCTTCCGGATACTGATACTCAATAACCCTCTTAAAGGCGGGTACGGTACCCCAGTGTTCCGTGTTCGCTTCCATCTCAAAACTCGTCTCTTGAACGTGTTTTACAAACTTCCATGGCCCCGAGCCTATAGGGTTCTTTTTAAAATATTCAATTCCATTCTTTTCGATATAGTTTTTGGGCAGGATCCGTAAATAGGCAAAAGGCGCGGTAAGCTGCGGCTCCGGCTTTTTGGTCTTATACACAAAGGTGTAGTCATCCGGGACCTCCATGCCGGCCAGGTTCCTGCGTAAATAAGGAGACCACGGATTTGTCGACTCCGCTGAACTGAATCTTTCGCATGAGAAAGCGACGTCATGGGCAGTGAGGGGATCGCCGTTGTGGAACTTCACGCCTTTACGGATTTTAAAAGTCCAGGTATTTCCATCGGGACTTAGCGTCCAGCTTTCGGCTATTGATCCGATGACATTTCCCTTAGGGTCGTAGTTTAATAGCAGATCATATAAGGCAAAACCCCAACGTGACACAAAGTTGTTGGGGTCCACGGTTTCATAAGAAAAATCTGCCATGGCGACACGCAGTGTGCCTTCGGGTTCCGCCTTGGCAATACAATTAAAGACCAGGCCAAATGCAAACAATGAGATAACGGTTACTAATAACAGCTTTTTCATTTTTCCCTCCTTTTAAAGTATTGATTTTGACCCTTTGTTTCACCTCTTGCCTTTTCCCATCACCTCCTTTTTCCTTTTGTTTTTACCTCATAGGACTTTGTAAAAATGGACAGGATTTTCAATACCCTGAAGTGCCCTGTCAAAAATGACATCTATCTCTTCATAGAGGCCTTGCACTCTGGTCAGGATCAGGTGACCCCGGTGAAATCGCTTATAATGTCAATGAAAATATTTGAATATATAAAGATCAGCTTAAAGATTAACTATAAAATCAATCTCTAATATATATAATGGGCGTCTTTTAAAGATGTATTCCTGGACAAGATCCATCTTGAATTTTGTTCTATATTTAGAACTAAATCTCTGTTGAAGGACGTATAACATATTGATAAAAAACCATTTTTGGGACGGAGTATAGGAGGCTTGACTATCTGTGTCAAGTTTTTTCAACATAAGTGAGTTTCATTTCAATTCTGCAGGAGTCAAAATATAATTGCTGTTGAACAAATTTGTTCAACAGTCCTACGCATACCCGAGCTGCGCCAGTCTCTCTTCGCTCATGCCGAGGGCATGGGCGATCTCGTGCACGACGGTGATCTCGATCTCCTTCTCTAACTCCCCGACCGTTTCACACATGTCTTCAAGGGGCTCCTGAAAAAGAAAGATCGTATCGGGAAAAAGGGGCGGGGCCTCCACGGACCGTTTCATCAACGAAACGCCCCGGTAGACTCCCAGGAGCGTTTTCCCCGAAGGAAGGTCCATCTCTTCCAATATCTCGGGAGTCGGCCGCCTTTGGACGGAAATGATGACATTGTCCAGGTGCCTCCGGACCTCCCTCGGAATGCGTCTGATGGCCCTCTTCACAATCCTGTCAAATTCCTTTTCATTCAGTCTCATCAAGCTTTTCCCACAATGAAATGTTGTATAGGAATTGGTAACGCAAGAAGGTCCCTTCATGGGACATTGCATTTTCCTTAGGACAGGTCACCGTACCTGCCTTGTCAGGATATGTGGAAGTTGATAAAAGTTCAGGCGGACAAACA
>CAZGIZ010000086.1:0-19810 GCA_964526655.1 uncultured Desulfobacteraceae bacterium | reverse complement strand
AGATCCCCCTGCGGCCCTTTGATCAGTATGCAATATTATAACCGGACATTACTGATTTTTTGATGGATTATAGGTTCTATCCAACGTCAAAGTATATAGAGTAGATCCTGTATTGTCTCCAGCGAACTCATGTATTCGAGCAGTTATTGTATGACATCCTTTGCCACCACTCCCCATTCTCAGCCCTTAATAATAGCTTTTCGGAGAGCGATGTATGTGGGATATCTATTTTATTCGGCTCTGAAAAAGACCTTATTCCAAAACGCCGTGCAGAGGGAAACAGGACTTTCTGCCACGAGACCATGGAATCCGATAAGTTCATGTACATGATTAAATTCTGAAAAATACAGGAGATATCCTATTTACCTGACAGGTACGGATTGAGATTTTAAAGGGGCATCATGGACCTGTTCCTCTCCTGTCTCCCTGTGACGAATTCGGGAGATTAATTTTTGTATGTTCAATGCCTTTGATAAAGGAGGGCCCGGCGCGGAGCCATGCTCTTGGATCTCTATTTGCCGATCGCCAGACACAGTGCCGACATATTTCTGCTTCTCGGTCTTGGCGGCCTCACCGGTTTTGTATCCGGACTTTTCGGGGTAGGTGGAGGCTTTCTTATGACCCCCCTTCTCATCACCATCGGCATCCCTCCCACCGTTGCTGCGGCTTCCGATTCCAACCAGATCATAGCTGCCGCCACCTCGGGTACCTATGCCCACTACCAGATGGGCAATGTGGATATAAGGATGGGGATTTTTCTCCTCATGGGCAACTGGGCCGGAGGGACCCTGGGCGTGGAGATCATTAAAATCCTGAGGGGCTTGGGTGATGCGGACTTCTTGATCAAGATCACCTATGTGGTCCTGCTGGCGGTCGTAGGATCTTCCATGCTCCTTGAGACCATCCGGGCGCTCCGCAGGAGACAGGTCAAGCAAGAAGCAGGTGAGACACCTTTAAGGCCCCCCCTTTACATCAGGCTGGAGCAGGCCCTCCCCTGGCAGATGCGCTTTGAGAAGTCTAAGGTGACGATTTCTCCTCTGCTCCCCCTTGCGCTGGGTTTTTTTGTGGGCATGATTTCCGCTATTATGGGCCTGGGAGGGGGGTTCATCATGGTCCCCCTGATGTTTTATCTCCTGCGCATGCCCATGCACCTGGTAGTGGGAACGAATCTCTTCCAGGAGGCCTTTCTCTGTGCCAACGTGACCATAATGCAGGCCTTTACGAACCATGTGGTGGACGTTGTTTTGGCCTTCACCCTCCTGGTCGGATCGAGCATGGGGGCACAGTTGGGGGCCCGTTTCAGCCGCAGGCTTCATGCGGATCAACTCAGGCTCCTCCTTGCCCTTCTTATACTCCTTGTTATGTTAAAGATCCTGCTGGGCCTTGTCCTGGAGCCCCGGTTTATGTTGGACATGAAAGGGGGTCAGTGAAATGGGATGCCTAAAAGGGGTTCAACGATGGGGCCATCCAGGATTTTGGACACTCTTTATCCTAGTCCTATTATCACGGCCCTGTCATGCATCTCAGGGGCTTTCCGTGACACCCCCCGTGCTCAAGATCGATTCATTCTTCGGGGGTGCCGAGGTCCTGGTCTCAGCGGAGATACCTGAAGGGTGTGAGGCCGTTATTGAAGTGGCCGGAAGGGAGGTGGAGGAAGATCTTATGCGTAAGGGAAGACGGTGGGAGCTCTGGATGAACGTTGGAGAGATCGACGTTGACGGAGCTCCCTGCCTTTACCTCCTCATGAGCTCCGCCCCCGGGCTCATCAATGCCGGTAACCGGCCATGGGGCTATGAGGCACTGCGCAAGAAGATCTCCTTCAAGGGCAAGTTCAGGATGGGTGAGGTGCCCGAGCTATACAGGGAGTTTATCCGCTTGAAAGAGGGCCAGGGGCTTTACGGTATATTTCCCGGTGCCATAGAGATCTCTCCCCTTAATGGAACCCGTTCGCTGGCCAGGGCCTCCTTTCGTCTTCCCACCAGGATTCCCCAGGGGGTTCACAGGGTCTTTCTCTTTGTTATCCGGGACGGGCAGACCATTGAGCGCAAATCTGTCCCCTTCAAGGTCATGGTAGCGGGACTCCCGGCATTCCTGGTCTTTCTCTCCTCCCGGCACGCGGGTTTTTATGGAATATTTTCCGTTTCTCTTGCCGTGGCCGCGGGTTTCCTTTCCGGGTTCCTTTTCAAGGGTAGAAGGAGGAGGAAATCCGGGAAAGGGGATCACTGCGAAGAGGACGAAGGGGACGAAAAATCCGGCACATTGGATTCAAAGGAGTAAACGAGAACCATGTCCATTATCACAATTTCCAGGGGGTCCTTCAGCAGGGGCAAAGAGGTTGCGGAAAAGGTGGCAGAGAAACTGGATTATGGAACGGTTTCAAGGGAGATAATTATCGAGACCTCGAAGGAATTCAACATCCCTGAAATCAAACTGACCCGCGCCATCCATGACGCCCCTTCCATCCTGGAGGGTTTCACCTTCGGGAGGGAGAGATACCTGGCCCATATCGAGTCCACCCTCCTGGAACACCTGAGGAAGGATAACATCGTGTATCACGGCCTTGCCGGTCACTTCTTTGTCAGTTCCATCTCCCATGTCCTGAAGGTCCGGATCATAGCCGATTTCGAGGACCGCCTGAAGACAAAGATGGCTAAAGAAAAGATCTCAAAAGAGAAGGCCCTTGAGGCACTGAAAAAGGATGACAGGGCGCGCAGGCAATGGAGCCTGAAGCTCTATGGTGTGGACACCTGGGATCCCGGTCTCTATGACCTGGTGCTCCATATACGTAAGCTGACCATTCAAAACGCTGCGGACATCATATGCGATACCGTCAAACTGGAACAGTTCAGGACCACGCGGGAGTCTCAGGAGGCCCTTGATAATCTGGCAATCGCCGCCATGGTCAAGGCCAAAATAGTAAATCAATACCCCAATGTCAAAGTCACGGCCCGGGCGGGAGAGGCCCTCGTGCATGTGCAGGCCTCCGAGACACTGAAATCAGCGATCACCGAAGATATTGAGTGCGCGGCGCTCCAGGTGCCGGGCGTGAAAAAAGTCAGGGTGCACCTGGTTCCGACCACGCTCTTCGATGGCCGCCTCTGAGGCATTCCATATTGTGGGCATCCCCTGGGCACTTACAAAATATCCATCGCGGCGTGGTATCCTTCGTGCACGGCCTCCTTTACCTTCCTGGGGTTTATACAGTCACCCACTAAAAAGTACAGTCTTGGTGCCGCTTTGCACAAACTAAAGGCCATCTCCCTTAGGGCCTTCATGCCCACGGCGTAGACCACCGTATCAGCCTCCAGGAACCGCTCGGAGCCATCCCCGCAGATGACCTTAATACCTGACGGGGTTATCTCCGTGCATTTTGCTTCCCTGTGATATCTTATAGCGCCATTCATCATGCCAAAGAGGGCGATCCGATGACTCTCCGTGGCGTCTGGGGCCAGTTTGTCCATCATTTCCACCAGGGTCACGGATCTCCCGAGGGCTGCAAGGTGCAGCCCATTCTCGCATCCCACCAGCCCGCCGCCGACAATTACCACTCTTTCCCCTACCCTCTCCGGCTCCCAATAGGTGTCAACGGCATGCATTACATTTGGACCGGATATTCCGGGGATATCGGGTATAACAGGTCTCGAGCCGATGGCAACGATAAGTGCGTCTGGATCTTCCCGCTCCACAAATTCGGCCGTGGCCTCCATATCCAGCCTGACATCTATGTCCTGCTTCCTGATCCTGCTTATAAGGGAGTCCTTGAACCTTCTTAGATCCTCTTTGTAGGTATCCCTGTCCGTAAACTTCAGCGCCCCGCCCAGGGAGCCGGTCCGTTCAACAAGGATAACATTATGGCCGCGCTCCGCCGCCGTGATGGCGGCGTACATCCCGCCGGGTCCGCCTCCCACCACCAGTACCCTCTTGGCGCTCCTGACGGGCGGCTCCAACTGCATCCGGAACTCCTTGCTGGTAACGGGATTGACCGTGCATTGAAAGGTGTGGGGGGGCGCTATCTCCCCCTCCTTCTGGGCCATGGGACTGAAGCAGCCGCATCTGATACAGGGGGAGATCTCGTCCGTACGTCCCGTGAGGGCCTTGTTGGGAAATTCCGGATCAGCCAGGGCCTGTCTCCCCAGCGCCACCAGGTCGGCCTTTCCCTGGGCTATGATCTCCTCGGCCATGGCCGGGTCATTGATGCCGCCGACAACGGCAACGGGGATGCTGACGGCCCTCTTTATGGCCTCGGCAAGGTGGACATTGCATCCATGGGGATGGTACATGGAAGAAAAGGTCCTGGACTCGACATGGAGGTGGTATATTCCTACGGATACATGGATGATATCCGCCTTTTTCTCTATCCTCTTCGCGAAATCGACCACATCTTCGATGACCAGCCCGCCCTCAACAAGCTCCTCTCCGCTTACCCTGTACTCTATGAGGAAGTCAGGTCCTACCGTTTCCCTGATCCTGTCAATGACCATGATGGGGAAGCGGGCACGGTTTTCCCTGCTTCCCCCGTATTTATCCGTCCTCTTGTTTGTGTAGGGGGAGAGGAATTGACCAAGGAGCCACCCGTGGCCCCCGTGGACCATGCACATATCAAAGCCCACGAGCTTGAGATAACCTGCGGCCCTCGCGAAGTTGTCGGCTACACGGTTCATCATTTCCTCGTTCATCTCATCGACCGTTATGCCGTCCTCCCTCACGTAGCCCGTAGGCCCTATTGGATTTTTTCGGCCCATGATATTTTTCGGGTGATTGGCCGCCCCTGAGTGGTTGATTTCCATGGACGCGATAGCCCCGTGCTCCTTGATGGCCATTGTCAACTCATAAAAGGCCCCCGAGTGCCATTGTTTGGGATTTGGATCGGAAATATTATTAAAAGCGTCGCTCCGGCAGGCATATTCCCAGTCCACATCCGCCTCGCTGACCGTCACCTGGGCAAAGCCCCCCCTTGCACGGGCCGCGTGAAAGGCAATGCCCTGACCAGAGGGTCGATTATCCACTATGCAATTGTCACTGGTCAGGGGGGCCATAACCATCCTGTTCCTGAAAATGAGTCTCCCTATCCTTAGGGGGCTAAAGAGATTCGGATACTTTTTCATTTATTGATTCTCCATTTTTTTATCTATATCTTACATCTTTTCCTTGATTTCGAAACATAGCCGCCTTGCTCGTTTCTCGCCTTTCAAGGTTATTGAAATTAAAACAAAGGTTATAACAACCTTGATTTAAGGGCTTTGTCAACCTGATTTTCATGGTGTTTGCGGTGATAGGTCTAATTGAGTGGAACTGAAAATCCTTTTTGATATTGCATTACGCCTAAATCCTATGATACCTTTGATCAATCAGACTAACTATATCTATAATTCTAATCAAATAATTTGGTATTCAGTATTGTATATCAACGATACCGAAACATTAATTTAGATCGTCCATCACATGATATTACCACGCTTGTAAGGTTCGGGGATGAAATACAGAATAACTAATTAAAACAATGGAGGAATCGATTATGACCCGACAATCAAAGACCGGCAAGGCGATTAAGGAACCCTCAAGGGACATTACCGTGTTCGGTGAGGCCGACGTTGTCGTGGTGGGGGGCGGCCCTGCCGGAATAGGGGCTGCTTTAGCGGCTGCCCGAAACGGCGCAAACACCATTTTGGTAGAACGATACGGGCATCTGGGCGGCATGGCAAGCGGCGGGCTTGTATTGATGATGCCCCAGGTCTTTGCCGGCGATGAGCCCTGGCGGATGCCGGGAATAGCCCAGGAATGGATTGACAGGCTGGACGCTATTGGAGGAGGGTTACATCCCGGCAGGGATGAAGTGGGGTCCACTGATGAGAATGTGCTCCACTATTGGGGCACGCGTCTCGGCTGGTTCATGCCGAAGGCACTGCAACTAACAGTCTGGTTCGACCCGGAGGCCCTGAAGTGCGTCCTCAATGATATGGTGGAGGAGGCAGGCGTGAAACTTTTTCTCCACTCCTGGGGCTGCCAGCCGGTTATGGAAGATAACGAGGTAAAGGGGATTATTTTCGAGAGCAAATCAGGCAGACAGGCGATACTGGGAACCATTACAATAGATACCACCGGGGACGGCGACATATTCGCCGCAGCGGGGGCCGGGTTTAACTTTGACAGTGAAACGGATACCAGATCTTCACAGCTGGCCCTTGTCTTCCGGGTCGGTAACGTGGACTTCACCAGGTTTAACGATTTTCGCAGTCAGAACGGCCAGGCCTACAACAAGCTAATGAGTGAGATGAGGGATACCTTCAGTGACGAGTTGAAGGGGGCCTTGAGCTCCACTGAGACCTCCATCCGCATGCCACCCTTTGCAACGGCCCTTGAGAACGTCATCTGGGTGAATAACTGGATCAAGGACAGGAGCGCCCTGGACGTTGAAGACCTTACATGGGTAGAGGTCAATATGCGAAAGGCCATGCGGCTGTGGCACAACTTCTACAAGAGCCGCTGCCCCGGTTTTGAAAAGAGCTTTATACTTGATACGGCGCCGCAGCTCGGGACACGCGGGAGCAGGCGCCTGGAGGGCGAATATTCCGTCACCAAGGACAATATGGGCTCGACCGTGATTCATGAGGACACGGTGACTGTTTTTCGGAGCATGACGGGACCCATGGGCCATGGCGAACCCACAATCGTGTATCTCCCCTACCGCTCCCTGGTGCCCCTTAGGACCGAGGGCCTGCTCGTGGCCGGTCGCTGCTTCTCCTCGGACCTGATCGCAAATAACCGGCTGAATCTCATTCCCCATTGCATAGCAATGGGGGAGGCCGCGGGCACTGCGGCAGCCATGGCCGTCAACCAGGGCATAGCGCCGCGCCATATCGACTATAAGGCACTGCAAAAGACCCTTGTCAGCAATGGGATGTATCTGCCGGGTGTCATGTGATACCCTGCAAAGGCTCTATTTCAAAAAGTCGGCCCTGTTTTGGGAGCGAAAGAGACGGACATTATTAACCAATATAGAAAGGAGGGAAATGCGATGAAGAAGACACTATTTAACCCGATCATGATTGTCCTGCTGCTGGGTGTCACCCTTATGGCCCAAAGTGCAACGGCAGCATCGATCCCCGAGGCCAAAAAATACGGCGGCGTATTGAAACAGGTGCTGACCGTGGGGCCTGCCACCCCTATCGGCTACCCGTCGGAAGCGGCCCCGGACGCCTATTGGGTCGCCAGACCTGCCCTTGAAACCCTGGTACGGCTTCAGAGGGGGGCCGTTATCGAACCACTCCTGGCGACAGGCTGGAAAGTGGCACCTGACCGCAAGTCAATCACAGTCAACCTGAGAAAGGGTGTCAAGTTCCATGACGGCACAGACTTCAACGCCCGGGTTGCCAAGTGGAACATGGATAAGGTCATAGAGGCCAAAAAAACAAGGGACTGGGCCGCGGTGGATGTAGTGGACGATTATACAATCCGTATTAACATCCATGGTTTTAAAAACACGGTCCTGACCAACCTGGCAAGCGGCTACACAGGGATGATATCACCGACGGCCGTGGAGAAAAACGGCCTGGATTGGGCACGGTGGCACCCCGTGGGTACTGGCCCCTTCAAATTTGTGGAGTACCAGCGAGATGCCAAGCTGACCTATGAAAAGAACGAAGATTACTGGAACAAGGGCAAACCTTATCTTGATGGCCTGGAATGGGTGGTCATCGCTGATGAAATGGTACGTAAAATGGCCTTCCAACGGGGAGATATCCATGAACTGGCGGCCCAGGGTCTGCTGGCCCAAGAGCTTAAAAACGCGGGCTTCCCCTATAATGCCGAGCCCGGAGGGACTTACCTCTTGATTCCGGACAGTAAAAACACGGACTCCCCCTTTGCAGACAGACGGGTACGGTTGGCAGTGTCATACGCCATTGATCGGGAGGGACTGGCCCAGGCCCTGGGCTATGGCTTCTCCAGACCGGCCTACCAACTCTACCCCAGCTATAAGGAAACAGCCGTACCAAACCTTGATATCCATGAGTTTAACCCGGAGAAGGCGAGGAAGCTCCTGATCGAGGCAGGCTATCCCCAGGGCTTCAAGACCACCATCCACACCTTCACCCGGCTGGTCAAAAGGGAGTGGGTAATGGCCATCGTAAATATGCTCGCCCAGGTGGGTATCAGGGCGGAGGCCGACTTCCCCGAGGCCGGCAAATACACGGAATACCGCATGAAGGGCTGGAAAAACGGCCTGATGGCCCACGGCATGGCCGGTTTCGACAACCTGAATATGGGTTTCAGCTTCTATTTCGGGGGCATCCAGTTTCCCAGCAACAAAAAACCCGACGGGTGGGACCCCGTGTATAACGCCGCGCTCAATTCGGAAAATGTTGATCCTGCCAAGACACAGGCCCTGGTCAAGCTCATACACGACGATGTAATGGTCATTCCCTATTTTGAAGAGACCGCAATCAACTTTTACCGGGAAGGTGTGCATCTTGCAGATTTCATTAAATATCGCGCCCTGACCACCGTCGACGAAGAGGCCTGGCTCGATCCTGAACTCCGATAGAGTCAGTTCAGGATCAAAAAGAATCCGTCCCCGGAGCGGGAGGTTAATGTATTAGCTGACCGCTGACCGTTGAAGGCCCCATCTAGAAATTCATTGCCTCTGGATGGACACAAGGTAAGGATTCAAGAGAATAACAGTGGGAACATATATCATTCGCAGAATATTGCAGATGATGCTGGTCCTCTGGATCGTCACCATCACAGTCTTCTTCATGGTAAGGCTCCTGCCGGGTGATCCGATTTTCATGTACCTCACAAGACAGGATATGGAGGAAATCACCCAGGAACAGGTCGATCAATTGAGGCATAATCTGGGACTGGACAGGAGCATGATCGTCCAGTATTTGGACTGGATCGCCCACGTGTTTGAGGGAGACCTTGGGACATCCATTATACACCGCGGAAAGGTCATGGACGACATCAAAAGGCGATTGCCCATCACCATGTATATAGGCGGCCTGGCCTTTATAATCAGCATATTAATAGGGATACCGCTGGGTGTGATAGCGGCGGTCAGGCGGGGAACCTGGATGGATAATATACTGACCAGCCTCGGTAACCTGGGGGTAACGGTCCCATCTTTCCTTGTGGCTGTCCTGCTGCTTTACCTGTTTGGTTATAAGCTAAATTTATTGCCCATTTTTGGCTATGTCTCCCCGTTCAAGGACTTGTGGGGTAACATCCAGCGCATAATCCTGCCCGTCTTTTGCTCGGCCATTGCGCCCATCGCATCGGGTGTCCGCCTTACCCGATCCAGCATGCTCGAGGTCATGCACCAGGACTATATAAGGACCGCCTGGTCCAAGGGCCTCAAAGAACGCATGATCATCTTTAGACATGCCCTCAAAAACGGCCTTATCCCGGTGGTTACCTTAAAAGGCATGACCCTTGCCATGATAGTGGGCGGCTCCGTAATAATTGAGACTGTATTCAGTATTCCGGGCATGGGCAGACTCGCGGTGGAAGGGCTTTTCTCCCAGGACTACCCCGTGGTGCAAGGCGTGTTGCTAGTTGGCGGCACGGTCACGCTTATAGCCAACCTCCTCGTGGACCTCTCATATGGCTGGCTTGATCCTAGGATACGATACGGATAAGGAGACCATTCATTTATGTCGGAAGATGTTGAACGGGATGTGGAATCGCCGGAATTATCGCATAGTATCAATAAGTTACGGAGATTCCTTAAAGTCTTCCTGGGGCGCCCGGTGGTGATTTTTGGTGCTGTTATCATCCTTGCGCTTCTTTTTTGCGCGGCCTTCCCCCGTTTGATCGCGCCCTATGACCCTGTCCAGCAGAACTTGAGGGGTGTCCTGCTTTCTCCCAGTTGGGATCATTTCATGGGTACGGACGCCCTTGGTAGGGATATGTTGAGTCGGATAATTTTCGGTGCGCGTACCGCGGTTATTGTGGCCACGGGCGCCCTGGGGATCGCTGCCTTGCTTGGAACGATTCTGGGGATGACTGCCGGATACATCGGTGGTTTGACTTATGCGATTATTATGAGGTGCATAGACGCTCTGATGGCCATTCCCGTGATGTTGCTGGCCCTTTCCATTGCCGCCCTTCTGGGCGGGGGCCTAAAAATGGTTATTATAGCCCTGGGCATTGGCATGACGCCGGGTTATGCCAGGGTCATGTGCGGTCAGACCATGTCTATCAAGGAAAACGATTACGTCTTGGCGGCACGAAGCTCCAGCGCGAGTAATTTGCGCATCATGTTCCGACATGTCCTTCCCAATGCCTTCCCTCCCATGATCGTCCTGTTGACAATTGCGATCGGCATGACCATTCTGGCCGAGGCCAGCCTTAGCTTTCTCGGTATCGGCATCAGGGAACCCACCGTGGCCTGGGGGAGCATGGTAAATGACGGCTATAAATATCTCTCAACCCACCCCATCCTTTGTTTTGCCCCGGGAATTGCAATTATGGTGGTGGTCTATGCCTTTAACATGGTGGGGGATGGACTGAGAGACGCGCTGGACCCAAGGCTGAGGGGCATCTTATAAGGAATATATCTCAGCGATTAATTATAACCTGTCACCTGTCACCGCCGTGGATGATTGAAAACCTACCCTTTCTTGACCCATATTTCGTGAATAGCTTCCAAGAGTTCTGTTTTTTTTACGGGTTTTGATAGATGGGCGTCGCAGCCCGCTTCAATGCACCTGTCCCTCTCCTCCTGGCTGGCATAGGCGGTTAGGGCCACGATCGGTGTCGCTTCCAGGCCGCGATCTTTCTCCCATTTGCGTATCTTTCTGGTTGCGGTATAACCGTCCATAATGGGCATCTGAATGTCCATGAGCACAAGATCGTATTCCCCTGATGCAAACTTTTCAATGGCGATCTCGCCGTTTTCAGCAAACCCCAACTCATAGGGCGTTTTCTTGAGAAAGGATTTAATCAGCAGGACATTGTCTTCGTTATCTTCAACAAGCAGGATATTCAACGGGGGCAACGGTTCCTCTGCGGTGGGTTGAGCCATGGCCCTACCTTGACCAGCCGACGCCTCCTCTCCTTTCGGATCCCTGGGGCCCTGTCCGACCACTCCCTCAGGCCCTGCCTGTACCGGGAATTTGGCCGTAAAGTAAAAGGTGCTTCCCTGACCAGGTTCACTTTCCACCCAGATGCGGCCCTCCATGAGCTCTACAAGTTTCATGGAAATGGCGAGGCCGAGGCCGGTTCCTCCGTGTTTGCGGGTTATTGTTGAGTCAGCCTGTCTAAAGCTGTCAAAAATAATTTTCGTTTTTTCTTCTGGGATGCCCATACCCGTATCAGATACGGAAAAAACCAATTCAACTCTCTTTTCCTCCCTGTCACCGGGCCCGTCCCCATGCCTTTCTACCTCTAATCGCACTTCGCCCTCTTCGGTAAACTTGATGGCGTTGCCAATGAGGTTTATTAAAATTTGACGCAGCCGGCCCTGGTCCCCGATCAGGGCCGTGGGCACGTCAGGCTGGATGCGGTATGTCAGCTCGATGCCCTTTTCCTGTGCCCGAAAGGCAAGTGCTTCGCATGTGGTTTCAGCCAGTTCGTCAAGTTCAAAAGGGAATGTCTCCAGATCAAGACGGCCGGTCTCTACTTTGGAGATATCAAGAATGTCGTTAATGATGCTCAAAAGGTTTTTTCCGGCGGAGCTGAATACCTGGACATACTTCTGTTGCTCCTCAGTTAAAGGGGTCTCCTTGAGCAGATCAGTCATGCCGATAATCGCGTTCATGGGTGTACGGATCTCATGACTCATGCTCGCCAAAAAATCGGTTTTGGCACGGCTGGCTGATTCAGCCTCTTCTTTGGCCTTTCTCAACGCCTCAATCATCTGTTTTCTTTCGGTAATGTCTTCGTAGATGACCAGTAGCAGCCCCTTTTCCAAAGCTACAGGCCTGAAAAGGACTGTTTTTTGCGATCCGTCTTTGCAGGTGACATCAAAGGTTCGAGAGGTCGGCCGGCCGAGCTTTATTTTTTGCAAGTCAGACTTCCAGATTGAAACAACCAGCCTGCGATATTCCCGGTCGGGATAGGCCTTTCGGAACCATTCTCTTCCCGTGGGAATTTCCTCCATGGAATAGCCGAACATCTTGATAAAACCCGGATTAAAGTATGCGAATTGGCCATCCTCACGAAGTATGGCAACGCCCAGGGGCAATTCCTCCACAAGTCCCCTGAATCGCTCCTCGCTTTCCTGCAGGGCCTCCTCCGCCTGTTTTCGTTTTGTGACATCCATCAGCGAGGCAACGCTCTTTTTTGTGTTCGGGATCAAAGCCACCTTGGCCCATATATCCTTCATTTCTCCAAACTTATTTATGAGCTTTAACTCATACTCGTCGGGTACGACTGCCCCGTCTATCCTTCGTTTCCTGTTGTATTCCTTGAGTCTTTCCAGGTCTTCCTCTGCGACAAAATCCTTCCAACTCAGCTTCCCCTCCACTTTCTGCTTGGAATACCCGATCAGTTTTTCACATTCCGTGTTGATCATGGAAATCGTCATATCCTCTTCAATAATCAATGTGGCCGTTCCCGTATTCTCGAAGACGGTCCTGTATCTTTCCTCACTCCCGCGTAGCGCAATTTCAGTTTGTTCCTGTTCCTTAATCCTTGAGGCCAAATCCCTGTTGAGACTCTCGACTCTTTCCTTTTCAACTGTAAGGAATTCAATCAATTCCCGGTTCTCAAACTGCAGCCTGAGCCCGGAAACAGCGATATGGCTCAGGCGACGCGCCGTGACAATCACGATCAAGGTGAAAAGGAGTCCTGCTATACCCAGAGTCTTGTGGATATTCCCGCTCGTGATAAAAAGCCGTATGATAAGGGGGATCATCGCGGGGACCGTAAAAGCCAGAAAGACCCGGAATACACTGGAATAGGCCTGTAATCCGCCCGCCACCATTCCGGCAATTAAGATTATGATAAGGGCCTGATGTAGGGGAAAATTATCAGGAAACAGCCAGATCAGGGAAGCGCCCCATAACAGGCCGTTTAGAAGTTGGCCAAAGGCAAAGAGATCAACCCATTGGTGGCTGCTGAGAAATCTATTCGACTTCCTTCTGAAGGCCAGAAATGAGAGGTATCTCAAAGCAGTGAGCAGTATAAGGAGACAGAACCAGATTAACAATGGTTGATGCGGCACAACGGTCCGCAGACCGATCACGAGTATCGTTGAAAATAAGAAAGTCCCTAACATGCTCAGGAGCCCTTGCGAATAAAGGGCCCTGGCCTGCTCCGCATTGATCCATTGCCGCTCTTTTGAGACGCTCAGGACCTTCGCTGTCCGGTCAAGTCTCTTGTTGTTTTCCTTCATGCCCAATACTCCTTGATCAAAACACCTGGACTACGAGCTTGTGGAAAGCCCTTCGGCCTGAGATCTGTATGAGCCTCATCGGCGAGCCCGCCGAATATATTTTTATATGCCATAATTACAAGTATTTCAACATACTTATAAAAGGGCGCATTTCAGAGATATTTTTAGAATAGGAAGCTAATTGTGGCAATCCAGGTCCATTTTTGATAAAATTCTCTTCCATGTCCGCGTCTTTTCCCTGAAAACTTCCTATCCCCTGTCAACAGCGAGGGTGACTTATGACCGATCATTGTGGTGTTAGAGGACCAATCAGTCTCCTGGGCACGGCCGGGTTCATCGCTGCCCTGCTCATATTTCTCCTCGGGAACTTTGCATGGGCAACCCCTGAGTATACCTGCCTTACGGGCAAATCATGCAGTTACTGTCATGAAAACCCCGACGGGGGCGGAATCCTGACATCAAGGGGCGAGGGATATCGGGAAGCCGGTTATGTGCTGACATCCGATGTTGAACCCTCTTTATGGGGCCCATCCCTTCGACTCACCGTCGGATTTATCCATATTCTGGCTGCAGTTATCTGGTTTGGAGCCATCTTCTATATTCACCTATTCGTCAAACCCAGGTCCCTGACAAGCGGCTTGCCCAAAAGCGAGCGGGTCTTGGGGTGGATTTGCATCATCGCGGTCGGAATCACCGGTATTTTTTTGACGCTTTTCAGGGTCCATTCCCTCAAGGCCCTATGGACCACCACCTTTGGCATTGTCTGGATTATAAAGGTCGTTTTTTTCCTCTTCATGGTCGCCATAGCCGTTATCGCCACAACCCGGCTGAACAGGCGTATGCGCCGGGCCCATGAAGAAATTGGAAAAAATCCTGTTTTCGCTGCAGACGGAAAAGAGGGCAGACCGGCCCATATTGTCTATGATGGGGAGATCTATGACGTCTCGGAGAGCAAATTATGGAAAGACGGCGCCCATATGGGCAGGCACTTTACCGGAGAGGATCTCACGGAAGCCATGTCCAACGCCCCCCATGGTCCAGAAGTCCTCAAAAAGGTAAAGAAACTGGGTTCTGTGCCTGCTGCAAATAGTAAAAAGCTGCCAAAGCCTGCCAAAACCTTTATCAGATTGGCCTATATGATTCTCGGCTTCATGCTTGTAATCCTAATGTGTGTCGCTTACTGGAACTGGGGACCCTCTTTTGTTGCGGCACAAGGACCCGTACCCTCCTCATGCGCGGACTGTCATTCCAAGATATCGCCCGAACAGGTCATGGATTTTAATCGGTCTAGGATGTCCGCGGAACTGGACTGTTCCGACTGCCACGGCAGCGAACATAACGGGCCGGATGACGTGAAAAAGGCCAGCTTGCCCACAATAGAGACCTGTCAATCTTGTCATCCCGACCAGGCAGAACAGTACCTTTCAGGAAAACACGCCATGGGATTAATGGCGCTTGATGCCATGCCCTACACCCACATGCAGCCCATGGCCTTTATCGAGGGACAAAAAGGCTGCGGGGGATGTCATACCTTGGGATTGACGAATGAGAGCATGAGGGAGACAAAGGGCAGGAAATACTATCGCTACGGTATGGACTGTCAGAACTGCCACACCCGTCATGCCTTCTCAAGGGCCGAGGCCTCCGAGCCGGAGGCCTGCATGACCTGTCATATGGGATTTGATCATGCCCAGTGGGAGATGTGGTCGGGATCAAAACACGGGGTTACCTATCTGATTAACCGGACAATCGAGCCCGCAAACAAAGACAGGACCCCGAGATGCCAGACATGCCACATGCCGGAAGGAGATCACCGCGTATTTACAGCGTGGGGATTTCTGGCCGTACGGCTGCCGGAAGAAGATAGAGAATGGATGGGATACAGGACCACGATCTTAAAAGGTCTGGGTGTGCTGGATCCCGAAGGAAACCCGACATCCCGGCTGGAGGTGGTCAAGGCGGACAAGATGGCGCGGCTCACCAGAGAGGCCTTTCAATCTGAACGGAAAAGATACACGGACATATGTGTCAGGTGCCATACGCCGAACTTTGTTAAGGAAAATTTCAAAAATGCGGACCAGATGATCAAAGAGTCGGATAAACTTTTTGCCGAGGCGATTGAGATCGTCGCCGCTCTATACAGGGACGGGATCATCCCGAAACGCAAGGGATACTATGCCTATCCGGACCTGCTTACCTTCTATGACGTCAATACAAAGATCGAGCAGATTCTTTACGAGATGTTTATGGATCACAGGATGAAGACATTTCAGGGCGCCTTTCACATGAATTATGACTACTCGACTTGGTATGGTTATGCAAAAATGAAAGAGGATCTGACCGAAATAAGGGAGCTTTCAAAGGAAATGAGGATAAAAGGCAAATAACAGGTATGCCTGACCAGATCAAAGACCTTAGTAATGATGTGAAGGCCGTGATTACAAGACAGCAAATAGGGGACGCCATGGTGCAGGGGATTGAACTCTTCGCGGATTGATGAATTCTTTTAAATGCACTCTGTACGTACGTCAGCTTTTTATGCCCTTAGCCGAGCAGTGCGTAGATGGTTAAAGGTGTCTGTTTGCCTTTCACCCTTGCCGGGGGGAGTTCCCTAACCGTAAATTTTTGTTCCAGTCTCTGACAAGTGGTATTGCTCAGAAGGATGTCGTGGTCAAAATCCTTGGTGAGGTCCTGAATCCGGGACGCGACGTTCACCGTATCCCCAACCAGTGAATAGGTCAGCCGATCGGGGCTCCCGATATTTCCCGCCAGGACCATGCCCGTGTTCAGGCCTATCCCGTGCCTGATAGGCTTTAGCCCCTCTTGCGCGACAATTTTGTTAAACTTTTCGAGTTCTATACGCATTTCCAGTGCCGCACGCGCCGCTGCGCCGGCATGGTCCGCAAGCGGCAGCGGCACTCCGAAAACCGCCTCGATCTCATCCCCGATGAACTGCAGAACAAGACCGTTGTGATGCCGTATGGCCTTGTCCATGGCCTTGAAATACCCGTTGATTATCTTAACGGCTTCCTCCGGTGGCCTCGATTCGACAAAGGGAGTGAAATTTCTCAGATCGGCAAATAACACTGTGGCTTCCCTTATTTCCCCTTCAAGCGGAATACGGCCGCTCAGGATTTCGTCCCGGATTTCTGGCGACACATACCTGCCGAAGGTCGAACGTATAACCTCCCGCTCGGCCAACCCCTCGATCATGGTGTTGGTGGAATCCCCCAGGGTCCCGATTTCATCGTTGCTGACGACCCGCACCCGGGATTCGTAGTCGCCCTTTCGAACTTTTTCCACGACCCTTAACATGTCCTCCAGGGGTTCGACAATAGACCTGCTAACCATTCTGTTCAGGACACCTGCGTATACAAAGAAGATAACAAAAAGCACCAGGCTGAATCGCACAACACCTGAGGCAAAGGCTGGCGTATCAATATGGAACCGGTTCACCTCCCAGGCCAGGGTGATAAGGGTGACCACCAGAATGGCCATCGGAATGAGCCCCGAGAGGCGATACACGGCCCGGATCCTCCTGCTGATGAGCAACCGGGCAGCCCCTTTGAGTTCGGCGAGACGACCTTGCGGAAAAAACAAGGGGATTAGAGTCTTACGCGCGTGGGTTTCCGTGGAAAAGAAAGCGAAAGCAGCGGCGATAAAGCCGACCATGGCGGTCCTTATCCAGAGCACCAGTGCCGAGTGGGCATCAATATTTCGGGCCAGGTAGCCGTAGCCGAAGAAGAATCCGGGCAGGGTTATCCACAAAAAAAGATGGGCGGGAATGATAAGGAAGGGCACATTGAGGAGACGCTGGCGAGCTTTGCCCAGTAAGTGATTTAACGGTTCTTCTCCTTGTCTCCACAGACGAATGCATACGGAAACAGGTCTGAGGATGAGGAAAATAATGATCACGAGGGGCACCAGGACCCCCACCATGACAGGCGATGAACGCTGGAGCCCGAAAAGGGTGAATACCGGCCTTCCGCCCTGGTTAATCCCGGAAAAATGGGTGGTGATAAAGTGTATGGGAGTAGAGAGGTCGAGCACGGCGACGACTATCTGGCTTACAAGGGTGGCGATGATGTTTTTCCGATAATACCCCCTGAGCGACCTGAGTGCCTCCTTGGCAGCAATGGATCCCTGTCCTCGATCTTTTACGGATGGATTCATGGTAAGGTTATCACACCCCGGTGGAATGAGAGGCATCGCGCGTAAGCCGTTAAAAACTGTTAAAGTATAATTGCATTACACCCGCCCGGCAAGCAGTTTCATACCCTGCCTTTCCGATTCTTTTACTATTCCGGCTATAACGATTCTTGAATAAAATACCTTAGAAAGATGAAAATAAATTTTCATGGGCCGATACCTGCAGAACCGTCGCCTACGCGGATGAAGAATGGGAAGGTTTTTATGTAACATCCCATAATAGATTTGATGACGGCGAAATTGACTTATGCCTTCTGAAATGATAGCAAGAAAATAATAATAAATATTTTGATTAGCTACCTTCAGTTTTCCGCCAGGTTTTATAGTCTCCTGCCATTGTCGCATGCACAAGATAAAGAGGCTTGGTGACATTTTTAAAGGTAAACGGGCCATGCTCGATTCCTTTGGGGATATAAAAGCTGCAGGTCTTATCCACCACAAATGTTTCCGCTTCTTCTCCCGAACCCAAAGTATATTCCACCTCGCAACCCAAATTTTCCATGTCCTTAGGGTCAGCCGGAAGCAACCACAAATACATATCAAAATCATGTGTATGTGATTCCTCTTCCATGATCATGGACTCTTCAACGCGAACAAAACACATTGTAAAATCGGTGTTATAATCTTCCCCTTTATACCATACATTTGGCCCATAATACCCGGGGGCATAATACCTTCTTTCACCATAATCTATCGGATTCTGAATTAAATACTGACTATACTTTGACATAACCGAATACCTCCTATTTTTTATTTCCCTTTTCAAACCCAAAAGCTGACCATTTATCTAAATAGAAAAATAATGCAAGCAGAACTAAAAATCTACATTTTAAAACACCCATTTTTTTATTTCATGGACTTAAAGATATGGGTTTATTCTTGCCGTTCGGTCTTGACCCGGAAAACATGATGGGGTATGGACTGAAGGCAAAGGTGGCTTCATTCGCAACACATAAGTCAGTGACCTCAGGCATAGCCGGAGGTCACTGACTCCTGGAAGTATGAAAAGGCTATTATTGAAATGGTAAGCAACTTCATCTACGGCCTGCCCGTGAGTGACAATCGAACTTAGTATCCGGTGTGTGGGGCGATTCATTTGGGTGGTTTATCTTCGGATGGGCAGCTCAAGGCATTGCCTTGAGCTGCCTTTCAATTTAAATCAACTCCCGGCATTCTCCTGGACCAAAAATGTCTTGAGCATCTCGACATATTTTGAATTGGTTTCGGATTTTGCACGTATACCTTCCCAGATGCGCTGGCTCATTTTTTCGAGTTTGATGACATCTGATTCCGGCAGTTTATTGACCTGGACCCCGAATTCCTCTTCCACCTTTGCGATGGATTGATCCTCCTGAACAAACATGGCTTCGGAGTAATTTTTACATTCCCTGTAGGCAATTTCAGAAACGACCTTTTGAAGTTCCTCGGGCAGGGAATCCCATTTTTCAGCGTTTACATACAAGCTAAAGGTCGGCGTAGCCAAAACCGGGGGTTTGACGATATGATTGACCACCCTGTGAAAACCGTAGGAATCCATGGACATTATCGGAAAAATAGTGCCGTCCACGATACCGTTTTTCAGGGCCGTAAATTGTTCGGCATTGGGGATGGATGCCACTTCACCCCCTAACATCGTGACCAGGCTTCCAAACAGTCCGAAAGACCGGATCTTTTTGCCTTTGAAATCCGCCAGAGAATTGACAGGAAATTTTGTCAGGTAACCATAGGCAGATGAGTTGCCCACCATCATCAAGTGTAGATTGGACTTTCGATAAGCGTTTTGGAGCATCTTGAAAGGTTCACCGCCCTGGTACTCATAAAGGAATTTATAGAGCTGTTTGTAATCCCTGAAGCTGAAGGGCAAACCGAATTCAACCAGACCCTCTGGAATCTGATGGGCGTTATAAACACCGGTGGAATAGGCCATTTCAATTACGCCTATTTTCAAGGCATCAAGAATTTCATTTGTCTTTACAATCTTATCGGGTTCAAAGAGCTGCATTTGCACCCGCCCGCCGGATCTTTCCTCCACCTTTTTTGCTATGTCGAGTACCATGTCCCAGGATTGCGACCCGGGTGGAAATGCCGATTGGATGCGCCATACAAAGGGTTTATCAGTTGCAGCCGAGACGTCTCCGCTAATTAACACTATGAACATCAGGAGCGCTGCTGCACATGCATACAAAAACATTCTATGACCTTTTTTATTGATCATGATGATTCCTCCCATTAATAATACTTTTTTTTATTTATCGGTAGAAATCA
>CAZGIZ010000085.1:0-19822 GCA_964526655.1 uncultured Desulfobacteraceae bacterium | reverse complement strand
ATGATCCTGTTGATAAACTCAATGAAAAACTGGAATCCGAGCATCGACCATCCTATGAAGAAGATAAATTTTGTAGGCCAGATGGGAACATCAACGGACATATGTACCTCTCTCATATGGAAGGACTCCATGGCAAAGGGGAGCGATCTCCAGGCCATGAGAATCATCATCAAGAAACCTACGACGAGGATAACCGTCTCAAACTTGTCCCGCAACTTCCGGGGCAGCAATTCGAGGACGGCGATGACCCTGATATGTGAGTTTTTCATCTGGGCGTGGGCCAGATTAAAGAAAATGACCGTAGCTAATACCAGCTGACCGATCTCAAGTGTGCCGTCAATGGGCCGGTTGAAAAAATATCTCCCACCGATGTTGATGGAAACAAGGAACATATAAAGGAATACCATCGTACCGCATAGGACGGCGATCACTATATTCAGCTTTCCCATAAAGTCCCTGCAGGCACGTGCCGCTCTAATCATTATGCGCATAGAATTCA
This sequence comes from uncultured Desulfobacteraceae bacterium, assembly GCA_964526655.1. Taxonomy (GTDB): domain Bacteria; phylum Desulfobacterota; class DSM-4660; order Desulfatiglandales; family HGW-15; genus CAZGIZ01. The sequence continues at coordinate 19,323 of CAZGIZ010000085.1, read as the reverse complement.
CCTCTAAATATCGCGTAAATTCAGAACGCTATACATTTAATGCGGATATACGTATCTCCCCAATTGAGTTCCAATGAAAGGGGGATATTGAAACGAATCACCACATTTCGGTGTATTTTTTTTCAAATTCGTCAGCTAAATCTTTATACCTTTTTAATATTTCCCTGACCCGTGCTTCGGAGAGCCCGGAGGCCTTGGTTGTAGCCTTTACCCACGGTTCAACGTGTTTATCAAGGGGCTCAAGGGCCTTCCACTTCTCTATCTCGGAATCAGGCAGAACGATGACTTCCACACCGCTCTCCTTGAAAACCTCAAAGGCCTTCTTATAGTCGGGTACGGCAAATTGCTCAACAAACACCTTGGGGAAATCCTTCTCGTACAATTCCATCATTACCTGCTGTACATCGGGCGGAAGACTCTTCCATTTATCAAGGTTTATCATGATTCCCTGTCCGGGATCACCTCCCATGCCTATTTCGATCTGGTATTTGGCTATCTCATGGAGTTTCTGTCCCATGAATAATCCCATGGTCCCCGTGGCGCCGTCCACCATTCCCTTTTGCATTGAATCATACAGCGCAGGCATTGGGATGCCCACAGGCACGGCGCCGACGGCCTTCATCAGGGGCGGTTGGAGAAATTTGCCCGCCGTGCGTATCTGCAGGCCCTTTAGGTCTTTGATCGTCCTTATGGGTTTGCTCTTCATCATGAGATTTGAGACCCCGGCGCCCTGCCACGTGAGTCTCTTCAGATTCACCTTTGTATTTTCCGCCTCCACCTCCGGAATTTCCTTTTCGAGCTGCATGCCGGCGTAGAGAAGGGCCATGGGTCTCTTGCTCCATATGACCGGGCCATCAGACACCGTGTGCAGAGGAAATACCTGGGGGTTATAGGGGGCCCATACGCTCTCCCCCATATCCACGGCGCCGGTTCCCACGAGTTTCACCATTTCCCGGTGACTGGCCAGGGAGCCTCCCCAGTGGAGGGCTATCTTCACCTTTCCTCCCGTCCGCCTTTCCACCTCTTCAGCCCACCAGGCATGGGCGCGCGCGGAAAAGGATTGAGGTCCACCTGCGAAGGCGAGGTTCAATTTGATCACCTCCTGCGCAAAGGCCGCCGACGGTGTCTGGAGTGATAAAAACAGGGCGCCAATCGCCATAATCGCCATTAAGGAAAAAAATAATTTTTTCATACCCATCTCCTTTTCCACAGGTTATTGTTTCATAATCCCGCCCCATATTTTATTCGCACTTTCCATCCCTTCGGATGCAGTGCATGTTAAAAATATTATCCATATCTATCCTCTATTGTCAAAGGAGTATTTGCCGATATCCACTCATCAAGGGAATGTTGTGCACAGGGAACTGCGTGGTGTTGGCTGGCCGGTTGCCTCCTCTGATAAGCACTTGATAATGGCGTGCAAAGTATAAGAAAATGACCCTTGTATGTCAAATTTACCTTGAGCTTATTAGATTATGGATGTATATGTTCCGTGTAAAATATGTATTTTATTTCTTAAAAATGTCATGTAGATTCCTAAATTAAATATCTTTTAACTTATGTTCTTTAAATTATATATACTCCCTATTTCTTAAGGATCAGGACAACAGAAGCCGGTTTATAAAAAAGCGGGGAAGAGGTGGAAAATGGAAGAAAGACAGGAGACGGACAGGTTGGATGAAGGTGGGAGGAAGATCTTTGTAGACTATGAGAGGGAGCCTGTTCCTGACGGACTGGGAAGGACATGGCTTGAGATGGGATTGGTGTGGGTTGGAATAGGCATGTGTCTGGCAGCTCTGATGCTTGGTGGAGTAGTGGGAAATGGATTAAACCTGAAACTCGCTGCAGGTGCAATAGTGCTGGGCGCCCTGGTCCTCACAGTAATAAATGCCCTGTGCTCGGTCGTGGGGGCGGATACGAGACTGTCCACGGCAATGATAGGCAGATTTGCCTTTGGGGATGCGGGCGTATATGTTGTGGCCTTTATCCTGGCCCTGGGATGCTATGGCTGGTTTGCCGTGCAGCTCGGGCTCTTTGGGGAGACGGCTGTTGCGGGAATTAATCTGATTACAGGCACAACCATAAGCACGAAGATTTTCATAGTGATCGGCGGCCTATTGATGCTGGCGACAGCCATCTACGGGTACCGGGGCATTGCGATCCTCAGTAAAATCGCCGTGCCAGTGCTGACGATTTTACTGCTGGTTTCCCTGATCAAGATCTTGGGTAATCATCCCTGGAGCAATTTAGTCGCTGAGCCTCCCCCGGGAAAACAGATGCCCTTCGGCGTTGCAGCATCTATCATAGCCGGTTCCTTTATGGTGGGTGCCGTCATCGGGCCGGATATCACGAGGTATGCAAGAAACAGAAAACATGCGATTGGCGCGTCAATCTTCGGGTTCCTGATAGGTTTCACGCTCATGGTCTATCTGGGTTCCATCCTTGCCCATGCCGTAGGTGAATGGGACGCAGTAAAGATGATGATAGGCCTCGGATGGGGACTTATCGCCATCTTTGTCCTGATTTTGGCCCAGTGGACCACAAATGATAACAATTTGTACTCAGCGGCCCTCAATTTCTCGGTGATGTTCAGGGCATGGCCGAAATGGAAGCTTACGCTCATCGCCGGCATTTTGGGCATCATAATAGCCGTCCTGGGAATCTACGGCAGATTCATAGGGTGGCTCATGGTACTGAGCGCAACGATACCCCCCATTGGAGGAGTTTATGTCGCGGATTATTTCCTGTTCCACAGAAAGATGTACAAATTTGAGAATCTCAGTAAAATACCAAAATGGCGGCCTCTGATGTTCGCTGCATGGGCAGGCGGGTCTCTGACAGCATTCTGCACTACCCAGCCGCCAAACGGGTTCGGCCTCTTTAGACTCACCACCGTTTCGGCACTTGACGCGATTGTCGTCGCAATAGTCCTGCAGGCGATCTTGACAGGACTCCACAGGGGGATAAAAGGGAAATGGCCTGAAATCTTGCCCATGTAAGAAAAGGCGAACAAGGGCAGTCGCTACAAGTAAACGGCCTACTTGCCTGAAAAGGAGGGAAAAATGAAAAGGATTGGGAAGAGCTGCACCACCATTGCAGTTACCAGAGGGGCCAGCGTAGACAGATCCGTGTTTATCTCCCATGCAGATGATAACGAAATGGGAGACTCCAGAATTATTCATGTTCCCGCCATGGAACATCCTCCAGGTTCCAGACGGCCGGTCTATAAGTACCAGGTGGCCTACCCCCGTGTCGTAACCAGAGATTTGGGTCCAGGATACGATACACCGGGATATCCGGAATCTGAGATCTTGGGCTACATCGATCAGGTAGATCATACGTACGCCTATTTTGACGGCACCTACGGCATTATGAATGAATGTCAGGTCTGTTTCGGTGAGTGTACCAATGCCGCCCAGAAATACCTGGCGAGCCCGGAAAAAGAAAAGCGGGTCTTCAATACAACCACCCTTTCCAGGGTGGCCCTGGAGCGGAGCAGGACGGTCAGGGATGCCATTGTTTTGATGGGAGGACTTATCGATAACCACGGCTATTATGATACGGGAGAGACCATGCCCGTGGGAGACAAGGAAGAGGCCTGGGTCATCGAAATGTGCGGGGTGCCGGATACGGAAGTAAAAGATGGAAAGACCATCCGCGGGCTCTGGGTGGCCAAGAAAGTGCCGGATGGTGAAGTATTCGTTGCCGCAAATGAATTTAGAATCCGGGACATCGATCCAGATGATCCCCAATTGAAAGATCACCCCAATGACCGGGACAATCCGGACATGATTGTTTCTCCCTACCTCTTTGAAGTCTGCGAAAAATTAGGGTGGTGGGATCCCATGGAAGGTGTCCTGGATTGGCTCAAGACCGTGAGCTGGGGTGAATACTGTCATCCCTATTATGCGCTACGAAGGGTCTGGCGGATATTCAGCCGAATTGCCCCCAGCAAAGGGTTCAGCCCCTGGGTGGAAGACGGGTATACACGGGCCTATCCTTTTTCCGTAAAACCGGACAATAAACTGGATGTCAAAGACGTCCATTCACTGTTCAGAGATCACTACGAGGGCACGGAATTTGACATGACACAGGGCCCGGCTGCCGGTCCCTTCGGAAACCCGAACCGCTATATCGATTTCAGCTACGATTCGAAAATGACCAATCTCTATGATCCACTGGCCACGATCATGGGCGCCTGGGAACGGCCTCTTTCTATATTCTACTGCGGATTCACCTATCACTGCCAGGCCAGAAGCGGAATGCCAGACCCCATCGGCGGCCGGGTCTGGTTCGGCCACGCATCTCCCTATGAGACCTGTTATGTGCCCTTTTATATCGGCATGACCAAACTGCCGACCGCCTATTCCATGGGCACACCGGAGAAATTCGATCGGGACTACGCATTCTGGGCATTCAACTTTGTCTCCAACTATGCCTGTATCAAGTACTGCTACATGAAGCATGATATTACAGCCAAGCAGGAGGAATTGGAAGACGAGCAGATCGACAGGCTCATTAAGGATTGGGATGCAGAGGCCCTCAAGATATATGAAAAGGATCCAGCAGCAGCCCAAAAATTCCTTACAGACCAATGTTGTAATAATGCGAATAAAATAGTCGAGGCATGGTGGAAATTATCCGAATATCTGATTCAAAAATATGCCGACGGGTATATCAATAATCCACGGATTGGACAGGAGGTACCCTATCCAAGGGAGTGGCTCCTGCAGGTGGGTTATCTCGCCGGTCCCACTTCATATGAAAAACCCAGAGGCCTGCGGGGTGTTTCATGAGGTGGTCACCGCACAGATACAATGAAAATCACATTCACTTAATAGAGGAGGTGTGAAATGAAACCGGAAGACATTATTCTCCCATCCCCGCTTGCGAAAGATGATGTAAAAAGCATTATATTAGGCGCCTGCTTTTTTGCCTCAGGTGGCGGCGGCCCGTTACAGATGGCGTTAAATATGCTTGATCGAATGCCGGAAGAGGCCTTTTCAGATAAGAGTCTAACCCCCATTAACGCTGATGAGCTCGAGGATGATAAAATGGCCTTTGTCGTCTGTGATATGGGTTCTCCGGATCAGGCCATAAAATATGGCAAGGGTTATTCGGCGCCGGTTAATGCCTTCAAGGCCTTGAAAGGATATCTGGAAAAAAAGGGGGAAAAAGTATCCTATTTAATGCCCATTGAAATGGGAGCGGTCAACACCCTTTTGCCCTATTATATAGCTTCAAAATGGAAGGCGGAAACAGGTGAAGAGATCCGCGTGATAAATGGAGATCCCTCCAGCCGTTCTGTCCCTACCATCGGCTTGACCCTGCTTCACACCAAAGGCAACCGCATCCCCATCTGCCCGGCCGTAGTGGCTTCTGACGGGGAGGAGGAGTTTGAATCTCAACTGTTTGAAGATCCCAATATCGATCCCGACACCCTGCAATATGCTGCCGGTAAATTCGTGGCCGGCTGGGACAAGGTCGGCGGCTTGGCGTGTTATCCGGCACGGGGTTCGGATCTGAAAAATGAAGAAGGTAAAAATCAGTTAATCCGGGGTTCAATGGGGTTGGCATGGAAAACCGGACAGATGATACGTAACGGGGAACCCCTGGAGAATTTGCAAAAATTTCTCCAGGAAATGGAGCCTCCTATTAAAATTTATATGCTGATTGAAGACGCCATGAACGTACCTCCGGAAGAGATTTTAGATATCGGAAAATATTTGCTACAAAATCAACAAACTGAAGAATCACTCTACGTCTATTATGAAAATGAGAATCTGCTGGTATGGAGGCCGGCGAAAGACGAACGGCTGATGGGAGATCTGCGGGCGATGGGGCCCGACATCATCAGCTTTCTGACATCACGGGACAAGACGCCCATTACGGGAGGAGGTGTGGTTCCCAAGGGGACACCTGTCTCGAACGCGGATACCCTGTTAAACTATAGATACACGGTGATCGGGATGAACGCCCATAATAATATCAGAAATCCTCCAATGGTCATAAACTTCGTTAAGACGATTGAGGAGACCATTCGACAAATAGATAAAAAGGCTATCAATATAACTGAGTACTATCCGATCGAAGAGTTGAATCCATAATATTGCCATGTCAAGTATCGGGAACAAATAGATGATCGCTCTAAAGGGTTATAAAATTGCGGAAAAGATTTGCGTGAATGGGGATTATGTCCTTTATCGGGGTATCCGGCTGGGAGACAACTTTCCTGTTCTTATAAAAACGATAGGGGATGAGTATCCAAGTCTGCAGCATATCGCGAGGCTCAAACATGAGTATGAGATAGGGAGCCAGCTCGAACTGGACGGTGTGGCCGAAATTTATGACCTGATTCCCTATGAAAAAAATATGGCACTGATCCTTGAAGATTCCGGGGGCATATCTCTCACGGAATTAATGGACCAGAAAAAAATACCCCTGGAAGACTCTCTGAATATAGCCATACATCTGGTTGACGCAATAATCGGCATTCATGCAAAACAGATCGTCCACAAAGATATAGCCCCCGTCAATATATTTGTGAATCCGGATACCAAACAGGTTCACATCATCGATCTGAGCATGGCATCCTATATGTTCAGGGAGCCCTCCGGATTGATCAATCTCTATTCGCTGGAAGGGACATTGAATTACATTTCTCCGGAATTGACCGGACGGATGAACCGGAGCGTGGATTACCGGACCGATTTCTATTCATTAGGGGCGACGCTTTATGAAATGTTTGTGGGGATTCCGCCGTTTCAATCGGACGATCCCATGGAAATCATTTACAGTCATATCGCTCGTATACCCGAAGCCCCCCATAAATTAAAGAAGGTTCCTGCCGCGGTCTCCGAACTTATCATGAAGCTTTTAGCCAAGAGCCCCGAAGACCGCTATCAAAGCGGAATAGGGCTCAAGGCGGACTTGGAATACTGCATAAGGATGCTTGAAACCGGTGGCAGGATCCGGAAATTTCCGCTGGGCCGGGAAGACCTCACGGATCAATTCCAGATCCCGGAGCAACTCTTTGGGAGAAAAAAAGAACTTTCAATCTTAAAGTCCGCATATGAACGAACCTCCCTGGGGAGTCGTTCGATGGTGATGATCAGCGGGGCCCCGGGAATGGGGAAAACTGCCTTAGTCAGGGAAATCCAGCGCATCACGCTACCCGGGAAGGGGTATTTCTGCTCCGGAGAATATACGGAGTATAAGCAAAGCCTGCCTTACAGCGCCCTTATTCAGGCCTTTCAGGATTTAATCCAAATCCTTTTGCTCGAATCCGAAGAAGCCATCTCCTTATGGCAGGAACGAATTTCAGGCATGATAGGGACAAGCATCAACGTGATATCTGAGCTGGTACCCCAGCTCGACCTCATTGTAGGCGAACAGCCGCCAGTGGATCAACTCGATCCCATTGAGGCACAAAACCGGTTCAATAATGTTTTTACGCAATTCATAAAGGTGTTTGCCCGGAAGGAGCATCCTCTCTGTCTCTTTATCGACGGTCTTCATTGGATCGATGCCGCGTCCCTGAAGCTCATAGAGCATTTAATGACAAGTACGGATATCGAATATTTTCTCCTGGTCGGGACATACAGGGACAACGAATTATCCGAAGATCACCCGCTGATCCGGACCCTGGCGCAAATACATGAATCCGGTTTCTCCATCGAAGCCATTTCCTTGCCACCCTTAAGCGTTTCCAATGTTACCGATCTGATCGTGAAAACCCTCCACTGCAAGAAAAATATGGCCAGGCAGTTGGCTGCGCTGATTCACGGGAAGACAAGCGGTACGCCGTTTTTTGTGAATCAGTTTCTCCATTCCCTGCATCGCAAGGGATATCTCACATTCGATTTTCAGCGGAAGCAGTGGGTCTGGGATTTAAAGGAAATTGAAAAGGCCGAGATCACGGACAACGTGGTACAGCTCTTAACCAGAAATATCGATGATCTGAGCCCGGATACGAAAGAGATCCTGCAACTGGCCGCCTGTATCGGAAATCCCTTTGATCTCAATACCCTGGCGGCAGTCAGGGGAAAAACAGAGGAGGTTACGGCAGAGGAGCTCTGGGAGGCGGTGGAAAAAGGGATGGTGTTGCCCTTAAGCCAGACCCAGATCGATACTGGCACCGCATACAAGAACAGCCGGACCGTTTCCTATCGATTTTTCTCCGACCGGTTGCATGAGACACTCTACGCTCAAATTCCCGGAAAACGGGAGTCGGAAATCCATCTGGAAATCGGCCGACATATCCTGAAAAACACATCTCCAGAGACACTGGATGAAAGAAGATTCGATATTGTCAATCATTTGAATCGCGGCAGCCGGGTAATGAGAGAAAGGAGTGAATTAACAACACTGGCGCGGCTCAATCTGGAGGTCGGTCTGAAGGCGAAAAGCGCCACGGCCTATGAAAACGCACTGCAATATCTGACCTTCGGGACAGACCTGCTCCCGGAAGACAGCTGGGAAACCCACCGCGACCTGTCTATGGCCCTCTATAAGGAACGCTCGGAATGCGAATACCTCTGCGGCAACTTCGCCAAGGCAGAATCGTTGTTCGACCAGATTCACGCCCATTCCGGATCGGACCTGGAAAAGAGCGAAATCTACACGGTCCGAATGGTCCTCTATGCGAACCAGGGCAAGTATGCCGACGCGGTTAAGGTCGGCATCAACGCCCTTAACTTGTTCGGTTCAAGATTTCCCGACACGGAGTCGGGATGGGAGACGGCGGCACAGGAGGAGATGAAGACTGTAGGCGCGCTCATGCAGGAAACTCGGATCGAAGATTTAGCCCAGGCACGGAAAATGAAAAACCCCGAAAACCTCATGTGCATGAGATTGTTAGGGAACCTGATATCCCCGGCCTACAACGTCAACCCCAATCTCTTTGTGTTGACGATCCTCCGAATGGTCACCTTGTCCCTCCGGTTCGGACTTTCCGCGGAAACCGCTTATACATACAGCCTATACGGGATTCTTCTCAACAGCGTTATGGGTGACTATAAAAACAGTGGAAAATTCGGAGACCTGGCACTGGATCTGCATAACAGGACGAAAAACCTTAAATACAGGGCAAAAATCTATCACGTGGTGGGGGCCTGGATTATCCAATGGTGTCGGCATATCAAAAAGAGCCTTCCGCTCCTGGAGGAATCATTCAAATCCGGTTTTGAATCAGGCGATTTCATTTATGCCGGTTTCAGCGCCTGGCAGTTGATCATTCATACCTTTGTTTCCGGGGCTAACATATCCCGTGTACATGAACTTACGGACCGATTTTTGACATTCGCCCGTCAGATCAAAGATGACAGCATGACGGATCTTATCCTGTTGGTTCGGCACATGTTACTGAATCTTGAAGGGCAGACAGAGAGGAAAGATACATATAGCGGTGAAGGTTTTAACGATGAGGCCTACCTCAAAAGGCAGCAGGAAATTGATTACAACGTGGGTGTGAATTGTTACCATTTCTTAAAGCTCCAATCGCTGTATCTTTATGGATTTTATGAAGCCGCCTACCAGGTGGCCCTGTCGGAGGAAAAGATCGTCCATACAATGCCGGGATTTATCCTCCTGCCTGACTATTATTTCTATTATGCCCTCACAGTGGCTTCCCTTTATCCGTATGGGAATAAAAAAGAAAAGGAGCATTATTTTGAGATCCTCTCTAAAAACAGCGATATTCTTAAAAAATGGGCGGAAAGCAATCCCGATAATTTTCAACACCGATACCTCCTGGTTGCTGCTGAAATCGCAAGGATCAAGGGAGAAACCCTGACCGCAATGGATTTGTATGATCAGGCCATGGATTCGGCGGCAGAAAACGAATTCATGCAAATCGAGGCACTGGCGAGGGAAAGGGCGGCGATATTTTATCTTACTCTCGGTCGAAAGCGAAACGCGAGAAGCTATCTCCGGGATGCCCGGTACGGATACCTCCGGTGGGGGGCAATCGGCAAGGTCAAGGATCTTGAAGATAAATACCCCGAGTTTCTGGCTGTTTCCATAAGACCGGATGCCCTTGTCGAGGAGACGGCGAAAGAATATCCGCCTTCAGGTGACAACTATGCAGGGTATTTGGACCTGGGAACGGTGATCAAGGCCTCCCAGGCCATGACCAGTGAAAGAGAATTAAACAGTCTGTTAAAGAGATTTTTAACCCTTGGAATGGAAAATGCCGGAGCGGAAAGGGGTTTTCTCATCCTCAGGCGGGACGGGCAGTTGATGATCGAGGCCCAGGCGGATATCGGTCCTGACCAGAAGACCATTATTGAATCGATCTCCGTCGAGCAGGCGAACAACCTCTCTTCCGCCATTGTCCATTATGTGGCCCGGACCAAGGAAAACGTGGTGTTGAACGACGCAGGCCATGAGGGCATTTTTACTCAAAATGATTATATTCAGAGGACCAGGCCGAAATCCATCCTGTGTATCCCTATAATCCATAAGGGTGCCGTCACGGGAGTCCTGTATCTGGAGAATAATCTGGCGACCGGTGCTTTCACATCCGATCGCGTTGAGGTCCTGCAACTCCTGTCTTCACAGGCAGCCATAGCCATTGAAAATGTCCGATTCTATAATAGGATCGAAGAATCTGAAAAAAATTACCGCTCGCTCTTTGAAAATGCGGTCGAGGGTATCTTTCGCATCAGTCAGAATGGACGGATACTGAGCAGCAACCCTTCCATGGCCCAGATTATGGGATACGATTCAGCGGAAGAGATGATCGCGGCAATCAGCAACATCATGGAGGACTGCTTCGACCGGCCGGAGGATGTGGAAACCATGAACCGGATGCTGATAGAAAAAGGCCGCATTTATGCCTTTGAGACAAAGCTTCGAAGACGAAACGGCATAACCTTCTGGGTCACAATATCTGCCAGGGCGGAACATGACAGTGAAGGCAATGTGCTCTATTACGAGGGGTCTGTTGTGGACATCTCGGAGCGAAAGGAGCGTGAGAGGGCCGAGCGGGAACGCGAGGCCGCTGAGATGGCCAACAAGACCAAAAGCGAGTTCCTGGCCAGCATGAGCCACGAAATAAGGACCCCTATGAACGCGATCCTGGGTATGTCCGACCTGTTGTGGGAATCTCCCCTCAATCCGCAGCAGCGGGAATATGTCAGGATATCCCGGAGCGCTGGGCAGGGCCTTTTGGATCTGATTAACGATATCCTGGATCTGTCAAAGGTTGAAGCCGGGCAGTTGAGCCTGGAAGTTACGGACCTTGATCTATTGGATACGGTCGAGAAGGTGTGCGAGGTCATGGCCGTCAGGGCCCATGAAAAGGGCATCGAGCTCGCCTGCAGAATAACCCCCGAGTCGCCACGGTATCTGATCGGGGACCCAACCCGTCTCAGGCAGATACTGATGAATCTCGTGGGCAACGCCGTGAAGTTCACGGAGCAAGGTGAAATCGTGCTCGATATTCGTACGGGCAGCCCGGAGGAGACAATAGAAGAGAAGGGAGAGGTGGAGCTTCTCTTCTCTGTAAGGGATACTGGTATCGGCATTGCCGACCACCTCCAGGAAAAGATCTTTGAGCGGTTCATACAGGCCGACACATCCACCACCCGCCAGTATGGCGGGACGGGTCTCGGGCTCGCAATCTGTACCCGTCTCGTAAACATGATGGGCGGACGAATCTGGGTGAAAAGCAAACCGGGACAGGGCAGCACCTTTTTCTTTACGGCCCGATTCCAATTGCAGCGAGAACCCGTGGTCAGGAGGGAACCCGTGGATGTGGAATTCATGGGACTGCGCGCCCTGGTTGTGGACGACAACGAGATCAACCGCCTCATCTTTCGCGAAACCCTTTCCCTATGGGGAATGAATGTGGTGACCGTCGAGAGCGGGGTAAAATGCCTTGAGGCATTGGAGTCGGCCGAACAGGAAGGAACGCCATTTCAGTTGATTCTACTGGACGGCCGCATGCCGGAGATGGACGGATTTGAGACGGCCGAACGGATCAGGAACCGGTTCGGTCCCATGAATCAGATCATTATACTTTTGACCTCTGATGACGCGGAACGCAAAATCAGGCGATCAAGGGAATTAGGCATTGCCGCAAATCTCGTAAAACCTGTCAAGCGCAAGGAACTTCGCGATGCCATTACGGTCGCCCTGGGAAGGGCCGCCCCTGCCGCGGAAACGGCGCTCAGGCCTGAACAAAGAGAAGCAAAACCACTTCGTATCCTGCTGGTTGAAGACAACGAGGACAACCAGATTCTCTTTGCCGCTTTCCTTAAAAATACGGCCCACCAGGTGGTGACCACGGAAAACGGCAAAGAGGGGGTGGAGGAATATATATCCGGCAATTATGACCTGGTGTTCATGGACATGGAAATGCCGATAATGGACGGCTACGAAGCAACCCGGCTGATCAGGGGACACGAATCGAAAAACAATAAAAAGCCGGTTCCCATTATTGCGCTGACGGCCCATGCCCTGAAAGGCAAGGAGCAGGAGAGTCTTTATGCCGGTTGCACAACCCACATGACCAAACCATTTAAAAAAGCCGATCTTATTAAAACCATTGAACGTTATGGGCAGTAGGGATATCTGACCGCAACCGTCATTTAATCCGCGTCTTAAGGACACGAGAAAAGTTGCATAGACGGGATTTTTTGAAAGCAAAAGCCACGATGTCGCCGGATGGGGCCTGATTAGGAAGAGAAGACCCCAGAGAAAATGAAAGGATGAATTAATAATGAGTGAAAGATTCCCCAATCTGTTTTCACCAATGAAGGTGGGAAAACATACCTATAAAAACAGGATTGTCGCTTCGCCCATTTACTGCGGATCGTTTGCAACGATTCCCTTTCTCTCGGATGTCTTCTTTCAGGCATTTGAAGAAAGGGCAAAGGGCGGCTGCGCCCAGGTCACCGTGGGTGAAACACCGGTGGACTTCGAGTACGCAAACCGCGAACCCTTTGAGCCTATCGACTACAGGGATTACGGCACCCCCATATTCAAGGCGTTGAAAAGGGCGTCGGATATCATCAAAAAAAATGGTGCCTTTTCGTTAATCGAATTATCCCATTGCGGCGAGTCCAAGCTCCTCATCCCGGGTCTTAAAAATCCCATCGGGCCTGTAGGATACGTGAGGGAAGACGGGGTCGAAGTAATAGCAATGGATGAGGCAATGATGCAGTCTGTTTGCGATAATTTTGTCAAGTCCGCTGTATACATGAGAGAGGCGGGGTTTGACGGAGTGATGATTCATTCAGGACACGGCTGGCTCCTTCACCAATTTTTGTCCGCTAGGACCAACGGGAGGATAGATGAATACGGGGGCTCCTTGGAAAACAGGGCAAAATTCCCTGTTCAGGTCATTAAAAATGTAAGGGAAGCAATGGGTGAGGACTTTATTATTGAAGTTCGAGTGAGCGGGGACGAACGCGTCGAAAAGGGCATGGGGATAGAAGAAACCGCAAAATTCTGCCAAATGATTGAGGGTCTTGCCGATATTGTTCATGTTTCCGTGGGTCTATATCGTGATCCCATCTTGAGCGGACAATTCTCCTCATTGTTTGATCTCCACGGATTAAATGCCGAGATGTCGGAAGTGATCAGGAAAGCGGTCTCTATTCCTGTAACAGTCGTAGGGGGTATTAATAGTCCGGAACTGGCGGAAAAATTGGTCGCGGATGGAAAATGCGATTTTGTGGCATTAGGCAGACAATTAACATCTGACCCGGCCTTTGCGAACAAGGCTGAATCGGGAAATGAAGGTGATATCGCTCCATGCCTGAGGTGTTATAAATGTTTTCCGGGCCCCTTGGAAGATAATATAGATGATCTAAGCACGTTATTCGGGTGCACTGTAAACCCAGAAGCCTTCTATTTTGACCGAGACGTACTTGCAGGCAGGCCGGAAGGTTCAAGGAATGTCTTGGTCATCGGCGGTGGTCCCGCGGGCATGGAAGCGGCCATTGTCGCTGCCGACCGGGGCCACGGGGTGACCCTAATTGAAAAATCAGATTCCCTGGGCGGGTTGCTTAAGTTTTCGGACACGGACGCATATAAGAGTGATTTGCGCGCCTTCAAAGATCTGCTGGTACGCCGTGTTAAGGCACGTGATATAAAGGTCATTTTAAATAAGGAATTTACCCCTGCCGATGTGGCCTCATCCGGTGCCGATGCGGTAATCATCGCCGTAGGTTCATCCCCTGTTTTGCCGCCCATAAAAGGAATTGAAAACGCCATAAAGGCCCTGGACGTATACGACGACATCAGCAAGGTCGGAAATAAGGTTGTAATGGTCGGCGGCGGTCTTACAGGCTGCGAGACCGGATTACACCTCGCAAAAAAAGGGAGGGACGTGACTGTTATCGAAATGCTGGAAAGGGTCGCGACAGACTCCTATAAAATGCATCGTATCGGACTCGTAAATGAAATGGATAAGATGTTGACCTATAAGACCGGATTAAAATGCACTTCAATAAGGCCCGATGGTGTGACAACAATGGATGCGGAAAACAAAGAGGAGTTCATATCCGCGGATACAGTAATTTACGCCTTGGGCATGCGCGCAAACAGAGAGGAAGCTGAAAAACTGGGCGCCGCGGCCGGGGATATTCCCCTGTTCGAAATAGGTGACTGCGTGCGTGCCGCCAAGGTATATGAAGCTATTCGCGAGGCGTTTATCGCGGCGATGTCAATTCTATAATAATCTGGAATGTCGGGTTTTCAGGGAGAGAGCCGCTCCCCCGTGAAGGGGTTCGGCCCCAGAGGCGTTTTAAAGCTCCCTGAGAGGTTGTCCCCTTCCACGGTGCCTTTAAAGGCCAGATTGAATTTTCCCAGGGGCGTGGTTACGTCCGCTTTAAATGCGAAGCTATTGCCCTCGACCGTGACCTCTTCAAGATCGACCTTTCCCGCCGGTCCTTCCATGGTCCCTTTGTAGGAGCCGCCCTGTTCAAGGATCACAATGGTAGGGGTCTGTTTTCCAATGGGCGTATCCATAGACAACTTCCAGGTTCCTATCGCGCTCATATCCTCCTCCTCGATTAAAAACATTATTGTCCGCTAAAGGCTCAGTGATCTCCGGGAAAACGATTTGGATAATAACAGATTGGATGACCACTGTCGAGGTCCTGTTCCGGCGTCTTACGATTCATTTTTCTCCCCTTTCATTTTCCCTTGACAATATTATGTTTATGTTTTATTAAATTAATTAAGAATATTGTTAAATAGAATGTATTAATTAAGATTTAATATTCTCCTGGCCTTATGCTAAGTAGGTAATACATAAAAATGGCGGCCGATATGATCTTCTTTACGGACATCCCCTTTTCTCTAAACAGGGATCAACTGTTTGAACAGTTCAGGATCAGGCCGGGCACTGATCGCGCAAAGGAGTTCGGGGACCTTGTCGGCAAGGTCCAGGAAAAAGGGAGACCCAAGGTCCTTTATAAGATCTCATTTATTGAAGAGAAGGGAGAGGATACGGTCACCCTGGAGGGTGTGACCTTCAAAAGCCCGGCCTTAAGAAAAAACCTTGATTCAGTTGAACGGGTGTTCCCATATGTCGCCACCTGTGGCATTGAACTCGACGAAATCAAGATAGAAAAAGGCGATATGCTGAAAAAATTGTGGATAAGCTTTCTCAAGGGGAGGCTCCTTGAAACCAGTCTTCACTATCTGCAGGAACACCTTGATAAGCGGTACAGGGTATCACAAACAGGCTTCATGAACCCAGGCTCGGGAGACGCATCTGTATGGCCTATTGAACAGCAGAGGGATTTGTTCTCTATTTTAGGAGACGTTGAAGGGCGAATTGGTGTAAGGATAACGGAATCGCTTGTCCTTACGCCGGATATGTCCGTTTCAGGGATCGTTTTCCCCTCTGAGACCAATTTTGAGAGTTGTCAGCTCTGCCACCGGGAAAGATGCCGGTTCCGAAGGGCGCCTTTTGACAAAGGGCTCTGGGATTCAATTAATAGGGAATGAGGTTGTGTCAGACACTTTTATAGATCACTCTATCTGAAGCATTCCCAAAAAGTCTTTCCCTCTCCAAATATCTCCAAAAACCTCTATTCGACCTCTCCCTATCACGCAAGAGGGGGGTATCAATTCGCCGTTGTTTGGTTTGAATATTGCATATGTTAAATAATGGAGAAATCCGAAGGTTATTGATATTGCCAGTCGATTGACCATGGAGACAGAGACCGTGAAAAGCAGCCCAAAGGCGGTCAGGGGCCGCTCCTTTCAAGGGGGGAATAGATGATAAGGCCTTTTGTGACCGTTTCCGCGAAAGATGAAAAGGAGGCCCTTGTCAGGGGATCCGGACTTCTCAATGTGAAGCCAGGCGAATTGAATGCCCTCCAGGTCGATGAAGAGTCCTACAGGGTATCCCTGAAAAATATGCCTGGCTGGGTGGATATCACGATCAGTCGGGATAAGATGTCCGTGTATATGACCGTTCACCCGACCTCAGGGACAGGGGAGATGGTCACAATGGACATGGCAGGGAAACTCCTCGATGATCGTGGAATAGTTCACGGCGTCGATTGGCCCGCTGTCGAGGAGGCACTCACCCGCGCTTCCAGTGAGGCGGCTCCGATCCAGAAAGTGCTTGTCGCCAGGGGTGATCCACCTGAAAAGGGCATTGATGCCCGGATAGAATTGAAGGTAACCCCTGACAAAATCGCCGGTACCGTTATCGATAAGACAGGCCGTATGGATTACAGGGAACGCGGATGCATCAAAAACGTCAAGAAGGGCGAACTCCTCGCGATCAAGATCCCCTTCACTGAGGGCAGAGACGGGATGGATGTGTTCGGCAATGTCATCAAGGCCCTGGCCGGGACGGACACTGTGCTTGTCCCAACTGAAAACGTCGTGATCTCAGAGGACGGCCTTCAATATACAGCCGGGGTAGACGGCATGGTCACCCTGATGGACGAGAACAATATCGGCGTCTGCCAAATGTATCAAGTCCCTGGCGACGTGGACTATTCAACGGGTAACCTGGAAATGGACGGTTCGCTGCAGATAACGGGCTGGATAAGGACAGGGTTTGACGTGCGCGCGAGTTGCGACATCCATGTTGAGGGCGGCATAGAGGGCGCAAATGTGGAGGCTGGCGGCAATATCCTTGTAAAGGGAGGGATAATAGGCTCGGGAGAGGGAAGGGTGGTGACGGGAGGAGGCCTGACGGCCCTGTATATCGAGAACGCGAGCGTCCATGCCAATGAGGATATTCTGGTGAACGACAATGTGATCAGGAGCAGGGTCACGTCCAACAGGAACGTATGCGTGAAAGGCGGAAAAGGCAGGATCATGGGAGGAGAGGTTGAAGCATTTAAGGTGATTGAAGCGGACGAGATAGGTACGGCGACCGGGATTCGGACAAGGGTGAGCGTTGGAACGGACAGCACCATCCGGCAGTGTATGGATGACGCTACAAGACGGTTGGAGGATTTCAGGAGGAATAAGGCAAAAATGGACATGGTCCTTGCCCGGTACGCCAAAAGGGGCAAGGGAAATAAACTCCCCAGAGAGACTGCCCGCAAACTGGCCAGGGTGGTCAAACTAAGGCGTGATGCGATACGGGCCGGAGGAAGGCTCGTCAAATACAGGGAGGATCTTGCCATGAAGATGTCTGACGCGAATCTGGGGGCCGTGGCGATAAGGGTAAAAAAGGTCGTGTACTCCGGGACGACCATTATGGTCGGGGGTTATGCCTATGAGGTCAGGGATAACATACGGGGCCAGGTAAAATTTATTTTAAACACTAATGAAAAGGTTGTTGAACCGATAAGACGACCTGAAACAGAGGAGGAAGCAATAGATGAATCCAAAGGAGTTGAGAGTAAAGGATATAATGAGGATGGAAATTCAGGCGGTCACCAAGGATACAACGCTCATGGCGGCCGCTGCGATGATGCGAGACAATAAAGTGTCGAGTCTTGTGGTCAAACCTGAAGACGACCGGGACGCCTACGGCATTATTACAAGAAAGGATATCGTTGACGCCCTTATAGAAGCCTCGCTCGGGGGGGCCTTTCAACTGGTCGAAGATGTGATGACCAAGCCGGCTGTCACAGTCAATCCCAATATGTCGATCTATAACTGTCAGCAAATGATGAGGATGATAGGGGTAAGGAGGCTGCCGGTGGTCGAGGGGAATGATTTGAAGGGGATTCTCAGCAACTCTGACATCTTTGCCAGCCTGGTAAAGGATCTCCTTTGAAGACCTTCAGGGACCGTCTTCACGTCACCCTGCTCTGTCACAGTCTTATCAACAGGGGCGGCTACATGATAATAGCGACCTGCGGCGTATTACTTATACGTCTCAGTCGTCGCTCCTCCCGCATAAAACAGCAGGATCCACGATGCGGCGCCCCCGCTCTTCAGCGGGATTTCGCAGGCTCAACTTGCAGGCATCTAACACCTTGCTTTTGCCCAGGGTTAGCCAAAATTCATCGCCAGTATTAGCGAAATTTTAATTCGATGGTGTATTTTAGCTGCCCGATTCCCCTTGACCATATCCCTTTTCTGTTATAGTAGATATGTTCAGTAGTCTTTCAATTCACTCCCGGCCCCGCCCCGCACCCCCTTTCAGGGAACCCTGGGGCGTGGAGAAAAAATAATCACCCGAATGGAGGTCCCCAGATGCTTCCGAGCAAACGGCTCTTTATTCAAAGCCCTTGGAACATGGTATCAGCTCGATGCCCGTTTGAAGGGCTTTTTTATCGCCGTCCACGATTTAGAGGTGAGGGGTGGAGGGAGGGTTTGAGGGAAAGATAAACCATCATTATCAAAAAGGAGGTATTGCCAATGGCCAAGGAGATCATTCTCTACAACTTGAGGGATGATGTGAAGGAAGAGGATTATATAAAATGGTGCGAATCCTTTAAGGGGCCGCTGCTGCTTGGTCTTAAAGCGTCCAAGAGCTTTACCCTGGTACGGATGATGGGGGGGTTGACGGGTAACGGTCAGGAAGGCGCGGCTCCGGCGCCCACAGGCTCTCCCTATAGATTCATAGGCATACTGGATGCCGTGAGCCAGGAGGAATGGGACAGGTCCAGGGACACAAAGGCCTTTAAGGAGGACTTCTTTCCCCAGTGGTTTTCCAAATGGGTCAAGGATTTTTATGTCCTTGGAGGAGAAGAAGTCTATTACGGGGAAAGCAAATAACATCCGGACAGCAAAAGAATAGGCCAAGAAAAGGAGGCAGGTCATGCAATTAGAGCATTTATTGACTGACGAGGAAAAGGCCATCCGTGACACGGTACGCAAATTTGTCGAAAAGGAGATCATGCCGATCAGGGACGAACTGGAAAAGGATTACAGCGTGGTCGA
>CAZGIZ010000084.1:0-19836 GCA_964526655.1 uncultured Desulfobacteraceae bacterium | reverse complement strand
TGAAATGTAAAAGGTCTGATAGATACCCGACGGGTCATGACATCTTTTCTCCGATTCCGGGTCTCCCGGCCTGGTCATTTCAGGATGTTAGGGCCGGGTGAAGCCTCCCGACAGTCACTGCGAAAAGACGTCATGACCCACACTTAAAAATAATTCCTATTCATTATTAAGTGTATTCATTCACCGGAAGAACCTGCTTTAGTCGTGGATTATTTACTTACATTGATATTCTCATTTAGACAAGGGGGAAATCATATTGTATCATAACCCTATTGTTTCAAGAATTTCCATCCCAGGGGCAGTCCTGGAAACCGTCCAAAGAGAAGACCAAACCTTAAAGAAACCGCGGCCAGAGGATGCAGCTTTACCAACAGAAGTAGGCAGTGTATTCTCTTCAAGGGGATAGCTATGAAAAAAGGTATAAGGTGTAAGGTATATGGTTTAAGGAAAAAAGAAAACAAAACCTAACCAATTTAATCCCATAGACCTTAAACCTTGTACCTTAAACCTTATAATCAGGCATATCCTATTCACTTTAACCCTGTCCTCAAGGCATGATTTCAAGTAATAGATTAAAATGGAGGCACCAATGGATTACGGTATAACAAGGGAAGAGGCGCTGGAACTGTTACACAAGCACATTGGGAATCAAAACCTTATCAAGCACTGTCTTGCCACCGAGGCCGTCATGAAGGCGCTGGCGGACAGGCTCGGGGAAGACAGGGACAAATGGGGCCTTACCGGTCTCCTTCACGACCTTGATGTGGAGATCGTGGAATCGGATCTTTCCATACATACAAAGGAGACGGAAAAGATCCTCAGGGGACTGGGTGTGGACGAGGATATCATCACGGCCATCAAAATGCATAATGAAAAGGCCCATGGAAAGAAACGATCAGAGCCCTTTCATCACGCCCTGGCCGCAGGCGAGACCATCACAGGGCTGATCATCGCTACCACCCTGGTGTATCCAGACAAAAAGATCAAAAGCGTCAAGACAAAGTCCATTAAAAAGAGGATGAAGGAAAAAAGCTTCGCCGCGGGTGTGGACAGGGATATTGTCATGGAATGTGAAAGACTGGGCATGGACCTGGAAGAATTTTCAGGAATATGTCTGGAGGCCATGCAGGGAATTGCGGATGATCTGGGTCTCTAACCCTGTTTCCTTAGTTCAGGATAAATCCCAATATCACATCGCTGAGCGGATCATCTTCATAACCTTCTAACTGGTCGTTATAGACTACCTTTCCCCTGTATTCTTTTTTAAGTTCATATACGCCGTCCTGGGCAATATATAGGAGTATTTCCGAACATGAAGGGCACAGAGGCCCGTGTTCTTCCTCACCCTCAAAAAAACTAAAGATCCAATCCTGTTCCAGCACCTCTTCAAAGGAATTGATCGAGGTCCCGCATATGGTGCACATTATCATCTCTTATCTCAAGGCTCCTTCGGCTTGTTCATTCTCTTTCCATCCATCGGCAAAGGATAAGACTTGTGATTTTGCGTGGTTTATACGAAAAAAAAATAGCCAATACAAGAAAAAACAGATTATCCCCGAAAAAATCAATAACATTAAGGGGTGAGGTGATCCCGGGAGCTGCTTTTTTCCGTCCTTTTGCTCTCCTCATCGAGCTTCTTCTGGTGTTCCTTGTCGTGGAAGAGATTCTCTCCGGTGCCGAAAAAATAATCTCTTGAGCTGATGTTGGAATGCTCCACGGTCTTGCAGAAATCACCGAACATCTCTGTACCGAAGGTCATGTCCAGATCGTCCACGATGCGCTGTTTCCAGGGTCTTTT
Source organism: uncultured Desulfobacteraceae bacterium (assembly GCA_964526655.1). GTDB lineage: Bacteria > Desulfobacterota > DSM-4660 > Desulfatiglandales > HGW-15 > CAZGIZ01. The sequence continues at coordinate 18,038 of CAZGIZ010000084.1, read as the reverse complement.
GACAACCTGAGAGGTAAGACGCCTCACCGTACGGTGCCGGGCCATGATGAAATCGGCTATCTCATAGGCCCTGGGGATCAGTCTGTCGTATGGTACCACTTCGTTTACCAGGCCGTATTCCAACGCCTGCTGGGCCGTGAACTTCTCACTCATATACATGGCATAGGCGGCTCTCCTGACTCCGAGAAGTTCGATAAGACAACTGTGGATGCCGTCCCCGTAAAGATCACAAGCTCTATGTCAGAGTCGCTGCCTACAATTCGTCACATCTGGCCTATGGCCCTGTGAAGCTCCATACTCCTCCTCGATAAATATCCCGACAAAGCCCAGTTCCGCCGCCTTCCGGGATATCTCCTCATCAAATGTCTCCTCCCTGTCAAATTCTTCAGCCCTTTCAATAAATTCCTTTTCAGCAAATTCCCTGGCCGCCTGGGCTATGTCCTTCTGCTCTTTGGTGAGTTCAAAATCCATTTTCCCTCCTTTTTGCCGCTTTAATCGAGTTGTTAATCGACCATTTCCGGGTAAAAAAGTTTGGACGAAATTGGAGGTTAAAAATTGCTTTCATGGGTCGTATGTATAGGCATTTCCGAGCTTGTGTGTCAAGATCGAGATGGGCACAAATATAGGCGGGAAGGCAACGCGGCCCTTCGACTTTGCTCAGGGTCGTGAGCCTGTCGAACGGCAGATGACATCTTGATGGTGAATCAGGGTATAAAACTTTAGTTGAATTTCAGATGGTTTTATAATACCTTCATTTCAATAACAAATGAGGATTGAAAATGAAGATTGACCAGTTCCCTGAGGATATTCGCCCCTTTATCATACCCGAACCCGGCGGTCTGATGTCCTATCGATGTCTCGGCTGTGGCGAAGAATTCGGTATTGAGCGTCTCCTATATACCTGTCCTGTTTGTGGAAGCGTACTCATGCTCCAGGACGGTAATTTTGATCGCCTCAAGGATAGGGGCGGGAGGCTGTGGCAAAAGATCTTCGATTATCGCAGGATGTTGAACCACCAACCCCTTAAAGGAGTATTTCGCTACCATGAATTTATCGCCCCTGTTATACCCCTGGAACGCATAATCTACCTGGGAGAGGGCCATACGCCCCTGGTGGAGGCCAACGATCGGCTCAAGGAGATGGTGGGGCTGGATTTCTTTTTCAAGGATGACGGCCTCAATCCCAGCGCCTCTTTCAAGGACAGGGGAATGGCATGCGCCCTGAGTTTTATCAATTATTTTGCGAAGGCCCATAAGATCAAGGATATGCTGGCCATATGCGCGTCAACCGGGGATACCTCCGCATCCGCGGCCCTCTATGCCTCTTTTCTGGGGGATCTTCTCAAATCCGCCGTGCTCCTTCCCCACGGAAAGGTCACGGCTCAGCAACTGGCCCAGCCCCTGGGGAGCGGTGCCAGGGTCCTGGAGATTCCCGGCGTCTTTGATGACTGCATGAAGGTGGTTGAGTCCCTTGCGGATAATTATAACGTTGCCCTCCTGAACTCAAAAAATAGCTGGCGTATCCTGGGCCAGGAGTCCTTCTCCTATGAGATAGCCCAGGATTTCGACTACAATGTAAAGGACAAGGTCATTGTATTGCCCATAGGCAACGCAGGAAATATTACGGCGGTCATGAGCGGTTTTTTAAAGTTTTACGGGGCGGGCATTATTGATGACCTCCCCAAGATCATCGGGGTACAATCCGATCACGCGGACCCGGTCTACAGATATTACCTTGAGGGAGACCCCGCAAAACGCGAATTTGTTCCTGTTGCGGTAAGACCCAGTGTCGCCCAGGCGGCGATGATAGGAAATCCCGTGTCCATACCAAGGGTGATCGAGGTGGTCAGGGAATATAACGAACTTGCCGGTGAAAGAAAGGTCCTGGTGGTCCAGGTCACGGAGCAGGAGATTATGGATTCCATGATAATCGCCAATCTTAACGGCAACATAGCATGCACCCAGGGCGGAGAGTCCATGGCCGGGCTTAAAAAGGCGATACTAAAGGGGCATATCCGGCCCGGCGAAATAGGGGTTCTTGATTCAACCGCCCACGTGATCAAGTTCCAGTCCTTTCAGGAGATGTACTTTAATGACAGCTTTGGTCCTGATTTTGATGTCAGGCCCAGAAATGAACTGAGGAACGCGCCCAGCCTGGTCAGGCCCGAAGGCCTTAAAAGGTATCCTGAACCGGGCAGGCCCCTTGAAGGGAAGGATATGGATCTGTTTATCCGGGGAATGACCAATGAAATCGCTAATATCCTTGACCTTAAAAAGAAGAAATGAATATCCTGTTTGTATGCACCGGAAATATCAGCAGAAGCTTTCTCGCAGAAATGCTGCTAAAACATGAGGTCAGGCAACGCGGATTAAAAGGCATCCATGCCTCCTCAGCAGGCATTTCCGCCTACCCCGGGACTCCCGCCGACACCCAAATGGTGGAATATCTCTCTGAAATGGGAATCGCAGCGGAACCCCACGAGGCCAGTCTCCTAACCAAAGAAGACGTGGACCGGGCGGATATTATCATGGTCATGGAAAAAAAACAGCTCGATGTCATTAAGGATCGTTGGCCAGATGCCGGCGACAAGTTGGAGCTCCTTGGCAGTTACATTGCGGCAGGTCCCATAGTGGATGACATTAGCGACCCCTACGGCGCATCCCCCTACCACTACCGCCTCGCCCAGGCCCGGATTACCCAGGCCATCGAAGCCCTCATCAAGAGACTCCTTCCGGATACAAAAAAAGTATCGGCACGGCCATAAAGCGATGCTGGGAATATCGTGCTCAAAATAAGATTCATAGTCGTTGAACGCACAAAATCTCCCTTCCTCAGGGAAGGAGAGGCCTTTTATCTTGAGCGTATAAGGCGCTATTGCAGTATTGATTGGATTGAGGTGAGGCCAAAGAGGTCAAAAAAAGGCCTGCCTCATATGGATATATTGCAAAAAGAGGAACTGGCCATAACACGAAGATTGGTGCCCGGCGATTACCTTGTGGCCCTGGACCGGTCAGGACGGCAGTATGACTCACAGGGGCTCTCCGACTGGTTGAAAAGGCTGTCAACAGGCCCGAATAGATGGGTGTGTTTTATAATTGGGGGTCCGGTTGGTTTATCAAAGGGGATTATTGATCGTGCCGACAGGCTCCTTTCCCTCTCCAGGCTGACATTTACCCACGAAATGTGCAGGCTCTTTCTTGTCGAGCAGGTATACAGGGCCCTTACAATCATGGAAGGACATAAATATCATAAATAGCGACCTTCGGGTAGGCCGATTTCTGGATGGAGCTTTCAGCGGTCAGCGATCAGCATTCAGCCAAGCCCTTGTTTTTATGTCTTTTGCTGATAGCTGAATGCTAATTGCTGACAGCACGAATCCAAAAATGTCAGTTTATGGATAAGAACTAAATAGCTATGGGCGTGCAGAAAATTCAATATGATATGTGAGGGCTTTTTGGAAATAATCCCAGCGATGCAGGCTATTTTTTGCTCGTGTTTGCCGCCAGGGCCATCTTTATCTTATTTTTAAGCTCCGTCAAATCAAATGATTTTATCACATAGAAATCGGCGGCAATGGACTTCATATCCTCCTTGAATGTATCGTAGGCCGTGCACAGGACAACGGGAAGATTATAGAATTTATTGCGGATATCCTGTAACAGATCAAGCCCGTTATAATCCACCATCTTGATGTCCAGAACGACCAGATCAGGCTTTTCATCCTCTATCCTCTCTAATAACCCCTGTCCGCTGTCAGCCGTAATTACCTCGTATCCGGCCTCGGTCAGCTCTTCGGAATATAGAAAACGTATATGCTCTTCATCATCGACAATCAGTATCTTCGCCATAATAGTTTCTCCCTGAGAAGCCCTTCAATTGAGCATTTATAGACCTCTATGATTTTGTAAATCCTCGTGAAGAGGCAAGAATTTAATATTAAATTTTGATTTTATCACATCTCAAAAAAGGGTGCAAATATTAATACCCCCCCAAATCCACCATCAAATTACAATTTCTATAGTAATGGCGATGGATTTTGGTTAACCCCGGGCACCAGCAAGATGTTAGATGCAAGGCGCCGCATCGTAGATCCCGCTGTTTTATGCGGGAGAAGCGACGACTGAGGCGTATGAGCAATACGCCTCAGGTTGAGCTTGCGAAATCCCGCCGCCTTAAGCGGGAGAGAAGCGATCGAAGGCAACGCCGCAGACGACATCTTGATGGTGGATCAGGGCCCCTTTTACCAGTTCATTCGGACCCTTATTCCCTTTTTTTGCAGATATGTCTTGATCTCCCGGATGGTATAGGCGCCATAGTGAGTCATGGAGGCTATAAGGGCGGCATCGGCCCTGTTTTCCGAAAGGACTTGAAACAGGTCTTCCGGAGTTCCTGCCCCTCCCGAAGCGATAACCGGTATGCTTACATTGGATGATATTAATCCGTTCAATGCCAGTTCATACCCCTCCTTGGTTCCGTCTGCATCAATCGAATTGAGACATATTTCACCTGCACCCAGATCCTCTCCTCTTCTGGCCCATTCCAGGGCATCAATCCCCGTAAATGTCCTGCCGCCGTCTATAACAATCTCGTATCCGCTGGGGATATTGTCAGAGGATTGGACTTTTTTTACATCCATCCCTAATACAATACACTGGCTCCCGAAGGATTCGGCTCCTTTTTTGATTATGGACGGGTCCCTCACAGCCGCCGAGTTTACGCTTATCTTTTCCGCTCCCGCCAATAGGACCTGGCGGATATCTTCAACGGTCCTTATCCCGCCTCCCACTGAAAAGGGGATAAATATCTTTTCAGCCACCCTCCTTACCGTCTCAATCATTATGTCCCTCTTTTCACTCGAGGCGGTAATATCATAGAAGACAATTTCGTCCGCCCCTTCCGCGTAATAGAAGGCGGCGGTCTCCACCGGATCACCGATATCCACGTTACCTCTGAACTTTATCCCCTTTGTCAACTTGCCGTCGCGAACGTCAAGGCAGGGAATTATTCTCTTACTCAGCATATTCTTCCCCGCTCCAGCAACAGAAATTGGATATTATTTTCAATCCGGGTCTTCCGCTCTTTTCCGGGTGAAATTGCATTGCCACCAGGTTCTCCCTTGTTAGGACCGAGGCGAACCACTTCCCGTAAAGGGTCTCTCCAAGGATTGTTTCAGGCAGGTCGGGAGACGGATAATAGGAGTGGACAAAGTAGAATTCGCTTTCAGGTCCTATCCCATTAAAAACCGGGTGTCGTTTCTCCCATTTCACGCTGTTCCAGCCCATGTGGGGCACCTTCAATCTCCGCCCCTCCTCGTCTGAGAGGTCATCCGGGAAACGGCGAACACCGCCCTTGATTAATCCCAGGCACTTTGTGTTATTTTCCTGGCTCATTTCCATAATGATCTGAGTCCCAAGGCAGATGCCAAGAATCGGTTTTTTCCTGTAAAAGGACTCTAAAATCGCCTTGTCCAATCCCTGGCTCTTTAGATCAGCCATGGCCTTGCCTGCAGCCCCCACACCCGGAAAAATGATTCTATCTGCCTTCAATACCCTGGAATAATCGTTTGTGACGATCGCTTCCCGGCCTAAAAAATCCAACGCCCTTTTCACACTCGTGAGGTTTCCGGCCTTATAGTCTATTATGGCGATCATGCTCTCTCTTTAATCTGTTATATGAGGATTTTCATTGGCAAAGCATCAATGCCCGGCATAGGAATACGTTGATTACAAAATTAAGTCCTGCGGACAAAAAAATCAACAAATGTCTTTGGATTTCAAATTCCGTCATTTCAGGACGGAAATCGAAAAAAGGCCTATCATAGATGTTTTTCTTTTTGATGGAAGAATCAGGAAAGAATGGCGTAATTTTCCCGGTGGTCAATCATAATATGCCGGGTCGTTCATGGATTTCCTTCTCAACCCTGTCGGGATCCGCAGAATTATAGCGAGCGATGTTCTGGAGGTGTACAAGGCTGTCCGGATCAATTTTGGTGAACTTTATCGCTACCTCCTCCCCATCATTGCGCATAACGACCCCTTCCACGGATACGTTGGGCTCTTCACCCTTTATCGAGAGCTTGATTCTGAGGGTGCATCGGGTCCCTGGTTTCAATTCGTCTCCAACGGGAAGCAGGCAACCGCCTATGCTCAGGTTGCTTATCCTGGTAACGTCGTATACCTTGCCCGGAGTCGCCAGCTCCGCCTTCATCTTAAATGGAAACCGAAGAAAACGTCTTTTTTCATCTTTCATGAATGGACTCCCCATGAGAGAATTGATTATCAATTAGAGCCTGTAAAAAACTTGGAGTTATATCCGCTGATGTTGCAAACCATGTGCCAAACCTGGAATTTTTCCAGCCGGATGCATCTACTGCTCGAACCGTTTAAAATCAGCCCATTACCTATATAACATAAAAGGATTGTATTATTTACCTTATATAATGTCATTATCTTATCATATTTAATCCCTAACTGCAACGTCTCGTTTTAATATTGTGTCACATAGCTTAATTTAAGATAGTTCGATGTCCTGACAGGAAATTCCCGGTCCACGGGGAGGCCTTGTTTCAATACTGAATCGGCGAGAAATTAAAAGGATGGGTTGGTAAGCTGGAGAAGAGGGCTCAAGGATTCAAACGTCTGTTTAGCATTTCACTCGAATCCCTGACCCCTCGAGCCCTTGTCGAAGATCCCGACGTTTTTTTCGGAGAATCCTGATCATCGATCAATTAATTTGGAGATGATACTTTTTTAATAAAATCAGTTATTGTTAAGGACCTCTATCGTATGGGTGACCTCATCCTGTGTAACCGTCTTACGGAGGGTCTCCATGCGGTGCATGACCTCGGCAAAACGTATGCCCTCTGCCGCGCTGATCCATTCGAGCTGAAGCCGTTCAGGACGGATCCCGAGCTTGTCCATTTTTTTGCGGACCTTCTCTATCCTCTTTTCAGTCCAATGATTGGCATCGATGTAGTGGCAATCCCCTATATGACACCCGCTCACGAGTATTACCGGGGCCCCCTTTTTGAATCCCTCCCAGATAAACTTTTCATCTACCCGGCCGGAACACATGGTCCGAATCATCCGGACGCTGGACGGATACTGGATCCTCGATACACCGGCGTAATCGGCCCCGGCATAGGAGCACCAGTTGCAGGCAAAGGCAAGGATTTTTTCATTCGCTCCCTCTTCTAATAGGGCGTCTACCTGATTCAGGATCTGGCCGTCTGTGAAATGGTTCATGGTGATTGCCCCGAAGGGACATTCTGCCGCGCAGGTTCCGCAGCCGGCGCAGGCCGCCGTATTCACCACCGCGGCCGTCTTCTTCTTTACGTCAACCTGAATCGCGTTATAGGGACAGACTTCGGCGCATTTGCCGCATGATTTGCACTGCTCAGGTATGACCTGGGAGGTTATGGGTTCCGAGGCGATTTCTCCCTTATGCATTAAACGGATTGCCCTGACAGCGGCTGCTGACGCCTGGGTAACGCTCTCCTTTATGTCCTTGGGTCCCTCCGCGCACCCGGCATAAAATATTCCTCTTGTGGCAGCGTCCACGGGTTGGAGCTTGGGGTGAGCCTCCAGAAAGAATCCGTCCGCCGTAAGCTGCAACCCTAACATCTCCTGGAGTCTCTGGGCACTCGAGGAGGGCTTGACTCCCAGTGCCAGAATGAGCATGTCCAGGTGATGGATCTCAAGCTTGCCGGTCACGGTGTTTTCAACAGCCACACTCAGGCCCTTGTCCTGTCCCTCTTCCACATTGCCCGGGAGCCCCCTCAGATAATGGACCCCTAACCTCCTGCTTCGCCTGTACAACTCTTCAAAGCCCTTCCCAAAGGCCCGGATATCAACGTAAAACACCTTTATCTCCATGTCCGGGTAATGTTCCTTGAGCATGAGGCTGCTTTTGACCGTATTCATGCAGCAGATGTTGGAGCAATAGCTGCCCCCTTTCCTCGCGGAACGGGATCCCACACACTGGATAAAGCCTATGGAGCGGGGGTGCCTCCTGTCTGTCGGGCGGATCACTTCCCCCTTGGTGGGTCCTCCGGCGTTAATGAGGCGTTCGAATTCGAGGCTTGTGAGGACATTTTCAAACCTTGTATATCCGTACTCGTCCATTTCCCTGGGATCATATACATCCATTCCCGTGGCAACAATAATAGAGCCTACCCTCTCCACAATCTCTTCATCCGACATGTGGAAATTTATGCATTTCTTGTCACAGGCATCGATGCACTTGCCGCAGACAACGGGATTATGCCCCAGGCATTCGTTCACGTTTACAACATAGGCCGGCGGAACCGCCTGGGGAAAAGGCGAGTATATGGCCCTGCGGGACGACAGACCCAGATTAAACTCATCAGGTCTGACTACGGGGCAGACATCCACGCACTCTCCGCAGGCTGTGCATTCTTTTTCATCCACATAACGGGCCCTCTTCAGGATCTTGACGTCAAAATTACCCACGTAGCCCTTGACTTCTATCACCTCACTCATCGTGAGGAGTTTGATCCGGGGATGCCGACCGACATCCGTCATCTTCGGCCCGAGTATTCAGATGGAACAGTCCATTGTGGGGAAAGTCTTGTCTATCTGGGCCATGATGCCGCCTATGGAGGGCCTCTTCTCGACCAGGACCACGTCAAAATCGTTATCCGCGAGATCGAGGGCCGCCTGAATGCCGGCCACACCACCGCCTATTACCATGGCCTTCTTCTTCATGGGGAGTATCTCTTCCTTGAGGGGTTGGAGCAGGCTCACCCGTGACACGGCCATCTTTACCAGATCATAGGCCTTCCTTGTGGCGGCTTCCGGATCATCTCTGTGGACCCAGCTGCACTGTTCCCGCAGGTTCGCCATCTCAAGGAGATAGGGATTTATCCCTATGTCCTTGAGCATCTGTCTGAATGTAGGTTCATGGAGCCTGGGAGAGCAGGAGGCGACGACAATCCGGTCAAGGTCATGCTCGAGTATATCGTCCTTTATCTGCTGCTGCCCCGGCTCGGAACAGGCATAACCGATGTCCTTTGAAACCAGGACTCCTTTCAGAGCCCCCGCCGATTCGGCGACCCCCTGACAGTCCACTGTCTGGGCGATATTGAGGCCGCAATGACAGACGTATACACCTATGCGGGGTTCCTCCGCTTCAACGTCATGTTCTTTTATTAACAAGTTTTTTCCCATCTTCCTTCCCCATGATTCCAATGTTTAGATAATTACCGCGTATCTGCTCAATAAACAATGGCGGTCGAATGAAAAAATCTTACCGCAAAGCCGTCCGCCGTCGCCAAGGGCTATGGCGGGACAAGCAAAGGAAAAGAGATGTCATATTCCCGCCTCTTTCCGGCAATATGATAAGGGCTTCCCCCTACTCCCAGCGGATCGTGTCTGCCAGGACGCTTGTCAGGTCCATCATCTCCATCTCAAGATCTTCTCCACGGAAAGGGTCCTCCATTGCGCAGCGGAGATGGATCATGCACTTCGGACAGGCAGTGACCAGCAGGTCGCTCTCCGTAGCATGGGCCTGTCCCAGACGCTTGACCTGGAGGGCCTTGCTGAAGGAATCGCAACCGGTCCAGGAGCTGTTTCCGCAGCATATGGAGCTGGTGCCGCTATCCTGCATCTCATTAAAGGACAAAGGATCGAGCCTGTTGATCAATCTCCTCGGCATTTCGGCCCCATCCCCAAACCGGCTCAGCCTGCAGGGGTCCTGGAAGGTTATGCTGCGATCAAGTTTATTAAATCCCACGGCGCCCTTCTCAATCTCCTTTTCCAGGAGTTCATAGAGATGAGTGACCTTGAAGTTCACCTCCACCCCCTGGTCGGGATAGTCATGGGCAAAGGTCCTGTAGCATTCAGGGCAGGCGGTAACGAGTTCCTGAATGCCCTGGCCATGGATACGATCGACATTGAGTCTGGCCAACCGCAGGAAATTTTCCCTGTCACCCGACCACAGGAGATCATGCCCGCAGCAACGCTCGTCCTCCATCAACGCTGGCCTGATATCAAAGAAATTAAGGAGTTTGAGGCCGTCGATAAGGATGCTGCTGGTCTGGACTTTCAGGTGCTTTCGAAAAAAGAGATCAAAGTAGGGGGCGCATCCGCCGAAAAAAAGTATCTTGCTTTCGGGATCGACCTGGATTCCCTCCGGCAGCCAGTCCCAGTGCCTTATTTTAAGGGTTTCCGACGCCATGGTGCGCATCAGGGATTGAAAAAAGCCGCCGTGGGAGTGCGGCTCCTTTATCATACCACGTCTCAGGACACGACGCATGTCTCTAATGAACTCCGGGAAGTTGACGGCCGACGGGCACCTGTCATAACAGATCCCGCATGTAAGGCAGGACCACACGTCCCTTTGTACCTCTGGAGAATAAAAATCGCCGGCGATAATGGAATTGGCCATGGCCCTGGGGGAGAAGGGCTTTCCCGCCAGGGTCAAGGAACAGGCTGAAGAACATTTTCCGCAGTCCTGACAGGCGTAGATATCGTGGGCTGCCACGATCCGGTCAACGGCCTCACGGATCTCCAGGGGAGAATCCTCTTCAAGGGTTGGAGTTACCGGGCTCTTTCCAATGGCCTCTAACTCCCTGTGAAACTCTAAAATGAACTCCATGAGGGATTCCGATTCCTCGGGCATAAAGGTGGCCAGACGCAGCCGGTCTTCTCCAAGTCCCAGCAGATTCAGAATGTTTCGGGTGTCCTCTACATTTTCCCTGGCCGTATCCGTACCCATCCCATAACGGCAGGACCCCGCCTCGCAACCCACCAGTGCGACGCCGTCAGCTCCCATCTCAAAGGGTTTGAGGAGAAGGGCCTTGCTGATCCTTCCCGTGCATGGAATCCGCACCATCTTGACTTCCGCCGGAATTCTGGACCCGCTGTCCTGTAGCTCCTGATACGCGGCATGAGGCCCCCAGTTGCATAAAAAGAGGATAATATTAAGATTCTCCATGTGTATATCCGCTTTCCCTGTTTATCCCTCTATTGCTCGATTACTTCTTCAATTAGCTGTTCAAGATAGACCCTGTCTCGATAGGGACTGTCCGCGGCATTTGACGGGCACACGGATATGCAGTTTCCGCATCCCTTGCACAAGGCCTCGTCCACTATTGCGTGCCAGCCTCCGACAAGATTTTTTTTGAACGTAATGGCATGATAGGGACACACCTTGAGGCAGCGTCCACAACCGCGGCACAGATCTTCATCCACCACAACCGTATACCCCTTGCTCTGCCTTGGACCTCGAGGCATGACCGCGGCCGCCAGGGCCGCCGTGGCGGAACCCTTCTGTCTCTCAGACAGTCTGGTGCCGCTCGGGCTTGCAAGAAAAAGACCTGCAATCGAAGTCATTCCCGGATACTGAAAGGGGATTCCTGAAAGACCGTTTTTTTGCATGGCGGCAGACACGATGCTGCCGGGAAGTCCCTCCTGGGTGATATAGGGCGTGACCTTTCTTGCCTTTTCTCCAAGTATTATTGAACCTACCTGGAAGACCCTTGGTCTTCCGTTGGATTCCACAAAGATCTGGAAGTTGCCCAAGTTTCCGCTTATGCCCTTGATAAGGGAGTTCTCAAAGCAATGTATATTCTCATGAGACGGCTTCTCCGATACTGGCCCGTCAGGGGTCCCGAACATAAAGACCTCAAGGCCCGCTTCAGCCAGTGTTTCCGCGCTGTTGACTGCCGCTTCAGAAAACCCGATTACGGCTGAAGTAAAATTATAGGTCCTTGCCGGGGATGGAAGGGGTCTCAACCTCTTGGCCCTGCGCATTGATCTTTCTATAAGGCCTTTAAAGCGACTCAGGGCCGTCTCTTCGTCATATCTAAGGAAGGGGAGGACTTCCCCCCTGAGATTACAGGTCTCCACCATGGAGCGGCTCACACCGGTCCCTCTGAAGAGGGCGTCTTTGACCCGGGTTCGCTGATCCGTGCACGCGCTGCAGATAAAATCCAGCGGGCAGCAAACGCATGAGCCGAGAACAACTCGTGTAATATCATTTTCCCGTATGGCCCGCAGGATGTCCGCAGAGCCCTCGGGTACGCAGGCGGAGTTCATTACTTCCGAATACACTACGTCGTCACGGTATATCAGGCTCTCTATGTATTCTTCCATCCTTTCGGACCAGCCAAAGGCATCATTACAGCGGCACACGAAGATTCCCAACCGGACCTCCGGGGACAGCTCGGGATCGGGGGGAGAAAAGGAGACCCCGTGTCCTTTTGTGCGGAGAGAAGACCCTCCAAGCAGGATCATGGCCCCTGCTGCGGCGGCAAAACCTCGCGTAACCATGTCGGACACGACCGGTTTTGCGGTCTTGGGCCCGTATGCCCTGATTACGTCCTCCCCCTTGACGGAAGGGACAATATCCGGGTCGGCAATAATGACGATGCCTGCCTGCTCGATAATCTCTTCGGACACCTCGTTATGATTGATCGCCCCTATATGATCGCAGGCCTCTGTACAGATTAAACACTCCGAGCATACCCCGCACTGGAGGCACCGGCCGGTCTCAAAAAGGAGTTGTTCCTCACTCAATCCCAGTGCCACCTCCCCGAAGTCATCGCTCCTTGAGGCGGGTTGCCTCGCCGGCATCACGGGCCGGGCCAGGGACGGGATATCTTCGGGAATTTCCTGGAAGTCCCTGCCTTCCGGTCTGGTAACCCCCGATTGGATTGGATCCTCTCCTGACAAGGCCCTGTGCACGGACCGGGCAAGAGACCTCCCTTCGGCCATGGCCTCCACCACGGAGGTCGGGCCAGTGGTCGCGTCTCCACCCGCAAACACGAGAGGGATGCTTGCCTGATGATTCTCATCCGCTTCGATGAAACCATTTTCTGTGACATTTATTCCACCGGGCGATTTTTTTCCTGCAAAGGGACCTGCCTGTCCTATGGCCACTATGGCCCTGTCGAACTCCAGATCAAAGGGCATGCCATCCGGAACAATCACGGGCCACGGTACTCCCTTTGCGTCAGGTTCCCCTGGTCTGGTGGGCCGGCAGTTGAGGCGATTCAATGTCCCGTTCCCGCCGGAAAAGGAGACGACCTGGGCCCTGTCTATTATGGCAATTCCCTCCTCTTTAGCGTCTCTCACCTCCAGGGGGTCGGCGGGGATAAGGTCCTCCGGGAACCAGGTAACGATAGTCACATCGGCTCCCAAACGCTTCATGGTCCTGGCTGTGTCAAATGCCGCATTTCCGTCACCGATCACTCCGACCTTCTCGCCAGGTTCTATTGGGGACTTGACATCCCTTTCTTCGTCATTATAGAGCCCCTTTAAGAAAGAGATACAACCTTGAACCCCGGCCAGATCTTCCCCGGGCACGGCCAGGGACCGGTCCATCCAGGCGCCGGTTGTCAGGATAAGGGCCTCAAAATTCTTCCTGAGCTTATCAAGATCAAGCGACAGGTCAACAGGTGAGGAAGTAACGATCTTGACACCCATTTCCCGGATATACTCGATCTCCTGATCGAGGATTTCCCTCGGAAGTCTGTGGACTCCTATGCCGTAACGGAGCAGTCCGCCCGCCTTTGCTTCTTTCTCAAATATGGTCACCTCATAGCCGAATCTTATAAGATCGGCGGCTGCGGCCAGACCGGAAGGCCCTGATCCGATTATCGCTACCTTCTCATCCCTTTTTTTTACGTCCTGGCTCTTGAGGTCCCTGGGGTGTGAAAGCTCAAAATCTGCCAGAAATCTCTTAATATCTCTAATAGCCAGAGGTTCGTCCAGTTCGCTTCGCCGGCACGCCTCTTCGCAGGGATGTGTGCACACCCTGCCGCAGATACCCGGCAGGATATTATCCCTTCGCACGATATCAAGTGCCTCCTCGAATCGGCCCGCTCCCGAAAGGGCAATATAGGCCTGGGCGTTTACCCCCAGGGGACAGGCTTCCTGGCATGGAGGCTGACGTCTTTTATCTATAACCGGACGGCCGGGCAGGCTCCTGCGTCCACTGAACTGGATTGGCTTATGGCCGTCAAAGGTAGTGACGGGGCAGATTTCAACGCAGCGGCCGCACAGGGTGCACAGCTCAGGATCAATAAAGGTCTCAGAGGTCTTCACCTTTGCGCGGAATCCCTGCGGGGTGTGCCTGATGGAGGTGATATAAGCGGGCATGATGGTCCGGATGAGGGGATTTCTGAGTATCCTCAGCAACCCTGGTCGATGGGCGAAATTCATGGGGACTCCTGAGGCGAGTCTCCATTCCTCCCTGGAGAGCTTTTCATTCAGATCAGGCTCTGTATCCACCAGGGTTACGGGTATGCCCAACTCGCCTAACTTATTGGTCGCCGCTATTCCGGCGGGTGTGGCGCCGATGACAATAACCTTGTGAAGGCGGTCCTTTCGCCGTTTCATCTTCAGGCCCCCGCCTTTCCCGCGGCCTTCTTTTGGAGGCCCTTGAGCCTGGCCAGGCCGAAATCATAGCCCTTGTTAAAGGCCTTTTCATTCATCTCCTCGGTCCCCTTTGGTACGGATTCCAGAACTGTCTTTCGCGCCGAGCCCACGGAGACCGAGCCTGTCACGGCCGTAAAGAAGCCCAGCATTATAATGTTCGCCATCATCTTTCTTCCCAGCTCCTCGGCCATTCGCGTGCAGGGAATGGAAAAGGCCCTCGTTTTCACGCCGCCCGGATTCACAAGGTCCTGATCGAAAAGCAGTGTCCCATCATCCTTGAGCAGGCCGATGAATTTGTCGAACCCGGACTGGGACATACAAACCAGTATCTCGGGATGCCTGACATAGGGGTAATGAATGGAGTCGTCGGAGATGATAACCTCGGCGCTGCATGCGCCTCCCCGGGCCTCCGGCCCATAGGACTGCACAAGGGTGCTCTGTCTGTGGTCTCCCAGTGTGACGGCCTGGCCAAGGATATGGCCGGCCAGCACGATGCCCTGGCCCCCGAACCCGGTGATGATGATCTCCTGTTTCGTCATTTTTCCCCTGGTTTTTCCCATTTCATCCTTTCAGGACTCGTAATACTTCAATGATTTGAAATATTTAAGAGTCACGCCCTTATTAAGGCCCTGTGGCTCTCTGAAAGTCCATATCTCAAAAAGAATTCCACCGGGTTTTACCAGTGGTTCAATATTTGGGGCTTAGGCGTCTGAACCCCATGAAATCTTCACGAAAGCAATGCAAGCCCCAAATATTGGACCACAGGCTATGAAGCAAATAGATATGGGCTTTCAGAGAGCTACAGGACCGGAATAAGTAATGAGGTGATTTCCAAAAACCGGGCCTCACGCAGCCTTCTCCTCTAAAAATTCCTTTGGCCTGCAGGTCTTATCATACAACTCTGTGCATGTTTCTCTCTCGATATCCAAAAATTTCCCCAGGATTACGCCCTTTTTAAAATCAATATCCAGCTCCGTGGGACTGGCCCCGTTTTTGATGATGGTCCTTTCCTGATAAAGCTTCAGCGTATCAAAGGCCTTTTCCTTGTTTCGTCGCCCGTAATTGACCGGACAGGGCGCCAACGCCTCGATAAAGGAGAATCCCTTTTTTAAAATGGCCTCCTCGATGCAGTCAGTAAGGTCTCGTGTGTGCAAAATGGTCCACCTTGCTATGTAAGTCGCGCCCGAGGCATAGGCCAGCAGGGGGAGATTAAAGGGGGCTTCAGGATTACCCCTCGGGGTCGTGGTGGTCTTGGCCTGAAAGGGCGTAGTGGCAGCCACCTGGCCTCCTGTCATGCCATAGTTGAAATTGTTTACGCATACGACCGTCATATCGACATTCCTGCGTGCCGCATGTATGAAATGATTGCCTCCAATGGCAAAGAGGTCTCCATCCCCGCTGAATACAACCACATTGAGTTCGGGATTGGCCAGTTTCATGCCAGTGGCGAAGGGAATCGCCCTGCCGTGCGTCGTATGGTACGAATCCAGATTCACGTAACCCGCCCCACGGCCGGAGCAGCCGATGCCGGAGATCATCACTGTCTTCTGGAGGTCTATGCCGCTCTCTTTCATGGCAATGAGGCATGAGGAAAAGGCCGTGCCGATACCGCATCCGGCGCACCAGATGTGGGGTATGCGGTCGGTTCTCAGGAGATAATCCAGGGGGTGTTCCATCTCTTTTTTTGATCTTGCCATCATTCCTCTATGGATAAAAAGATTGACAATAAATTTCAGGCCACTTCCACCCTGATTTCCGGATATCCCGGATAGGCGTATTCAGATATTATAAAAAGGCTACGGAAAGGCCTGTTTAATGGTCTTTATGACGCGTTCGGGGGTAATAATAGTTCCTCCCGGATGTCCGACAAGGAAGCAAGGGGCCTTGCCGGCCGCGCACCTTTCCACCTCAAGGTGGATCTGTCCCAGATTGATCTCAACGGTCACAAAGCCCTTTACCCTCTCTGCCAGTTTTTTTACCTGTTCTTCCGGAAAGGGCCAGATAGTGATCAGCCTGAGGAGTCCGGCCTTGATCCCCAGTTCACGGGCCTCATCAACAACAGCCAGGCCCGTCCTCGCGGAGACACCGTAGGAGATTATCACGATCTCCGCATCGTCAAGCCTGTAGCCCTCTGTCTGTATGATATCATCGAGGTTACGGCGGACCTTATTGACGATCCTGGAAATCATCTCCTCCTGGGCCTCCACGGTCATCACAGGATAGCCCTTTTCATCATGGGTCAACCCGGTAACATGTATATTATATCCTTCTCCGGCGATGGCCATGGGTGCCACACCGTTGGGCCCGGGGGTAAAGGGTTTGAACCGGTCTTTTCTCCCCCTGGGTCTGGGCCTCGAAACCGTCTTGATCTCTCTGGCCTCTGGTATCACGACCTTCTCGCTGAGATGCCCGACCATTTCGTCAGTCAAAATAATGACAGGGACCCGGTAGGTCTCGCTCAAATTGAAGGCGGTTATAGTCTGGAAAAAGATCTCCTGCGGAGACGCGGGGGCCAGGGCGATGATCTCATAATTGCCGTGTGAACCCCATCTTGCCTGCATAACATCGCTCTGCGCCCCTAATGTCGGGAGCCCTGTTGAAGGACCGGCACGCTGTACATTCACGAGGACACATGGTGTTTCCGTGCACACGGCCAGCCCGACATTTTCCATCATAAGGCTAAAACCCGGGCCCGAGGTGGCGGTCATGCTCTTTACCCCTGCGCATGAGGCCCCGATGACAGATGCGATAGCGCCGATCTCGTCTTCCATCTGAATAAAGGTCCCGCCAACTTCAGGCAGCCTCTCGGACATGCGTTCGGCCACCTCCGTAGCAGGGGTTATCGGGTATCCGCCGAAAAAAAGGCAACCCGCGGCAAGGGCGCCTTCCGCGCACGCGATATCCCCGGTCATGAAATGCTCGCCGGTAAGTACGGCTGGTTTCATTTATCTGTCTCTCTTTTTAGTATAACGGCAGTCAGCACTGCATAACATATCCAGGCTAATCCCCTCTGTCCTCAACGGAAAAGATGGCGAATTCCGGACATAACACCTCACAGTAATGGCAATTGACGCAGTCATCAGGTTTTTTGACCTCAGGGGGGTGGTAGCCCTTTTGATTAAATCTGACGGAAAACTCCAGGACCTCCTTGGGGCAGTACTCAATACAATATCCACACCCCTTGCATCGATCCTCGATGATGTGAACCACTCCCCGCGAGATCTGAATCTCATCTAAATCAAAAGGAACCCTCCAGAACCTCATATGCCTTCCCTGAAAAATGACCTTAAAGATTGATTTTTAAGATAAGAAGAGGTGATTATACAGGGCAGGATAAGTATGTCAAGAAATGAATATCAAATATGAAGATCAATTTAAAGATACCCTGTCGTTTTTTAATAGGGTATCTGCGTTTTCAATCGTGATTTCATTAATTGTCGTAATATTTCTGTTCCTTTCGGGAATTTTCCGGACCATATTTTTTTCAATGACGATACGGAAAAAATTCCCTCAATAGACACCCTGCTGTTTTTATCGGGATTTAATGAAAATGTTGGGCGTCAATCAATTAATATTCACTTTTGCCCTGATTCACCATCAAAAAGACAAAAAAACCTCGTTGCGCTTGATAAATCA
>CAZGIZ010000083.1:0-19906 GCA_964526655.1 uncultured Desulfobacteraceae bacterium | reverse complement strand
TGTTGAACAAATTTGTTCAACAGTTAAATAAAATCTTCAAAAATCTGCCTAAGCCGTTGGAATGGCGATCATTTTATAATCATGACCTGCCCTTAATAACGGACTTTTGTGAAGACATACAGGGGGTATCAATCCGTCACCAGCTCAACCGGTCCCAGACCAGGGCCTTGAAAAGACTCAAAGATGCCTCGGAACAGGAATTTCATCGGAGCGCTTTAATGCAGGTGTGGTGGCTGCCATGCAGAGGAAGAGAATTCTTGGCGTGACGAGCAGGTATGTTATAATAGCAAAAAATAGGCTGAAGGCTGAAGATTGTTAGGGTAAAAAACATGAGGCTTAAGGAGGTTAGGAAAGGAGGAGATCATGAAAAAGATCACAATTTTCGCAGCTGTCCTGGCCCTCACGTGTATTATTGCGGGAAGTCAGGCAATAGGCAATGACACTTTTGAGCTTTCTCCCATTGATGCCATGTCCTGGAGGGACTTGGGCATCATTTATGGGGCTGGAGCCGAGAAAGCATATTACCCCAGCGTCCTCTATGACCTCCGTGGCTTCGGCGACCACCATGGACCCAAGTATAATATGTGGTACAGCGACGGAGATGGCAATGTTACGGTGGTGAGCTCCAGGAATGGCCGGTCTTGGATCAATCCAACCGTTAACATGGGCCTGGGACGTGTCCACCATGTTCAGGTCGTCTACGACCCCAACTGCTTCGGCGCCACTCCATGTGATTCGTCGGGCGCAAAATATAAGATCTGGTACTGGGATATTGACGCCCAGCTCTACAGTATTTGCGCCATGGGGACAGCTAAATCCATAGACGGCGTCCACTGGACGGACCACACTACCCTCACCCAGTCGGGAACATCACCCTTGGTGACAGGGGACTGTTCCACTGGTGGCGGTACGGGCTGGAACCGCGGCTCTTACGGCCCTATCGATGTGATCTACCAACCAGGAGCCCTGAACATGGGGGACGATCCCTGGAACTACAGCTATGTCATGTTCTACGACGGTACTAACGGCAGCAACGAAGAAACCGGTTTGGCGTACTCCACTGAAGGTAAGCACTGGACAGCGTACGTTGGGAATCCCGTTCTTCGCAAAGGTCTTCTTGCTGAAGCCTGGGATAAGGATGACGCGACATACGGGACCGTCTTCAGGGATGACAACGGATTCCACTTCTGGTACAGCGGAGGGGGCCCTGCTTCCGGAGGTTACGTGCATGCGGGAATCGGCTACGCCTTCTCCCTGGACGGCCTGACTTGGACTAAGGCCCTGGATCCCATTTTCCACATTAATGATGAAAAAGCGTCACATAGAGACGAACGAACCTATACCCCGTCCGTGGTCTGTGACGGCGGAGGGAGCCTGAAGATGTACTATTCGGCCAAAAGCACTGACGGGGACTATGCAATCGGCCTGGCAGTGTTGAGGCATCGCGGAGACCGCTATAAAGGGTGGGACCCCTCAGCGTTAGTTTGGGGTCGGGCCACGGGAACTAATTGTTACGGAACGGATAATTACCGATTTTGCCCTCTGAAATAGTCCCATATTGAGTTTTTCGAAGGCAAAAAGGCCATTTTTCTTTGGGGCTTATGGCGAGAGAAAAACGACATTTTATTCCCCCGGTTAAAAAGGCTTCGCATTTAACAGGACAGGTCACTCATCGATGCTACAAAAGGGAATTTCTCCTCAAATCCTCAAAGGATCGTTATCGTGCGACCGCAGTGGAAAGCGTGGATCATCTGGCACGATACATGGTCCACATCGGCATTTACCCTGTTGAATGCCCAGTGAACCTACGCTATAGTGCTGGTGGCCTTGTATCGATAGTCAAGCTAAGTCAATCTGCATGACAATCCTATTTAACAGGGCAAGCATGGTGCGAGCCGGTTTTGTGAGCCACCCATCACAGTGGTCATAAACGTATCACCGAACCTCACAATTGAACGGAACCTTTTAAAGCTGCACTTGTTCCTCGCTCTGCATTAAAAAGCCCTTCATTGTGGGGGTTGGGCTTTTGGATGATAAAATATTATTTTTATTTATAAAACTACAACTTGAAATTGCAGCGAAAGTTAAAGGGCATGAACATTCAAGAAGTCAAAATAGCAAAGTACTTTTTAAGCAAGGAAATTGGTTGGTCGTGGCCCATAGTTATGATCAAATGCATGATTCGGAAAAACGATATATTCAAGAGTACTCACTGGTCGAAAGAGAAAGGCGCTGAATCGAATTTCGTGCAACGGCTTCCAATTGTTTCTGCTATGTTTTTGGAACTTCAAAATAGATATGATAAAGATAAGGCATTCGAAATCATGAAAAAAATAATTGTGCCAATAGGATTAAATGAATCCTTGACGTCTTTTCGGATGTTAAATATTGCGCACAAGAATCCTTTAGAGTCACTTAAAATTTATTTTAATTACATTGACGAAAAAGGAGCGGGAAGGTTTTGTAATAGGCACTACTCGAAGGAAAATGCCCATATTTGTCATCGTATGGTCACAAAATGTCCCTTTCATGGTTTCTTTATCGAGGCGGGAACTCCAGAATTAACTAAACTATTTTGCGATGTAGATATAGAATTCTACGCAAAAGCTTTTCCAGAACTTAACTTCCATCGGGGAAGTTCGTGGGAAAATACCATTGCCTATGGGAAAGATCATTGTGATTTTATTTTTAAGCAGAAAGATATTGAATAGGCAGTAGCACGGCTACCATTGAATAAATCACAGAGAGCGGCCACTAAAAGACGCAGAAGATGCAAAAAGGGGAATATAGATGCGTAAAAAAACCAGGCCTTCGCAAGTTGTGCTGATTTTCCGCTCATGGAGGATTCCCCTCATTTGAGAAACTTGTATTCGTCCTTGTGCTTTACAATGTACTGGTTGATGCCGCCTGCTTCCAGGATCTCCATGATGAAACCGGGAAACGGGTTTGCCTGTATGATTTCGCCTGTGCTGAGATTTTCTATTTTCCCGGTTTGTATATTTACCCTCAGCATGTCTCCCATCCGTATCTTCTGGACCTCGGGACCGATCTCAAATATGGGGAGACCGGAGTTGAGGGCGTTGCGATAGAATATCCTGGAAGCCGTGTTACAGACGATCACGCCAATGCCCCTGTCCTTGAGGAAGAGCGGTGCATTCCTCGATGATGAACAACCAAGATTGGAACCGCCTGCCCAGATATCGCCTTCCTTCACCTTCTTTGGAAATTCCGGGATGAGGATCTCGCCGATATGTTCCATCAGCAGCTCATGGCCGGAGTGCAGCCAGTGGCTGGGTGTAATCGATTCTGTGTTGACGTTGTCACCCACCCTCCAGACAATCCCTTCAACAATCCATTCTTTGGGTTCTATTTTTTTTTCCACTGGCGCCTCCTACAGGTATTTTCTTGGGTCTGCAATCCTTCCTTCAACTGCGGTTGCTGCGCAGGTTGCCGGGGATGCAAGGTACGTAAATGAGCCCTCCGCGGTTCGTCCTGTCCAGTTCCGGGGACCCGGGTGCATCTGGACTTCGCCTGGGGCCAGATGGCCGATGCTGAGGGTCTGGCAGGTCCCGCAATAGGGCGGGAAAAGATCCGATCCCGACTCCACGAAGATCTGGAGCAGACCCTCTCGGGCGCACTGATCGAGGACCTCATGCGTGCCGGGAATGATGAGGGTGCGTGCCTTTACCTTGTGACCCTCGATGATCTTCGCCGCCTCTCTGAAATCATAAATGCTGCCCCCGGTGCAGGTCCCTATGCATACCTGGTCGATGCGCTCCCCGAGCACGTCGGAAACGGGCCTCGTGTTTTCGGGCGAAGAGGGCGCGGCGACCTGCGGTTCCAAAGAAGAAACATCGAAATTGAAGACCTTTTCGTAGGTGGCGCCCGGATCGCTTCTGACGATCTCATAGGGGTGATTCACCCTGCCCTTCAACCACTCGGTGGTGATGTCGTCCGGTTCGATGAAGCTGCACTTCGCACCCAGTTCGGTGGACATCAGGGTAAAAGGAAAGCGCAGCGGAACAGGCAGTGAGTGGATATAAGAGCCGTCCCATTCGATACACTTGTAGACGGAAGCATCCATGCCCACCTCGGTAACGATATGCTGTATTACATCTCTTGCATATACACCTTTCCCTGTCTCCCCGGTGATGACGTACTTGTGGGTCGCGGGAACCTTGAACCAGAGCGTACCCGTCAGAAAGACCTGGCCCATCTCGATCCCGCACTGTGCGGATATGGCGCCCACGGCGCCGTATGCAGGCGTATGGGAATCCCCGAAAACGCAAAGTGCTCCGGGGAAAGCCAAACCTTTTTCCATGATGATGATGTGGGCAATACCGGAGCCGAAATTGTACACTTTGATCCCCAGCTTTTCCGCCCAATCCCTGGTCTTCTTCTGGTCTTCTGCCAGTTCATCGCTGTGGCCTGTGCAAAAATGGTGGCCCATGAACATCCCGATCTTCTCAGGGTCAAAGACCCCGGTCATCTCGCCGAGCGAAGTGAACTGTTCGTACTTCCGTGCGTCAAAACCCTCATGCATGCCCGCGTAGTCGATACTGGCGGTCACGATATCGCCCGGCGAGACTTGTGTGAGCGGCTCGACCGAGTGGTTCATAAAAACTTTTTCAACAGCAGTGTATTTCATCTCGTTGACTCCTTGGTTATTTTTTCCCTCCTGCCTCGTTCACATCTTTATTCCTTTGAAATCCTCCGGCGTTAAAAGCGGACGTTTTGTAAAACAAGGAGGTCAGATCTTTCTTTTTGATAGGTCCATTTTTCATATATGTGAAGAATGCAGGTCCTCTATTTGTTTTTTTTACTGCATATGTAAATAGAACAGGGGACTTGTATCAACAACCGGTCCCCTGTAATTTACCACTTTAATTCAATTTAAACATTATTACCATATATCTTTTTCGCATCGCCGCAGTCCAAAACGATTGTCAACTCTATATGCGGTCTTGCTACTTTCTTCCATTTTATGGGTCCCTGCTTTACGCCCCTCGGCAGCCATACGGAAGAAGTGGTATTCAAGGTATATTGCCTGCCGCCCAATTCGAACTCAATCTCCGCCCCAAGGTCATAGGGACTACGGGGATTTCCACCGATATGCACTAATAATTCATTATAATCGTGGCCGTGTTCTCTGAATTCGGGATTTGTTTCAGGGATATCGTATATCCAGCACAAGTTAATATATGAGTAAGCCTGAGGCACAAGCTCGCTGCTCATCAGGGTCATGCTCGGGCTCTGCCGGTTCTTTAATCCATGTCCTATTTCGTAGGCGGGTTTTTTAGGTGTGAGTACGGAATAATCCTTATTATCGGTTCTTTTCGGCAGTTCTTTTTTGGGCGTCGCAACTCCGCTATCGCCCCATGCATCCTTTAGATTCCCGGCGCCGAGCATTACTCCCGTCATAAAATGAGGTATGCTATCAGGCCAGGGCTTTTCGAATTTTTTATAGACCAGGGGACCGTGACGAACTCCGGCGGGAATAAACATGGCCGATGTTTTATTAATGGTAATAGGCTGGCCTGCCACATAGAAGTCAATCTCCGCGCCCAGATTTTCAGGATCATTCGGGTCGCCGCCCAAAAGCATTACCAGCTCATCGTAATTTTTGTGCACCATCTCATAAACGCCCGGGTTCGGTTCAGGCATATTGTATATCCAGCCGCCTTCCATATAACAATTTGCTCCCGGGACAAGGGAGTCGCTGATCATTGTCATACTGGGGATCTGGCGGTTTATTATGGGAGGAATCACCTCTCCGTCGGGGAATCTTGTTACAAGCTTATCGTAATCTATTCCGGCCATATTTTTCCTCCACTTTAATATTAAAATTGTTTATAGTAGAATCATTGCGAGAATATAATGTGTTACGGCAAGGCACTGAACCTACACCATATTCTTTCCCGTTACCATATAGCGCTGCAGATCATAATCAATTAGCACCCAAGCCTGCCGGAGTCAATTGAAAATTTCTCCTAAGATAGCGGTCCTCGAGAGAGAATAGCCGAAAGATCAGGAATTGTAAGAGGGGATATATGGGGATACAAGAGCTATGATCGGAGCAATCGCGGGAGACATAATCGGATCCATCTACGAGCAGCGCCAGATCAAAACCAAGGATTTCCCTCTGTTCGATGCCCGGTGCAGGTTCACGGATGACACTGTCCTTACTGTGGCGGTTGCCGATGCGATCCTCTCGGGAGCCCCGTACCTGGATTCAGTCAGGAGGATCGGACGGCGCTATCCCTATGCAGGATATGGTGGCTCTTTTTTCCGGTGGCTTCACTCTAACGATTCCCGACCGTACAATAGCTGGGGCAACGGCTCTGCTATGCGCGTGAGCCCTGTGGGGTTCGCCTTCCAGACGGAAGACGAGGTACTTCGGCAGGCTAGGATGACGGCAGAGATCACCCACAATCACCCCGAGGGCATCAAAGGGGCGGAGGCAACGGCCCTTGCGGTCTTTTTGGCCAGGACGGGCCATGACAAGGGAGCCATCAGGTCCCGCATAAAGACCCTCTTCGGCTACGATTTGGACCGTACTGTTGATGACATCCGTCCATCCTATTCCTTTGACGTATCCTGCCAGGGGACCGTGCCGGAGGCGATTGTCTCCTTCCTCGACTCAGAATCCTACGAAGACGCCGTCCGAAACGCGATCTCCCTGGGAGGAGACAGCGACACTCTTGCCTGCATTACCGGCGGAATGGCCGAAGCCTTTTACGGGAGCGTTCCCCGTGAGATAAGCGCCAAGGTGGAGGAGATCCTGACGCCGGACCTTTGGGAAGTGACAAAAAGATTCTGTGATAAGTACGTAAAGCAATGAGGAGTATTCATTCTTCACACGATGCAAAAACACTGGCCAGGGACTTTACCCTCGAAAGATTGAATATTAATCATTTTTCCATTCGAATCTGGAGGATCTATCGATGACCGGAAAACCAACCTATGAAGAATTGGTAAAAAGGGTCAAAGAGCTGGAAGATCAGAACAACGAGCTGAGACATGTGGAGAAAAAACTTAAAGATCGTGAAAAGACCCTGCTGGCATTACTGAACGCCCCGACCGAGACCGCCATACTCGTGGACCTGGAAGGGACTATCCTTGCCGTCAATGAAGTTGCAGCCCGGAGATTGGGCAAAAGCGTGGATGAGCTTGTGGGCCTGCCCATGTTTGACTATCTCCCCCCTGATGTGGCCGTGTCAAGGAAAGCCGTGGCGAATGAAGTTATCAAATCCGGAAAGCCTGCACGCTTTCATGATGAGCGTGCGGGAATGTCATATGACAGCAACATATATCCGGTCTTTGATTCGGAGGGAAATGTAGCGGCAATGGCTGTTTTTGCGCGAGACATTACGGAATCCAAACGGGCTCAGAAGACCATACAGGAGAGTGAGGAGAAGTATAGGGTCCTGTACGAAGATGCCCCGGTTGGTTATATGGAATATGATGAGAAGGGGCATATCAAGAGGGTCAATAGAAGAGGATTGGAAATGTTCGGATATGAAGCCAGAGAAATGGTGGGCGAACCTATATGGAATTTCGTGACAGAGAGAGAAAAGGTCCGGGAATTGATCGAGGCGAAACTCGCTGGTGAGCGCCCTGCCATCAAGGGTCTGGAACGAACTTGCATAAGGAAAGACGAGACAACATTTCCATGCCTCATCGAGGATATAATTTTCAAGGACAAAACCGGCAGGATTATCGGGTGTCGTTCGACCTTCCAGGACATCACAGAGCGCAAGCGGACGGATGAGGAGCAGAAGAAGCTGCAGGCCCAACTGGCTAATGCCCTGGAAATAGCCCATCTCGGTCCCTGGGAAAGCGATATCCCGAATAACCTGTTCATTTTTAATGACTATTTCTATAAGATCTTTCGCACTACGGCCGAAGAAGTCGGGGGATACATAATGAAATCGGATGAATACATCAGGCGATTTGTCCACCCTGATGACATACCCCTTATTGGAGAAGAGATACAGAAGGCCATCGACACGGACGATCCCAACTTCAGCAGTCAACTGGAACATCGAATATTCTACGCCGACGGGACCATGGGCTATATTAACGTCCGGTTTTTCATTGTCAAGGACGACCAGGGCCGGACAATCAAGACCTATGGTGTGAATCAGGACATCACCGAGCGCAAGCTGGCAGAAAACAGGTTGCGGGAGAGCGAAGAAAAGCTCGCGAGATCCAAAAAAATGGAATCCCTCGGACTCTTGGCAGGCGGTGTCGCTCATGATTTGAATAATGTCCTGGCAGGGATTGTCAGCTATCCGGAATTACTTTTGCTGGACCTGCCTGAAGACAGCAAATTTAGAAAACCCATACAGACAATACAGGAATCGGGAAACAGGGCGGTGGCTATTGTCCAGGATCTGCTTACAATTGCAAGGGGAGTTGCTTCCACTAAAGAAACGCTGAACCTGAATGATATTGTCAGGGAATATTTAAACTCTCCGGAGTTCAAAAAGCTTGACCAGTATTATCCCACAGTCAGAGTCAAAACCGACCTTGATACTGACCTTCTCAATATAAGCGGATCTCTTGTCCATTTGAGAAAGGTTATTATGAACCTGGTGTCAAACGCCACGGAAGCCATTGAAGGCGCCGGCAATATTGCTATATCGACCATGAACCGTTATGTTGACAGGCCCATAAGGGGATATGAAGACGTAAACACAGGTGAATATGCTGTTCTCGCGGTATCAGACGATGGTTCGGGGATCCTGTCGGATTACCTTGACAGGATTTTCGAACCCTTTTTCACAAAGAAGGCAATGGGCAGAAGCGGCACAGGTCTGGGGCTGGCTGTGGTATGGAATATTATGCAGGATCACAAAGGGTACATAGATGTGGCAAGCGATAAATACGGCACAAGATTTGAGCTATACTTTCCGATAGTAAGAGATGAAGTGCCTGTAAAGGACCTGCCCATATCCATAGAGGATTACAAAGGAGAGAGAGAGACCGTATTGGTTGTTGACGACATAGAGAGCCAGAGAGAGATATCCTGTGAAATGCTGGATGCATTAGGTTACAAGTCGATAGCCGTTTCAAGCGGAGAGGAGGCCGTTGAATATTTGAAAGAAAACAGGGTGGATTTAGTATTGCTTGATATGATTATGGACCCGGGCATAAACGGCCGGGAGACATACGAGAGGATAATTAAGATTCATCCCGGTCAAAGGGCCGTCATAGTCAGTGGATTCGCTGAAACAGATGAGGTGAAGGAAGCACAAAAATTGGGCGCAGGCCGATATATTAAGAAACCCTTAACATTGCAAAAGATAGGACTGGCCATTAGGGAAGAACTGGGTCTAAGGGAGCATCATTCTATTGGCAAATAAGCCTGTTTTATTAAATATAAAGGTCGGGTCTTCAGGCTCACCGAGAGAGGCGTAAACCGGTAAGCTTCTTCCTATCATTGCTTTCTTGACTTTTTTGACGTATCTTCTGGTCTCCCGTATATCCGGTATTCTATACCCCGCCTTGATGACTCGACTTGCGCCGGCATTATAGGCTGCAAGTGAAAGATCCAAATCCTGATTAAACCTGTCCATCAGGTTCTTCATAATGGAAAGCCCTGTCCGGATATTTATTTTCGGATTAAACAGCATATCGCGGGTAATCCCATGCTCTTCCAGGGCAAACCTGGGCATGACCTGGAGAACGCCTACGGCTCCTTTTGAAGAGATTAAGGTGGCGTCAAACCCGGATTCCACCTGGGCCATTGCAAAGGCGAGACCGGGGTCCAGTCCCAATTCCGCGGATGCAGTCACCAGCTCACGACGGATTTCATGAGAGATGGCGGGGTCATTAAGATATCTATGGAATCCCGATTCATTTGAAGCATAATTAAATGGCGGTCCATCTTGTATGGCACGTTGAAAGAAGCTGAGCTTCTCGTCAAGATGATCCAGTGACAGGTGCATGAGGCGAACGAGACCGTGCATGCCTGCGGTTGAGGCATAGCCGGAATAAGACGGCCGCGTGATTTCTTTATGGCCGCTTTCTTTGGGTTGCTGACATGAGATAAGGCTTTCCAGTTTTTCGGTCTCCTGTTCTACCTGAATGATTCGTCTTGCCAGACGCAGAATTTGGCGCTCCTCCTGTTTATGGCTGGCTTCTTTAAGGGTTAGAGATAGGGCGCGGTCTTTTAAATTACAGTATTCATAGATAAACAGGCCCAACAGGGGCCCAGAAATGAGCAGGAAAGCCATACCGAACCTCAGGAGAAGCACAGGTACCCTTAATTGAAAAAGTTTTCCTGTATTTTCAGGGAATACGATTATTGATGTCCTTTGAAAGAGAGACATGACATCTCCTCGGCTTCATTTCGATTCTCTGACTTTCATGCAATGAAAAAATTAAACTTTTTTTCCGCTGAGAAAGAAATGGGGTTTATGTATTATTTTTAGGAAAAATTGACCTTATATCCTGTAGGAAATAATGCGTTGTCCTTCACAGCAACGAGGCTTCAGATCCGTTCCTGGGCTGAAAAGCAGCAGATGACATATAAAAGATAAATCAGATACGAAATCTTTAGCATAAAAATTCCTTCTAGTCCACATTTTATTGAGTAAAAAATTCACGCCCCGGCAGTGTGAGCCTACCTGCGGGCTGCTCTTCGGGTTTTATTTGAAAAAGACTATTGTTTGCCCTGTCTAATACGGATATTGCGAAGGGATGTTACTGGTCAATGAAAGGATGCATAATGATATGCAAGGAAGAAAATACGAGCATGTTTATTCAAGAAAAGATATTGAAAAGGCCTACAACATGGTATTGAAAGGTGCTATCGTGGTCCTGGAAAAATTCTTAGGGACGAGTGCAGGATGATAAATGGGCAGAAGGGGATGGTCAATAGGAGCGGGGCTCATGTATTTAAATTTTTTTGAAACCGGGCAGAGGCAAGCCCCTGCCCGGGTAATACTGGTTTGTGATCTTAATACATATCCTCAGGCGGCATCTGAGGCATGGCCGCTTTCTTTTTTTCCGGTTTTTCAGCCACCATGGCCTCCGTGGTCATGAGGAGCCCCGCGACGGAAGCGGCGTTCTGGAGCGCAAACCGGGTAACCTTGGTGGGATCAATAATCCCTGATTTGACCATGTCCTCATACTCTCCGGTCTCCGCGTTGAAACCGAAATTGCCCTTTCCGTCCATGACCTTCTGCACCACGACCGATCCCTCGAATCCGGCGTTGATGGCAATCTGCCTGACAGGCTCTTCAAGGGCCTTTTTTATAAGATTGACACCCAATTTTTCCTCACCTTCCAGTTCGAACTTTTCAAGGGCCTTCATGGCGCGAACGAGGGCGACACCGCCGCCGGGCACAATACCTTCTTCAACCGCGGCCCTGGTTGCGTTCAGTGCGTCTTCGACCCTGGCCTTTTTCTCCTTCATCTCGGCCTCCGTGGCCGCACCCACGTTGATCACTGCCACTCCGCCTATGAGCTTCGCCAGTCGCTCCTGGAGCTTCTCACGGTCATAATC
Organism: uncultured Desulfobacteraceae bacterium; assembly: GCA_964526655.1. Taxonomy (GTDB): domain Bacteria; phylum Desulfobacterota; class DSM-4660; order Desulfatiglandales; family HGW-15; genus CAZGIZ01. The sequence continues at coordinate 8,391 of CAZGIZ010000083.1, read as the reverse complement.
ACTTGTCGTATCCTCTATCTGGGCCCTGATCTGCTTGACACGGCCCTCAAGCGCGCTCTTGGAGCCGCTCCCTTCGACGATAGTCGTGTTGTCCTTGTCAACGGTGACCTTTTTCGCGATACCCAGATCCTTGATGGTCAAATTCTCCAGCTTGAGCCCCAGGTCTTCACTGATGACCTTACCGCCGGTCAGCACGGCAATATCCTCAAGCATTGCCTTACGGCGATCCCCGAAACCCGGCGCCTTGACCGCGGCGCACTTGAGGGTCCCCCGGAGCTTGTTTACCACCAATGTGGCCAGTGCCTCCCCTTCCACATCCTCGGCTATGAGCACAAAGGGTTTTCCTGATTTGGCAATCTGCTCCAGGATCGGCAACATGTCTTTCATATTGCTGATCTTTTTTTCGTGTAGAAGGATATAAGCGTCTTCGAGGTGGACCTCCATTTTCTCCGGGTCCGTGACAAAATAGGGACTCAGGTAGCCCCGGTCAAATTGCATGCCCTCCACGATTTCCAGGGTGGTCTCCATGCTCTTGGCTTCTTCAACCGTGATCACGCCCTCTTTGCCCACCTTTTCCATGGCTTCCGCTATAATATCGCCGATGGTCCTGTCATTGTTTGCGGAAACGGTGCCCACCTGTGCGATTTCATTCTTGTCCTGAGTGGTCTTGGATATCTTTTTTAATTCCTCCACAACCTTGTTTACGGCCTTGTCCATACCACGCTTGATACTCATGGGATTTGATCCGGCAGCCACAAGCTTGGATCCCTCGCGGTAAATGGCCTGCGCCAGGATCGTGGCAGTGGTTGTGCCGTCTCCCGCGACATCCGATGTCTTTGAGGCGACTTCCTTGACCATCTGGGCGCCCATGTTCTCGAACTTGTCCTCAATCTCAATTTCTTTGGCCACGGTAACCCCGTCTTTGGTGGTTGTGGGTGAGCCCCATGATTTCTCAATGAGGACATTACGTCCCTTGGGGCCCAATGTGACCTTCACTGCATTCGCCAGGGTGTCCACGCCTTTCATCATCTTTTCTCTCGCCTCGGCGCTGTACTTGATTTCTTTTTTCGCCATCGATCAACACCTCCCTCCATTACTTCTCGATGATTCCGAGGATATCATCCTCGCGCATAATGAGATGTTCCACACCGTCAATCTTGATCTCAGTTCCCGAATATTTACCGAAGAGTATGCGGTCGTTTTTTTTGATTTCGAGAGGGATTCTCTTTCCATCCTCGTCAAGCTTTCCGGGTCCGACAGCTATCACTTTCCCCTCCTGGGGCTTTTCCTTGGCCGTATCCGGGATGATGATCCCGCCCGAGGTCTTCTCTTCCTCTTCGATCCTTAAAACCAGCACCCTGTCGTTCAAAGGCCTAATCTTCATTTTTTAAATCCTCCTTTCAATGAAAAAAATCTTGAGTATGAAAAAAAATTTTCAGTTCCGGATCTGTTAAAAAAAAATAACGACATACAAAAAGTTATAACTCTCTAACTATTTGAAATTATGTAAATAATTTAAAAAAAGCACATGAAATATAATCATTAGGAAAGGAATGTCAAGAAGGCCTTGACAAATTATCTCGCTTCGATTGGTTCGAAGGTGCAGCCGGTGAGACCGCAATAATTACCCACATATTCCGCCTTGGGCCGGTAGAGGGCGGGTTTTTCCTGGGCTTCGGCGAATTTTTCCTCAATAATGTGGGCGCACCACCCGGCAACGCGCGACATGGCGAATATGGGGGTCATAATATCCAGGGGGATCCCCATCATGTGATAGACCGGAGCGCTGTAGAAATCGACGTTGGGCTGGATGCCCGGTTTTCCCCTCTTACGGAATTCCTCAAGGCCGTATTTTTCGAGCTGAATGGAAAGCTCGTGCAGCCTTTTTTGCCCTGTCTGTTCGCCCAATCTTTCCCCCATCTTCTTGAGATACCTGGCCCGGGGATCCATGGTCTTATACACGGCATGGCCCATGCCCATGATCTTACCTCCCGCGTCCAGCTCATTCCTGACCCATCCCGCGATATCCGTCTCCCCTTCGAGTTCCAGTAGCGTCTTCATGACCGCGGCGTTGGCCCCCCCGTGGAGGCTTCCTGAGAGGGCGCCGATCCCTGCTGCGACACCGGCGTACATATGGGCCCTTGTGGAGACCACCTCCCTGCAGGCAAAGGTCGAGGCATTGAAGGTGTGATCGCCATGAAGAACGAGGCACGTGTCCAGGTCACGGGCCATCTCTTGGCCCGGTCTCTTTCCGAGGAGCTGCCATAAAAAATTGGCCGCGTGGGAGAGGGAATCATCTGGCGGGAGGGGATCAAGACCCTCTCTGATCCTGTGCCATGCAGAGACCAGCGCCGGAATGCGTGCTATCAGCCTCACAGCCATCCTGACATTCGCCTCCCTTGTCTCATCGTTGATGTCAGGGTCCGACATGGCCAGGAGGGGTACGGAGGCCTGGAGCACATCCATGGGGTGGCCTTTTACGGGGCAGATCTTCAGGCCGTCAATTACGTAAGCCGGGAGGTGCCTTGCTTCCTTGATCCGTCCCTCAAAATCCTGGAGCTCGGTCCTGTTGGGCAGGTGTCCATTGATGAGGAGAAAGGCCACTTCCATAAAAGAGGCCTTCTCCGCCAGCTGTTCGATCCTGTATCCCCGATAGATAAGGATACCGTTCTCCCCGTCGATGTAGCTTATCTTCGTGTCCGCCACGGTCACACCGCGAAGACCGGTATTTTTTAAATTCACCGTCTGGGCCATTTTCATCCTCCGTGAAGATATTGACTATACAATAATGGTACTGGGGTGAGGTTCGGAGATCATGACAAAAGAAATTGTCCTTTTAAAAAATATATTGAAACTACGCAGGAGAGTCAAGCCTAATACTTGACGGGATGACACTATTATTGTACCTTCTGCTACCATTAGGGAAGCGTCTGATATTTAATCGATGTTTAAACTCCGGTCTTTCCCTGCCCTTAAGGAAGTAACACGGATTGGCTTGGTCAAAGATTCCGGGCATTGGAATTCGGAGTCACGGGCCCTGTATGAAGATGAATTGTCGGGCAACGCTATCTCTTCAAGGCGATATCAGCCGAAGGCTAAGGGCTAAGGGCGCAGGGCGCGGGGAGAAACAATAAAATCCTTAAATTTTTTTATTTAGGGGACCTTTAGCCTTGCGCCTTACGCCTTGCGCCTGCTTTTGTTATATCACCTTGAAAAGATAACATTGGCTACCCCACTTTATTTACCACTTTGGGGTTGAGAAAAAGCCCTGGCCCTTTGGCCCAGGTTACTGAAAGGGAGGACCGTTGGAGGGGCTAAAATTCGGGATCGCTTCAGAGGCCTTCTTTACCCTCAAAGAGGGGAGGCCGGTTACTTCCGCAGTCTTTGTGACATGCCTCATCTTTTCTCTTTCCCTTCCGCCGACTGTCCCTGTCTGGATGGCCCTTATCGGCATAATGGCCGTGGTGATTTTTGGGAAAATGATCTTTGACGGTTTCGGGCAGAACGTCTTTAACCAGGCCATGGTGGGCAGGTGTTTCATCTATACCGCTTTTCCCTCGGCGTTGACAAACAATTGGGTTGAACCCTCATGGTACGGTTTGTCCACGATCAGGCACGCGGCCTATACACTGTTTTCAGGTGCATTCCTTTTCAGCTACGCCTTTGTGCTCACGATCATCTCTGTTTTAAGGGAGACCCCGGGTTTCGGCACGATCCTGGGCATCAGGGTGATGCCGGCCGGATTTACGCCCTGGACCATAATGATCGTGGCACCCGGCGCCTTCTTTGTCCTGGGTGTCTTCACCTGGATGGTCAGGGCCTGTGTCCCTTTCTCTCCGTTTCAAGGGCGATACGCGAAATAAAAAAATGTTATTTCTGTTTCATGCAAAATCAGGCCTTCGGGATGCGGCAGGATATCCAAGGCCTGGCATGAATAAAGGAGAATAGCTCATGAAGGTAAAGTTTTGGGGATCTCGCGGTTCTCTATGTTCCTCGGTTAACGAGGCATCGATTCGTCGGAAATTGAAGGGTGCTCTGGAGATTGCGCAAAAAAAAGGCTTAGGTGCGGATAGCGATCTGGAAAACTTCATGGATAATGAGCTTCCATTCTGGATGAGGGGGACCTACGGGGTAAACACCCCTTGTGTGGAGATACGACAAGGAGATGATTTTCTCCTGTGCGATGCAGGATCCGGGTTAAGGGATTTTGGCAACTACCTCCTCGGAACCTGTGGTAAAGAGACCCCAAAGGAGTACCGGATCTTTATATCTCATCCCCACTGGGACCATATTCAGGGATTTCCCTTTTTCACGCCAGCCTATATCCCTGGTAACCATATCTATATCTACGGGTGCCATGAGGGCATACAGAAGGCATTTTCCACGCAGCAGAGTCAACCCTTTTTCCCGATAAATTTTGACGACTTAGGAGCCGAGATTGAGTTCGTCACTATGGATCCATGTAAATCATACAGGATCAATGGATTCCATGTCACGGCCAAGGAGCAGAACCATCCGGGAAGGTCCTTTGGATATCGTTTCGAGAGGGACGGAAAGACCGTGGTCTATTCCACTGATGCGGAACATAAATCGGAAGGCGACAGGGACACGACCTCATTCATAGAATTTATTAACCGGGCCGACCTCCTGATTTTCGATGCGCAATATAACTTTGCCGATGCTTCCACCATTAAGGAAGATTGGGGACATTCCAATAACCTTGTCGGTGTGGAGCTTGCGGAAAAATCCAAAGTAAAACATCTATGCCTTTTCCATCTGGAGCCTGTTTCGGGTGATCGGGATCTTGATAAATTTCTGAAAGATACGAAAAAATTAGTTTCACTTCTGGGGGATGATGAGCCCTTTGAAGTGAGCATTGCCCGGGACGGTATGGAAATCGACATATAGCCGCCAAATATTTGACGAACTTGCCCTTCTTGCGACATATTTTTGTAAATATTCCAAGTAAAATTTGTGAAGAAATAGCTCTATTTATTTATGATTATTATAAAATAAGTCAGGTGAAAATTGATGGCATAATTCATGCTAACTAATACAAAGTCTTAGACTTGATTTTATGGCCTTTAAAAAGGGGTTCAATAATGTCGGAAGGGGTGCGGGATTCGCTGTTTAATTATGGACATTTCAATCACTAAGAAAGGGATTTCAGCGTGGATTTAGGATCATTTATTGGGGTCATTTCCGGCATCTCTCTTATTATCAGCGCCATAATCTTGGGTGGGGATGCGCACAATTTTTTCAATACCCCCGGAATTATGATAGTCCTTGGAGGCACGGTCGCGGCCACCCTCCTGACCTTTCAGTTCAAGGACGTAATCGCGGCCTTTAAGGCCGCCTATTTTGTGTTTACCCAGGAAAAACAGGACCCCAACAGGATGATAGCGACAATGATCAGGCTCTGTAATATAAGCCGGCAAAAGGGGATAATAGAACTGGGCAAAGTGAAGACCCAGTCGCCCTTCCTTAAAAAGGCATGCGGATTCATATCGGACAGCGCGGACGAGAGTGTAATGAGGTCTTCCCTCAGGACCGAGATTGAGTCACTAAAGATGAGACATTTTGTCGTTCAGGATGTATTCAGGAAGATGGGCGTCTATTCGCCGGCCTTTGGAATGCTGGGGACGCTGATAGGTCTCGTACAGATGCTGAGCCAGATGCAGGACCCCTCTTCAATCGGCCCGGCAATGGCCGTGGCCCTATTAACCACATTTTACGGTTCCCTGCTTTCCACGGTCTTTTTCCTTCCCGTGGCAGGCAAGCTTAAGGCGAGAACGGTTATGCAGGTGATAGACCTTGAGATAATATTTGAAGGGGCGATCTCAATCCTCGAAAATAACAATCCGATTCTTGTCTATGAAAGGCTTTCATCATTCATTCCGCCCAGGGTAAGAAAACCCTTAAGCTCCATGAGGAAGGGATGATATGGAGCAGAACGATAATCAGATATCGGAATTGTTAGAGGACGAGGAGCAGGGAGGATGGATGGTCACCTATGCCGACCTCATGACGCTCCTGCTCGTCTTTTTTGTGGTCCTCTACTCCATTTCCTCCCTCAACCTGGTAAAGTTCAGACGGGTCATATCTTCGATTCAGGTCAGCCTTGGAGAATCAAAACCGGCCATAGGCCTCATGGAACTCGCCGGAGCCACGGATGCACTCGACCAGAGGTTCAGTCTTGAAGACCTCTCCGGGCTGAGGAGGAGGGAAGTCGCGGCCTTTAAAGAGATTAACGACTTTATTGAAGAAAAGAAGATAGGTGAGCACGCGGTAGCGCACATATATAAGGGCAAATTGGTCATCCAGATCAGGGGCCAGGTCCTCTTTCCATCGGGATCAGCCACACTCAGCAGGGAGGCCGAATCGATCATGGACCAGATAGCGAGGATCGTTTCGAGATACACTGAATATATGGTAAATATCAAAGGGCATACGGATAATGTACCCATTTCCACCGCAAAATTTGACTCCAATTGGGAGCTTTCCGCGCTCAGGGCCACTTCCGTCCTGAAATACTTTATAAAACGGGGGATCAACCCCCTCCGTCTCACGGCCACAGGCTATGCTGACATCCTGCCCCTGGTCCCCAATAACTCGGATGAGAACAGGTCAAGAAACAGGAGAGTTGAATTTGTTCTGGAAAAGAAACCGGAATACTACTGAGACATTCACCTTCCAAACGGCTGACAGGCGGGCCTTTTTCAGGGTCTCCCCCTCTGCAGATGAGCCCATATCCTTTCGGTTTGGTGAAAAGGAGATCCGCGTGATAGATATCGGAGCAGGCGGGCTGTCCTTTAAAAATGAGGACTTCAGAATCGGGGACTCGGCCCCCGTGGATTTTGATCTCCCTGGTCGTGATATGAGCATTTCCGTGGACCTGAGAATTGTTGAAATCGATCGAAATAATACCTGCCACTGCAGCTTCGAGGGGATAGACGAGGATGCCGTTGAGGAGATCCATCAATACGCCCTCTTAAGGCAGAAAAGCATCATACTCGCCAAAAAGAAAAAGCCAAAAAAGAAATAATTTTGATCTCTTGGGCTAATGGGTGTATCTCAGGGCCAGTATGGTGATATCGTCGGACTGGTCCGCCCCGGAAGTAAAGTCGTGTACCTTTGAGAGCAAGAGATCCACTGTTTTATCCGCCGTTATGCCCGCAGTCTCTTTCAGGGTCCTGACGAGACCCCGGTCCGTGAAAAACCTTCCCCCCTTGTCCATGGCCTCTGTCACCCCGTCCGTGTAGATGAGAATGGTATCGCCCCTTTCGAGGGTGGTCACTTTCTTCACGTAGGGGGTGTTATCCAGCGCGCCGAGGACCAGATCGCCGGTCCCGGAGAGCTCCTCCAGCATCCCCTTTTTCCTGATGATAAAGGGCGGGTTATGTCCCGCGTTCCCGTATTCCACTTCGCCGGTCATGGTGTTGAGTATCCCGCAAAATACGGTAACGAACATCCCTGTATTATTGTCCCTGCAGAGGTCCTCATTCACCGTTTCCAGGATCCTATCGACGCCTATACCCTGCATGGCCTTTGTCCTCAAAAGGGTTATGGTAACGGCCATAAAGAGGGATGCGGGAACTCCCTTTCCCGAGACATCGCCCAGGGCGAAGAAGAGGTGGTTTTCGTCGATGAAAAAGAAATCATAGAAGTCCCCCCCTACCTCTTTTGCCGGCTCGAGGACACCGCCGATCTCGAATTCGGGCCTCTCGGGAAAGGGAGGAAATATGCTGGGCACGATACCCCTCTGTATTTCCTGGGCGGCCTTCAGCTCACCCTCGATCATCTGCTTTGCCTCTTCCACGGCGCGCTCCCTGAAGAGGTTCTTGATGATAAAGGCATATATCCCCATGCCGAGACCGTTTGCAAGAGTCATGGGAATGATGATCTCCTCGACCAGGGCCAAGACCCTCTCAAAGGGCCGGCTAAGGAGCAGGGCCAGGGCCATGTGAAAGAGTTCCACGGCCACCATGAAGACCACGGAGCCGCCAATGGCCGGAAAACGGCCCTTCCTGATAAGGTGGAATAACCCGCCCGCAAGGCCCGCCACAAGCGTCGATAAGGAACATGCGTAACAGGTGAAGCCCCCCAGGGAATACCGGTGTATGCCGCCTATGAGACCGGCGCCCAGGCCCACCAGGGGACCGGCTATAAGCCCTGCGATTGCAGGACCAAGATCCCGTATATTGGCGACAGCTCCCATGATCCTGAATCCGCTCAGGGTCCCGTAGATGGAGAAGGAACCGAAAAGGAGGATGAGGATTAACCTGTCGATATTGGTGATCTTACTTTCCAGTATGTTAGAGTAGAGCCTGCTGCGGGTAACCACATAGGCGAGGACCATCATCACGGCCATGCTGTTTATGAGGGTTACAA
>CAZGIZ010000082.1:0-20093 GCA_964526655.1 uncultured Desulfobacteraceae bacterium | reverse complement strand
GGTCGTATTTATGTCCATAGGTCAACGTCTCCTCGCTGACGTTTATCCTTTTATCGGAAAAAGTAGATTCCATCGGCATCTTTACCCCATTATCGTCTTGCCTTTCCTGCATTTGCCTCATTCGCTCTTCCGTGATTCCGGCCCCCATCCAGGTGGTCCTGGGTTCGGCGCCCAGGGAGATGATAAAAAAGCTGTAGCCTATGGGGTTGGTTACATTTCTGGTTACACTCGGGCAATGGGGAAGCCCTGCGGGGACAATGATGACCGTGGGTCTGTCAAAGCGATGTACTTCCAGTTCTTCACCCAGGTAGTACTCGATTTCCGCTCCCAGATATTCGACATTGGCGGGATCCAGGCCCACAAATACCAGGCATTCCGGGTAGGGATGAATGTGAGGGTCCATTCCCGGGTGCCAGTCACCCAGGCCCGTATAGAACCCCCAGGAAAAATTGAGGGGCAAGCCTTCCAGATGGTCCCGGCCGTTAAGCCAGTAGTTGCTGTCGGCGTTCCCCGTGTTTTTGAATGCCCTCTGCACCCCGGGCATGGCAGCCACGCTCAGGGGTTTTATCAGGTGTTCGTACTTTCTATTCGCCATATCTATGATCCTCCGTGTACAAGATCTCCTGCAGACACAGGATGATTCAGGATTGTTTATATAAATTCATTTTTTGACATTGGTGGATTCGGATATCAATCGAAGGCAGCCGTTTCGTGTTCGCCGGAGAGACCGATCACATAGAACGCGTATGGACTGTCGACCCATCGGACCACCACCGGGTTATGGGGCAACCCTGCGGGGCAGATAACAACCGTCGGTTTATCAAAGACATATCGTTCATGCTCCTTGCCCAGTTCTATCTCAATTTGCGCCCCCAGGTAATCCATATTTGTCGGGTCAAGGCCGGCAAAGACCAGGACTTCAGCTACAGGGTGCACATGGGCGCCCACGCCTCTGTGCCAGATTCCGGGTTTACTGTAGAACCCCCAGGTCAAATTCATGTCCAGTCCTTCCATGTCCTTGCCGTATATCCATGCCAGGTGGTCGGCGTTTCCCGGCCCTAACATCTCCCCGCTCGTCTTTCTCCTCTCCTCATATTGAGCCAGTTCCTCCGCCGTAAACCTCGCAGTGTTCATTTTGCCACGCTCCGTGATAATGCCTGACTTAAGCGGTTTGATCAGGTGGCCGTACTTGCCCGTGGCCTTGGTTGGATTCTTCTTTACCCTTTTTTCCGCCACATGAGATTTCATGGGCATCTCTATCCCGGCCTTGGCCGCCATATCCTCCATCGCTTTCAAGGCCTCCTTGGATATGCCGTCACCCATCCATGTGGTCTCTGGTACGGGGCCCAGGGAAGCCAGGTAAAAACCGAAACCCTTGGGGCTGAAGACTCTCTTGGTTGTCAAGGGACAATGGGGAAACCCCGCGGGGACAACGACGACGCTGGGCTCGTCAAAGGTGTATGCTTCCTGTTCCTCACCCAGGCAGATCTCGATTTCCGCTCCCAGGTAATTGATATTGGCCGAATCGAGACCGACAAATACCAGGCATTCCGGGTAGGGGTGTACATGCGGGTCCTGACCAGTGTGCCAGTCACCGAGTCCGCTGTAGAATCCCCAGGTAAAATTGAGATTGATTCCCTCCAGATGGTCCCTTCCGTTCAGCCATACAAGTTTGTCCGCGTTTCCTGGGCCGTTGGCAAAGGCGTCCTGCGGGCCTTCCAGGTTCTTCATCATCTCCATATCCATTCCGCCGACACTCAGTGGTTTGACCAAATGCTCATATTTTCTTTTAGGCATGTTGAAATATCCTCCCTGGACATAAATTACATATTAATCTTGACTCCATCCTGTGCCCTTTGAGGTCTTTGTCCCCAAATCACCTCCTTTCGTTTCCAAGGGCCTGGACGAATGATATTCTCGTGGTCAAGTTATAACCTGTCCACATAATAAGACAAGCATATTTTTCGGATAAATTGTCATCCGCGCTCTGTCCTCCCTGGCGCGCCGACCTGTCCCGCATGTTTCCGCAGGGAGCCGTGGCGAAGGTGGCTGTCCATTGTTTTTTTCTTTTTTTATTAATTGTCAATTGATAATTGTTAATTCACAATTTGCAACTGTCCTCTGTCATCTGCCATCTGTCCTCTGTGATAGACAGGATTTTAGGCGGATTCCGGCGGGTCCGGTTTGCGGTTCAGGAGCATAATAATTGTCGCTGCCACGAGAAAGACAATGGAGGCCATCCATGCAGGCAGGTAGGAGCCCGTGGCATCCTTTATGGCGCCCGTAACGGGCGCGCCGATGGCCCCGAAGAGGGTCGTAAAGGGCACGGAAAACCCGCGTATGACGCCGATGTGCATCCCGCCGAAATAATTGGGCCACAGGGCGTTCTGGGACACCATAAAGCTCGCAGCCGAGATTCCGAAAAGTGAAGTGGCGATAAAGACATCCAGCGTTGTCCTGACATTTATGGTCATCATAAAGGCCAGGATAAAGGCTATCAGGGAAGCCGATACCACATAACGGGGCTGGAACCGGTCCATTGCCCAGCCCGTGGGCACGGCAATGAGAGCGGACATAACCGCCTCGACAGATACGGCCCAGGCCACGAGCTGGGGAGAAATACCTGTCTCTATATAGAAGGGGATTCGAAATACGATCAAAGTGCTCATGCTTAGCATACGCAGACCGAATGTAATGCTCAGGGCCCAGAAGGAAAAGGACCTAAGGGCCTGGGACCTGGTCCAGGAGTATTCGGCGACCACATTGACGCGCTGATCATCACCGGCCTTTTCGCCCTTCTCTTCCGGATTCGTGTCCCCGTCCGGTTTCAGCCCCATTGAATAGGGGTCCTTCCGCACCACGGCCAGGGCCATAATCAGGATAACCAGGCAGCTCCCGCCGCCGATTACCCGCCAGGCAAAGCGCCAGTTGACGTAAGTGATGGTGTACTGAAGTAAAGGGGTAAAGATAAAAATACCCGCCGTTGTGCCCAAAAATGCGAGGGACATGGCCTTTCCCCTCTTGCGGATGAACCACCTTGAAAGGGGAACACTCTGGTAGAGGTTGCCTCCCCCGCCCTCGAGCCCGATCATGCCGGCCAGGAAGATCAGGACGACAAGCTGCCAACCGCTCTGCACGTGGGAGAGACCTACCATGATCATCCCCATCATGGCAGCGGCAATCGCCATTGGGAAACGCGCCCCGTGCTGGTCCAGGACCCTCCCGATCAGCCAGCTCGAGAGGGAAAAGCCCACAAAGCGGGCCGTCTGGGACAATCCGAAATAGGAATGGCTGATTCCCAGCTCCTGGTTCATGGGATGGACAAAGAGCCCCAGGTTCATACCGCCCATGCCCACAGAAACCATGCTCACCATGGCAAGGCCCATGACTATATACCAGCCGTAAAAAAAGGGCTGTTTTTCCTCATTCGCCATATTAAAGCCTGAATATCTTTTTCTCTCCGCAAATAGAAAGGAGAGTCTTGCACAAAAGACATGATAAATACAATATTTTTATAATAAAATAATAATATTATTTTATTCTGAGACTAATTTAGTCGAAATATTAATAGATTAGTCTTAGATTTAAACTTTCAAGAATGAAGGTCTTATGTTTCATAGGCGGCCCGGGGCTGGGCACCGTCAAAGGGCCTCGAAAAATTCGATCGCCTTTCTCAATTCGGCGAAGCGGTAGATGATGTAATCGGGCTCCACGCCTTCCATCTGCTGGCGGCCCTGGTTGGAAAGGAAGAACACGGTTTTCATTCCCATCTGTCCGGCTCCTAACACGTCTCTATACATATCGTTTCCCACGAACAACACTTCTTCCGGTGCGGCCCCGATTCCATCCAGTGCGGCCTGAAAGAGCCGGGGGTCTGGTTTGCGGAACCCGTAGTCACCCGAGATGACAATCGGGTCGAAATAGCTGTCGATACCCGTGGCCCGGATTTCGGGCAGCGCCCAGGCGCTCTGTCCATCGGACACAACTGCCAGGGAAAAGCGTGGTTTGAGTTCGTCCAGGACGGACTTCACATCCGGATACAGCTCCAGGCGGTAGCGGGAAATGCCCCGGTACACCTCGGCCAGGAACCGGGGCATGGCCTCCAGCTTTTCCCGTGGCAGCCTCCATGCAGGATTCAGATTCCGTGACAGGAACTCCCGCCACAGGGCTATGGCGTCGAACTCCGGATACTCCTCCCCTCGGGCCTTGAGCTGTTCCTCCATGATCCGGTAGTATCTGTCCCGGACCTCCCCCCTGTGCAGATAAATGCCCTGGTAGGTCAGGAGGTGGCTCACTGCCCGGTAGATCTCGTCCATGCCCTCGTCAGTGTATATATTGATCAGCGTCCCGTTGATGTCGAAGATAATGCCTTTGATTTTCATATGATGGCCCTCAGATTCTCTTTAGCCTCCTCAAGCAGTTGCCGTCGGTAGTTCCAGTCTATCCAGGAATTTCGCGCGATCCGCAGGAGGGTGATGCCCAGGTAAAAGGGAATCCGTCGCGTGACAGAACGGAAGGCCTCCTGCCGGTCCTGGAAATGGCCGCAGTACTCCCACAGGAAGTGGCCGATAAAAGGTTCTGCCGCCCACCGATCTCCCGTGGACTGCATGAAGAAATGTTTGAGCTCTCCGCTCAGACGGCCCAGGTCGAAGACCCTGTCGGCCCACATCATTCGCTCCAGGTCGAAGATCATTACCTGCCTGCCCGAACCGACCTTAAAGTTGGAAGGCGTGGCGTCACCGTGCACGATAACCCGGCGGTCTTCCCACATACAGGTCCGGTTTCGCCAGTTCTCCCGAAGGTGATAGAATACATCGGCCTCGCTTCGGTCCATCCCCCGTTTTTGGACAAGGTATTCAATCAGCCTGCCCATATACTCGTAAGAATGCCCGAAATCCACGGTCCAGTCGCCGGCTGTACGGTTGTGCAACTGGGCCAGAAACTCGGCCATTGCGGAGAGCTTCCGGAACAGCCTTTCGCGCCGGTTACGCCGGATTGCCTGGTTGATTACATCACCCAGGAGCTGCCCTTCAAAGTACTCTAATATCAAGACGTTATGCAGCCATGGGTTATAGCCCAAAGGACGCGCGATCCTGAAAGGCGAGCCGTTCAGGCCCTGCCGGTGCAGGTGGATCAGGTTCTGAAACTCGGTTTCAGTCGGGGGGCGGACCAGTCCCTGGGCCCATCGCCGGCCCGGAGGAAAGAACTTGCCCACAACCCGGAAGGCGCCCCCCATTTCTTCATACAGATATACATCCCGTGAATAGGCGAACTGGAAGACCCGGAAGCCTGTCGGCGTCCCGCGAAGGGCCATTTGAGGGGCAATGTCAAAACGAAGGTACCCATCCAGGGGATCCCCAGGCGGGAGATGTCCGAGATAGCGTTTGGTCATCTTTTTTTCAGCAAAGGGTTCAAGTAAAACGACGCAAAGGGTACGGCGAAGAGGCCGGCAAGGATAATAATATCATTTCATGACATGGTACTCTATCAAAATCGAGGATTTCCTTTTTCCTTCGCTTCCAACTTAACAAATTATTATATTATTGAGTAATATTTCTCAGTCATTTGTCCTCTTACACCGAACCACCACGCCTCAGACTGAACGCTGCCAGGATCATCAAACCCACTACAAAAGCCAAGAGTATTCCTATCTCTTTGCCGATGTCCGATAAGTCTTTTCCGTAAAGCATCAGGGCCCTGATACCGTCAATCCCGTATGTCAATGGCAGGAACCTGGCGATCCATTGCAGGTATTCGGGTAATTGGCTGACAGGCACGATTAGCCCGCAGATAAAAACCTGGGGCATTATGATCAGCGGGATAAACTGGACCATCTGAAATTCATTCTTTGCGAATACCGAGATAAAAATACCAAGGCATACGGCCATAATTCCTATGATTATCTGAAAGAGGATTATCTGCAACAGGTCGCCCGTAAAATTGGCTTTCAGTACATAGACGGTATAGAAGAAGAGAATTAATGTCTGGGCAATGGCAAAGCCCAGGAAACCTATAAGGTAGCCGGCCACGATATCGAACCTTGACACGGGGGAGGCCATTAGCCTCTCCATTGTCCCCTGTGTGCGTTCCCTGAGAAAACTGATCCCGCTCAAAATAAATCCCAAAAAAAGAATAAGCATGGCCAACATCGCTGGAAGCGTGGTATCGAGCATCCTCCTGTTTTCATTTCGTCTTACATCGTGTTTGTTAGGTAGACCAAAATCCTTTTAAAGGTCCATTTTTATATCCTTTTTCCTACAGCCTATCAACTATAAGCTACGAGAAAAAATACGAGGAACAATTCAAGGTTGTCTTTGACGCGATCCGGCAACTTATGGCCCCTGCTGAAAAACCGAGGAAGAATATTTACCCCATTAAACCCATACCCGGCATGATGATGTATGGGCAAGAGCGGTCCGGAGAAAAGGAACGAGTATTTGATACAAGGGTCTTTGTTTAACCGGGGAAGGTTTAAAGTCAAGGAACCAAGGGCGAGTTATGGGAAAAGGGGGTAATTCGCCAGAGGTCAGAGTGGATTTTCCGGTTTTAACCTTTGAACTGCGGTGTTTTTGGTTGACGTTGGCCAAGATGCAGGAGGTGAAATTTCTCTATGGGAAATGGAGGTTTTGTTACGTAAAGCTCATCGAAGTCTATCATTTTTCAAAATCGACACTACCTTTTTATTAAGGTGCCTTCCTTTGATTTATATCAAACCCAGATGGATTCATTTTTATCATTGAAAATGTTAGACCAGTTGCTGATTCATCAATGAACTGGCTGAAACATTTTAAATCAGTATCACATTTGGGGAGGCATTCATTTAATGGAATAGCGATATTATATCCTAAATAAATACCGAGCAGGTTTAATGATATAAATGGAATATTTTTAGGGAGTTTCCATGCGCTTCCTATAATCGGATAGCTCTTGATCTCGTAGTCAAATCTTATAACTTTATTGTTCGGTGCAGTATTTATTGTAAAGGCACAAGTTGTACTCTCACCGCTTGTAGATTTATGAATCAAATGAGAACGTAACGATTTCACCCCATTTTCAGTATCCAAAATTAAGCCATAAAAAGCGGGCATCGTCTCATCAATTATTTGTATAGCACGACTCGCTCTTCCATCCTTCTCGATAAAGTTTTTCAGGACGTTTTTAATTTTGTTCGGTCTATCGCAATTTTCGTTGTATATTTGTTTTACAATAAAAAAAGTAATTCGATCAAGTAAGGCTCTCGAATGAAATAATAATGTCTCGAAATCGAAAATGGCGTTAGTATCTTTAAACGCAACCACACCGCCTGGAGGCGGTGCTGGTTGACTGGAAACAAACTTATTTCTGACTGATAGGTAAGTCACAACATTTTCAAGATTATCATTCGTTCATGTCATAGTGTTTTGAATGTCATGACATAAGCCACAGGAGATTCCTCCAGGGGAAAATGTGACTGTCTTAAAATGCTAACTGATTAAGATTTTTGATAAATACACCTAAACCTTATCAAAATCAACCCAAAAACTTACAATCATCCAAGGGGTAGTCAGACCCGTCTGACAGCCCCTTTTTTCATGGGTATGAGGCTATTTACAAAAAAAGGCATTACTGCCTTTTTTTATAAATAGCCCGGAACGGTCATCCGGGAACAACTGACCCTAAGATATCCCCCTGAATCCGCATTTGGTAAAAATGCCGGTACTGGCATTTTTACCAAATAGACATGGTTGTCGGCTGTTGACCCTCCTCCCGCTCCCGACCTCGTGATTAACAAACAGAATTGAGATTTTATTAACAAGAATAACCTATTGCAATTCCAATGAATATTCGATAAGATACACTAAATTTCGAGAAATAATAGGGCCAAGCCTCCAATTGCCTCTTGTTCACATTAATTTATCCAGGGAGCGTGCTTACGATGGAAAGAAAAGATCTTGTTGCTGTTTGTGGACTATATTGCGGGGCCTGTGAAATGTACCGGGCAGACCATGATAATAATGAGGTGAAACTTCAGAACATAGCAAAGAGAATCGCGGCAAGAATGGGCGGGCAACTTTCTGCCGATGACCTCCGTTGCGACGGGTGTTTAGGCAAAGGATGTCTGACTCCCTGGTGCGGCAAATGTGAGATCCGATCGTGCGAAAGGCTTCAATCAGGCAAGACGCGTTGTTCCGATTGCGAGGAGTTTCCATGCGCCCGTATTTCCGATTTCAGCAACGACGGCATGCTTCACCATGTCGAAGTCCTGGAGAACCTGCGACATATCCGGGACATGGGGGTTGAGGATTGGGTCAAGGCCGAGGAAGAACGCTGGACATGCCCGGAATGCGGAGCCCTCCTCTCCTGGTACGATACCGCATGCCCAAGCTGTGAAGCCCCGAGGTCAAAAGGTTTGTTTGCTCTGCAGTCAATTTGATCATGCCCCTTCAGCCGTGCACCCCCTTTTCACAGGGCCTCTTCCAGCCGTGATAAAGATATCTATTTCTCCGATTTGATCAGCCTGATCAGGTACTTGGGATATGTAATTGCATAATCCGTAATATAACTGTACATCCCGCCCAGTTTGAATATCCGGATTATCAGTGGGACCAGGATTTCTTTATCAGAATAAACTTGATAGGTCCTTATGAATCTCATATACTCTGAGATTAAATTATTATCATCTTAAAAGGGGGGTATTAATAATGAGTGATGAAGATCTGAAAAAACGAATTGAAGAACTTGAAAACAAAATTGGGATGCTCGAGGATGTACACGCTATCAGACGGTTACATCATCTCTATGGCTACTTTCTGGACAAATGTATGTATGATGAAGTAGTTGATTGCTACGCGGATGATTGCGAGTTTTACTTTTTCGGCGGGATTTTCAAAGGCAAGGCCGGCGTTCGTCGCGCGTATTGCGATGGCTTCAGACGCCGTTTCACGGGTGGTAAAAACGGGCCGGTTTTCGGGTTTTTACTTGACCATCCGATGATGCAGGACGTTATTGATGTATCACCTGATCGAAAAACGGCTTTTGGACGTTTCAGGTGCATGATGATGGCCGGTACCCACTATGAAAGAGATCCAAAACCCGCTACGGTTTCCCGTCAATGGTGGGAAGGCGCCCTGTATGAAAATTCATATGTGAGGGTTGACGGCGTCTGGAAAATCAAGATGCTCAATTACAGGCCTGTCTGGCACGCCACTCATGAAAACGGCTGGGCCTATACCCCGCCCCAGTTTGTCCCCCTGCAGAAAACAACCTATCCGGATGATCCCTATGGCCCGGATGAATTGACCGACATAAAGCCCTTGTTGTGGCCTGACCACGAGGTATTGCCTTTTCATTGCACTCATCCGGTAACGGGAAAGCCTATTGTGACGCCTTCGCCCGGCTTGAAGTCGGATACACGTTAAGAACCTTCCTGCCCGTACCTTGTAAGATGGATACCGGCATTCATAATATCAGAATGAAGAGGCTATAACCAAAGGGCTTTATTTTATTTGTCACTCACTATTGGAGGAGGAGGTAAGGCAATGAAAAAATGGGCTTTTACAATCGTGATGGTTTGTTTCATAAGCGGCATGATGGTAGACGGAGCCAGTGCGGCGGACACCATAAAACTCAGGGTGGGGCACGATCTGCCTCCCTTTACCTCGGTCGGAATAGGGATAGATACCTGGGCCAAGGCCGTCAAACAAAGGTCACAGGGCCGGATTGTTGTGGAAGTTTATCCAGCCAATGCCCTGGGCGAACAGAAAAGTGTCATTGACATACTTCAGTCAGGGGTGGCTGATGGCTACATGATGAGCATTTCAACCCACCGGGCCTTCTTCCCCGTCAGCGTTGTAGGGGGATTGCCAGGTCTCGGTTTTCCCGATACGGTCAAAGGCCATCTGGCACATGCCAATACCTTCCTGTCCATGATTGATAAATACCCGGTCATTGCCAAGGAGATGAAGGACTACAAAATCATCTTCGATATTATCAATTCCAATAACATCATTCTGTCCGCAAAAAAGGAAATCCGCGTCCCCGAAGACCTCAAGGGCCTGAAAGTGGGCGGGACCGGTGTGGCCCTGGAGCTTTACAAGCTCATGGGTGCCGCCGGGGTCTTCTCCATACCGCCTGAGGCCTATCAGAAACTGCAGACCGGCGTTCTCGACGCCACAGCAATACACTTTCTCGCTACGGGGGAGTTCAAGCTCTATGAGGTGGCGAAATACGCCCTGGACATTTCTCTGGGTCAGACCGAATTGCCCTTTGTAATGAGCAGGAAATCCTGGGATAAAATCCCGCCCGGGGACCGGAAGATCATCATGGAAGCCGTTCCCGAGGGCCAGTTGGCCTGCTACAAGGCCGCCGAAGAAGGCAGCTCAAAAGGCCGTCAGGCTGTGCTCGACTCCGGCGGAAAGATCCATGTGCCGACCCCGGAAGAGGTGGATTTGTGGGAAAAATATTTCTCCGTTATATGGGACAAATGGGTTTCTGCAAACGAGGCGCAAGGTGTGGCTGACGCCGGTAAGATCCTCAACGACTGGAGGAGCGCGGCCAAGAAGGCACGGACGGAATAACCAGCCGATCGGGCTTTTCCCTGTTTCCATAAGTCATTGACAATAGGACCAGGAGAGGATCTTCCCCATATTCTGGGCTGCCTCTTGATTCTTGCAATATCATTAAAGATGGGGGATGTGACGTGCGATGGCGGGATAATCTCACCAGGCTGGCCTCGGGTACAGAAGCCTCGTTACGCAGGGTAAGCAGATTTATGGCCTTTGTTGCCGCCTTTGTCCTGCTCTCCATGATGCTCCTCACGGTCGCGGATGTGTTCGGGCGATATTTTTTCAGCCGGCCCATAGACGGGACCTGGGAAATAATCGGCCTTCTGCTAGTCTGCGCAGGCACCTGGGGGCTGGCCTTCTGCCAGATGGGAAAGGCCCATATCAGCGTCACCGTGTTGCTTGATTTGTTTACCCCAAGGGTCCAGGCCGGTATTCGCTGCCTCGCCTATCTTATCGGCTTTACCGCGTTTTCCTTGATGTGCTGGCAGGCCATGCTCTTGGCCCACAAATATTTCTTCACAAGAGGTTACATAACCGATACGCTCCACATTCCCCTGTACCCCTTTATGTTGATTATGGTTGTCGGGACCGGAATGCTGGCATTGATACTTTTGATCGATTTGCTGCACGCATTGAGAGAGATGGTAGATAAATGAGCCCTGTTGAAGTAGGATTTGCAGGTTTTATCCTCATTATGATCATCATCCTGATGGGGGTGCACGTAGCCTTCGGCCTGATCTTAGTGGGCTTTATCGGCCTCGCCTTGATAATAGGCACGGGGCCGGCCCTCTCCAGTTTGGCGGTCATCGCCTTCAACAAGGCCAACAGTTATGACTTTGCAGTCGTGCCCCTTTTTTTGCTCATGAGCGCCTTTGTCTCCCGGAGCGGTATCGGAAAAGAGGCCTACGACACGGCCCGTGCCTGGGTGGGGCACCTTAAAGGGGGTCTTGCCATGGCCACCACCGTCGCATGCGGGCTCTTTGCTGCCTGTTGCGGTTCAAGCCTGGCCTCGGCCATCGCCATGGGACAGATGGCCTATCCGGAGATGAAGCGCTATAGATACGACGCCAAACTGGCTGTGGGCACCATTGCAGCGGGCGGCACTCTCGGCATACTCATCCCGCCGAGTATCGGATTTATCGTTATCGGTATCCTGACTGAATTGTCTATCGGAAAGCTCTTCATAGCCGGCATTATCCCCGGGATCCTTGAGGTTGTATTCTATGTAGGGGCCATTTATATCATGTGTAAATCGAATCCCTATTTAGGGCCGGCCCTGCCCAGGACGACCTTTGGTCAAAAGATCATGTCCCTGAAATTGACCTGGCCGATCCTCTTGCTGTTCCTCCTGGTTATAGGGGGGATATACGGGGGCGTCTTTACCCCGACCGAGGCCGGCGGGATCGGCGCCTTCGGGGCCCTGGTCGTCAGCCTGATCAGGAGACAGCTTAACGGTTCCGGTTTCGTACAGGCCTTGCTGGAAGGGGCAAAGATGTCCGCCATGATGCTCGCTCTTATCATAGGCGCGTTCATTTTCAACCAGTTTCTTGCCGTGACCAGGATTCCCTTTATCACCAGCGAATATGTCGTCAGCCTCAGCTTGAGTAAATACGCCATACTGTTTCTTATTATTATCGTATATATCTTACTCGGCATGATTTTCGACATCTTTGCCATCCTGGTCCTCACGATTCCAATAATATATCCCACCATAACTGCACTGGGTTTTAATCCCATCTGGTATGCCGTGATCATGGTGAGGATTATAGAGATCGGCCTGATTACACCGCCCTTTGGCATCAACCTCTTCGGCCTGGCTGGAACGGTTGACGCGCCTATCTCCGTGATGTACCGGGGTATCATGCCCTTTCTAATGGCCGATTTTCTCCACGTGGCCCTTCTCATCGCCGTCCCTTCCCTCGCCACATTTTTGCCGGAGGTTATGTTAGGGAGGTAAGAATCGATTGATGTCCATATTATCGGAGTGACATATGGAAACAGGGAAAAATCCCGGAAAGAAGGATTCAGAGGCCTGCTCCTTTGAGGTCGCACCCTCCCCAATTCCAAAGGAGGAAATCAAAGGGATGACCACATGCGATGTCGTGGTCATAGGTGCGGGATTGGGTGGATTGACTGCGGCAGGGTCGGCGGCAGAGAAAGGAGCGGAAACTATACTCCTTGAAAAGGGGGGTGAACCCAGTTTTAGGGGGTATGGCATCGCCGCCGTAAACAACAGGCTTCAGAAAGAAGAGGGCATAGAGGTCGACAGGGACAGGGTTATCACGGAGTTGATGACATGGTCAGGGTATTGGGCCGACCAGAGGATAGTCAAGCTGTGGGCCGACAACAGCGCCGCCGTCATTGACTGGCTAACGGATCTGGCCGAAGCCTCCGGGATCACCTCCAATAAACTCGGGGACATACCTCAATCCGTAACCGGTTCCCCCTTCAATTATACCCAAATAATTGGCATTAATCTCCCCGGGTGGAACGGGACCGTGGCAGCCCTGCTCGAGGCTAATGCGAAGGCACAGGGGGTGGATTTCCACTGGAATACACCGGCAGCACAACTTGTTAGGGAGGGAAAGGGCCGGGTCACCGGTGTTATTGCCAGGGACCCTGCAGGGGATTATGTCCAGTTCAAGGCCCGGAAGGCCGTGGTTCTGTGCACCGGCGACTACGGACACAATCCCGAAATGGTAAAAAAGTATATCGCGGAGAGGGCCACACATTTTACCGATATCTTCTACGGATACGACAACAGGTTTTCAAGGGACCCCGAGATGTTGAAGAAGTATATCGGCCCCGGTGCCTTGCCTGTCCCCGACCAGGTGAAGGGTCCGCACAAGAACACCGGAGACGGGCACCAGATGGGCCTGTGGATCGGCGCCGCTATCGACGAGCCGCCCCACTGTCCGATGCTGTTCGATCACGCCGTTGTCGAATCACCTATGCCGATATTCGTTCCCCTCACTCGTCAGCCCTTTCTGAACGTCAACTTGAACGGGGACCGCTTTAAAAACGAGGAATTGCCCTATGGCTACATATGTAACGCGGATTTGAGTCAACCCGGTCATGTGAAATGGGTAATATGGGACGCCAAGTGGGAAGAGGACGGCCGGAGAATGGGACAGGTAGGGTGTAAGGCATTGCTGCCTCCACTCCATAATCCGCCGATTGTTGATGTACTCATAGAAAAAGGTATCATAAAGAGCGCAAACACGCTCAAGGATCTGGCCCAGAAGATGGAGATCCCTTACAAAAAGTTGAAAGCTACCATAGGGCGATACAACTACCTGGCGTTCCTTGGGAAGGACCTCGATTTCGGCAAACGTCCCGAGTGTCTGTCAACAATTGAGAAGACACCATTCTATGCCATTAAGATGGGGGTCTCCTTGCTCGTGACACTGGGAGGCCTGAAGATCAACACCAGACTCCAGGTACTGGACACGGAAAGGAATATTATTCCAGGGCTCTATGCTGCAGGGAACGCATCCGGCAGCTTTTTTTCCAACGACTACCCCATAACCATATTCGGCATCAGCCACAGCCGCGCCCTCACTTTCGGCCGCCTTGCGGGATTCAACGCCGCAGCGGAACAGGTCTGAGGCGGACGGAATCGGAAGGCGAGAGTATGCCAAAAGATCGGCATCAGGGCACATGAATCTATGGAGATATCGCAATTTGACAATCGAATAAAAATCAAAGGAGGACATCGATGCAGCAATCAAGAAAACTGAAGCCGAGAGACAGGGAAGGCATCTCGCGCAACCTCAGGGAATCCCTGGGACCAGGAAAGGTAACGGATGACGACCTTGTACTTAATGTCTATGCAGCAGACATAAGTCCGGTCCCCCCACGGAAGCCTTCCCTCGTGGTCTTTCCAGAAAAAAGGGAAGATGTAGTGGCCGTCCTCCGGACGGCGAATGAATACAAGGTGCCTGTCACCGTCATGGCCACAGGTGTAAACGTGGCGGGTGCTTGTATAACGGAGGAGGGAGGCATTGTCATCGATCTGCGGAGAATGAACAAGATTATCGAGATAAATACGGACTCGGGATACACAGTCGTTGAGCCAGGCGCCAATTTTGACAGGGTCAGCGCGGCATTGGCGGAAAAGGGATTCAGATGTGCCATCCCCACGGCTCCCGGCGGTGCCTCGCCTGTGGGCAACTATATCTCCAGGCCCTCGGGGAGCCTGGCCAACAGGCATCTCGATTCGATTGTGGATCTTGAAGTGGTACTCCCTGACGGAACGATACTCAACACGGGATCCTCGCAGTTTCCCAAGGCTACCAGCCACTTGCGGTATGGCCCGTTCCCTGACCTTGCAGGTCTTTTTCTCTGTGCCTATGGAACGCTTGGGGTAATTACGAAGGCGGCACTCAGGATCTACCCCATAAACGAGTCAAATCGGGTGAATCTGGCTGCATTCGACAGATTCAAGAATGCCGTTGATTTTGTAAAGGATTTGGTCGGAAACAACATCCCAGAGCATTGCATCATCTGGAACTGGCAGCTCTTTAAGTCCTTTGAGGTGGGTCTCGTCGGGAACGAATACAGGATACCTTCCGAGATAAGACTTGATCCCCGTAAGCCCCCTAAGGGTATTCCCTACAATATTGTCACTACTTTCATGTCCGGGTATGAGGAGTCCATGCGCGCCGGTGATAGGGTATGCAGCAAAGTAGCGGAAAAATACGGTGGAAGAGTTTTGAACAAGAAAGAGGCCAAGGCAGTTGCCCCGGGAGGTGTCGCAGGATGGGAAGAGCTCTATGCCAAATACCATCCGGTAGAACCGACATTTTTCGGTCTCGGACAATATCTGGCCTGGATCGTATTTGTCGAACCCGAGGTAGTGAAGGATTTGGAAAAGTGGGCAGTAGAAGAGTTTTCTAAATTCAACATATCGCCTGTTTGTTACTATTCTCAACCTTTTGACTTCGGACGCTCCATGTTTTTCCGCATCTTTTGTTTTCCTGACCCTAAGGACCAAAAATTGGTAGGTAACATAGTAGACAAATACCGCGAGATGTATAAAGTTGCCATGGAGAGGTACGGGGGCGTACCGATGCGAGTCAAGTCAGGGTATCCCACGCTTGAACTCACGGGTGGATACGGAGATCTGCTCACCAGGATCAAGAAGGCCTGCGATCCCAACAACATCCTCAGTCCAAATATGGGGATATTCCCGGAGGTGACGAAATGAAACTGACGACCAATCTGGAGAATATGCGCGAAGCTGTTTACGCCTGCATTAAATGTAACTGCTGTACCTACGGGCCATGGCCGGACAACCATACTTTTTGCCCGATTTATGCATGGGACGAAAACTTTACCTTCAGCGGCGGCGGACTCGTTTCCCTTGCCCGGGCCATATTAAAGGGGAGAATGGATTACAGCCAGGCCCTGTCCGATCTGGCCTTTACCTGCGTTGCCTGCGGCGCCTGCGACGGCCAGTGCGTGATAGTGCGCTCCATCAATCCGGAGATGGCCCTTTCCGACATCATCCGTCTCCTCAGGTACGAACTGGTCAAGAGGGGATTCATCCCTGAAGGACCGATCAGGAAGATGTATGACAAGGTCAAGAAAAATGGAGATCTCCTGGGTGAAATACCTGAGGGAGCGCTCAGGATCCCCAAAAGGGTGCAAAATGATAAGGCCGATACGCTCCTGGTCTGTGAATGCATTCACACTGACACGGAGACGAAGTCCCTCAACAGTGCCTTCAACCT
The DNA here is from genome assembly GCA_964526655.1 of uncultured Desulfobacteraceae bacterium. Lineage (GTDB taxonomy): Bacteria > Desulfobacterota > DSM-4660 > Desulfatiglandales > HGW-15 > CAZGIZ01. The sequence continues at coordinate 3,814 of CAZGIZ010000082.1, read as the reverse complement.
GCTTGGAAAAATGGAAAAGCAGGTGGCCCTATTCGTGGATCCAGGGTGCTGCGGATCGACTCTCTATGATTACGGATTCTGGGATGAACTACCGGCCCTTGTGGAGGACAAATGGACCAAGATAAGGGACTTCGGCAACAAGAATCTCCTGTTCGTCAATCCCCACTGCCAGGAATTCGTGACTAACAAATACCCTAAGGTTTTGGACAATTTCAAACCTTTTAAGGGCCAGCACTTCAGCGAACTGTTATTAGACGCTTTTAACGAGGGAAGGCTGAAGAGCAAGAAGATGAAAAAGGTGAAGGTAAGCTATCATGACCCCTGTTTTTTAGGCCGGGGACTTGGTATATATGAGGCCCCCCGACGGGTCCTGGCACAACTTGAGGGAGTTGAGCTCGTTGAGATGAAACGGAACAGAGAGCAGTCATTCTGTTGCGGAGCGCGTGGACTGGGTAACTATTTTGAGAATTTTGCAGAAGGGACCGCCCGGGAGCGGATAAATGAATTTCTGGAAACGAAGGCGGATATATTGATTACCGCGTGTCCCTATTGCAGGGACATTTTTGGACAAGTCATGGGTAACGAGGAACACCGGGTCAGGGATTTGGCCGAGTTTGTAAGCGAAAGAATAAAATGATGTCCAAAATTTAGCTATTCCATTTTTTCGTCCAAAAACCAGCCATAGATGCGCTTTTTAATCTCTGCCGAGATAAAGGTTTCTGTTTTTTGAATATCCCCAATTTGGGCGATTTTTTCCTTGATGAATTTATATAGGATCTCATTATTCCGGCAGTGAATGCCAACTATGATTCCGGAAGCGGTAATCAGATTTGCGATGGAGACTATTTCCGGAAAAGGAAAAAGATTCTCACAGATCTGATCCACCTGGCTTGCTTTGGCATCCAGGACAATAAAGGCGTGTGACCAGATGCCGAAACTCGGCGGGTTCGGAACAGCGACGATTTTAATAATATCTTCATTGATCAGGGTATTTATACGCCTGGACACGGTGGATACGTGTGCACCGATCTTCTCCGATATCTCATTAAAATTGATCCGACCGTTTTCGACCAGAAATTCAATCAGCTTCCTCTCATCCTTTTTTAACTTTACCAGTTCAGAATTCCCGAAGACTTTTTGAAAGAGCCCTTCATAACGTTTTATATAATCCTTGATAAAATAGGGGTCAACACGAAGGACGCCGTCGATCCTTGCAAGGACCTGGTTTATGAACTCATGCATGTCTTCCCATGTCTGAAAAGAGACATTGATGAGAATGTCATAACGACCGAATACGGTCAGCACTGTGGTGACATTGAAATTGCTTACGAGCTGATCACAGACATGATCCATTTTCGATGGTTCTGCTTGGATGGCAATCATGGCGTTCGCGATCATTCCGATTTTATAGGGGTTGGGAAGGGCCTTTATCTCGATGATCTTTTCGCGTAGAAGCCTTTCGGTCCTTGCCGCAGCCGTTGATACGCTGATTTCCAGACGGGATGCCATCTCGGCGTAGGTCGCGCGCCCGTTTTTCTGGAGTTCCAATATGAGTTTTAGATCCGTTTTTGAAACCATATTTATTTCTCAAAATGCTCGGGGCCGTTTCATTTGTTATTAGACGAATAGTCCAGCAATGTTATCTCTTCAAGGTGATATCTACCTGTCTGGAAGCCCGTGAATAAATATTTGGGATTTGCACAGGATAAAGCAGATTCCCAAGGATTCATAGCCATAAATCCCAAATATTTATTCACTGCAATGCCCAGTGGAACTTTCAAAAAGATATCACCTCGAAGAGATAACATTGCCTGCCTTGGCACTTCTATTTCTGTGGGATAAACCAAGGCCTAATTAATCAAGCTGTTTTCTGGATACGACACTAGTAATCAATATATTCCAAATAATAAGGAATTCTACCACAATATTTTGAAATTTATTAAAAAAAATGCAAAAAAAATGTAATATTATGATTGACAATCGAAATTATTTATAGATAAATTCAAATCATCCTGCTACAAATTTCGAGAATTATTAATAAAAAGCACTTTGCTACCCCCTGACCGGCACCTGATCGGCTTTACCCTTAACCCAGAACGTATTGCGGTGGAAAATGCTGTCGCATTTTTATCAAAACAAAAGGACTAAACCATAATCTAAAAATCTTTGGGATTATTGACCATTAAATATATGGGCGATAATTTGATCGCATAATGAACAACCACAATAAGGGGAGGGAAGAATGATCGCAAAACAACAACTGGCAGAAATTGTGGGTTCGGAAAATGTCAGTAATAACGCGGAGGCGCTGAGTGCATACAGCCGGGACTTGAGTTTTGTCAATCAGATCAGGCCGTCGTGGGTGGTAAGACCGGCCAAAGCCGATGAGGTTCAGAAGATCATTCAGTTGGCCAACGAGACCAAAACGGCTTTAGTGCCGGTCAGTTCGGGGGCGCCCCATTTCCGGGGCGATACGGTCCCGGGCATAGGCGGGTCGGTTATCGTGGATCTGAGCCGGATGAACAAGGTGGTGTTTGTCGACCGGCCGCGCAGGGTTGCCATGGTCGAGCCGGGCGTGACCTTCGGGGAGCTCATAGCTGCCGCCAAAAAAGAAGGGCTCAGGCTCAACATGCCATTGCTGCCGCGGAAGTCCAAATCAGTTGTCGGTAGCATGCTTGAAAGAGAGCCGGTGATCATGCCCAAGTATCAATGGGACATATCGGACCCCCTGGCATGTACCGGGCTGTACTTTGGAACGGGCGATGAGTTCAGGACCGGGCAGGCGGCCGGGCCGGGCACGATCGAGGAGCAGTGGAAGGTCGGGGGAGTGCAAAAAGCGCCCTATGGGCCGGGCACAGGTTCCTGGCACAGGCTTATCCAGGGGGCTCAGGGGACCATGGGCATTGTCACATGGGCATCCATGAGGTGCGAAATCCTCCCCAGACTCGAAGAGCCATTCGTGGTAGGCTCCTCCAACCTCGATACGCTCCTTGAACTGACTCACTGGCTGATAAGACTGAGAATAGTGAACGAATGCCTTATCCTTAACAATACCAACCTGGCGGCTATATTCGCAAAGAGATTGCCCGGGGACTATCAGGACCTCAGGGATGCCCTGCCCGCATGGACCCTTTTCTATGTCCTGGCCGGATATGAGTATTTCCCCGAGGAAAGGATAAGCTCCCATATTAAAGAGATCACGGAAATAACCCAGCGATTGGGTGTGGAAGCGGTCAAAGCGGTCGGCGGTGTTTCAGCGAATGAGATACTGAAAGCGGTGCAGCAGCCTTCCGGGGAACCCTATTGGAAGATTCGCCGAAAAGGGGGCTTTGAGGACATCTTCTATTTGACCCAGTGTGAGAAGATCGAGGGACAGATCAGGGTTATGAATGATGTGGCTGAAAAGGCCGGCTACCCCGCCTCGGACATGGGTGTCTACATCCAGCCCATCGTACAGGGCACCAGCTATCACTGTGAGTTCAATCTGTTTTATGATCCCGAAAACCCAAGGGAGCTGAACCGGGTCAAGGAGTTATCCAACCTGGCCGTCAGGAACTTAATGGCTCAGGGAGCTTTTTTCTCCAGGCCCTATGGTGATAATGCAAGGATCATATTAAATCGGGATGCGGCCACCGTCGACCTGTTTATAAAGTTTAAGAAGATCTTTGATCCTAATAATGTAATGAACCCGGGGAAAGTCTGCTTTTAAGACAGGATAAAAGAAGCAACTCATTATTTAATGAATGAATACAGGAGGTGCTAAGATGGCATTGGAACAATATCAGGGCGACATGGCGATGTGCTGCCGGTGTTC
>CAZGIZ010000081.1:17931-20135 GCA_964526655.1 uncultured Desulfobacteraceae bacterium | reverse complement strand
CCCTTTCATCCTCGGGCCACCCCCCCCTGGCCCTATGTACCGCCATTAAAAAAAACCACCCGACCAGAGCCAGTCCTCCGCATGAAGAGATAACATAGACGGACTATTAACCTCCAAACAGAATGAGGATTGGGCCGGTCTCTCCGGGGCGATAACTCTTATTATCGGGGCCACGGCCCGAAAAAATGGCTGTTGTCCCGCTATGGCAGGTGATTTTTCTGTTATCGCCCCGGAGAGACCGGCTTTGCTCCCTGCGCTATCTATTGATCGATATGTCCATCAGGCCCCCGGCTCTATGCCCACCTCCGAGAAGGTCGCCATCTCATTATGGATCTTCACTGCATCCTCAATGATCTGCATGGCTATTGCGGCCCCCGTACCCTCGCCAAGACGGAGGTCTAAGTCCAGTATCGGACGCAACCCCTCTCTCTCAAAGAAGGCACGGTGCCCCTTTTCCGCGGACATGTGCGAGAAGAAGAGATAGCCGGTAACAAGGGGATTCAGCCGCATCGCCACAAGGGCGCCGGCCGTGGATATAAAGCCGTCCACTACAACGATCATGCCTCTTGCCGCTCCTCCCAGGCACATGCCGCAGATGCCTGCTATCTCCAGGCCCCCCACAGCAGCGAGTGCGGAAATGGGGTCTCCAAGGCTGTCGCGGTTGATTTCAAGGGCCCTTTCTATCACTCCTGCCTTCTGCTTCATGCCTTCATGGTCGAGCCCGGTTCCCGTGCCCGTTACATCAACGGCCACGGCCGGAAGGAGGGCCGCCAGGATGGCGGACGAAGGGGTCGTGTTTCCTATGCCCATCTCTCCCGTGGCAATCATGACGGTCCCCTTTTCATGGGCCCGTTCAGCCATCTCAATCCCCACATCGATGGCCCTTTCCGCCTCCTCAACAGTCATGGCCGGTCCCTTTGCAAAGTTGTCGGTCCCCCTCTTTATGTTTCTCTTGATAAGCCCTCCTGAGTCCGGAAGCTCTTCCTTCATGCCTATGTCGATGATATTCACTTCCGCGCCCGCGCAACGGGCCAGGACGTTTATTGCCGCGCCCCCTGCCAGGAAATTATTCACCATCAGGGCCGTAACCTCCTGGGGATAGGCGCTGACCCCTTCCGAGACAATCCCGTGGTCGCCGACGAATATAAATACCTCTTTTTTCTCAAGGGAGGGCCTGTCCTCTTCCCTGACGGCAACGGCCCTTGCAGCAAGCTCCTCCAGGAATCCCAGGCTGCGCCTGGGCTTGGTCAGGTCATCAAGCCTGGTCCAGGCCTTTTTCAGCCACACGTCCGATACGGGTCTGATCTCCTCCGCAGTCTTTTTCCACATCTGATATCTACCGCCCTTCCAATTGAATTAATTTATTCAATCTGATTTTTTTCTTACGCCATGCGCCCTACGCCTTACGCCTTACACCTCTCTTTAATTTCTCCTTTACTTCAACCAACTCCCGCAAATAATGTCCCGTTGTCCAGGCCTCGAGGTAATAGTTTTTTCCTTGCACCCTGCGCCCTGCGCCTTGCGCCTCTCTTTAATTTCTCCTTTACTTCAACCAACTCCCGCAAATAATGTCCCGTTGTCCAGGCCTCGAGGTAATAGTTTTTTCCTTGCACCCTGCGCCCTGCGCCTTGCGCCTCTTCTTCATATCTATTTCCAGCCTAAAAACTCGATTCGTTAAAGTGGTCCCTATCATACATCTTTGAGTATCAGCGGCATCCCGGCTATTACCGCCACCACCTTACAGGCTATTGCCGCTATCCTCTGATTCAGGGAGCCGGCCAGGTCTCTGTAATTGCGGGCCAGGTCATTTTCAGGCACAATTCCCATACCCACTTCATTGCTCACAAGGATTATCGATCCCTTTGTCCTTTCCAGTTGTTTAATCAGGGCATCAAGAGATTCGTTAACAGACCGGAGGGACTCGCCGTGTTCCATTATAAGATTGCTCAACCACAGTGTCAGGCAATCGATGAGGATGACCGTCTCCCGGCCGTCAAGCTCGCGGATCTTTTCAGGGACCCTTACGGGCTCCTCGATCGTTAACCAGTCGTCTCCCCGCTCCCTTTTATGACGCTCTATCCTCTCTTTCATCTCATCGTCGAGGGCCTGGGCAGTGGCAATGAACATCTTCTTTCCTGAAAGCCTGTTGCAGATATCGAGGGAGATCCTGCTCTTCCCGCTCTTTGCGCCCCCAGTGACAAGCA
>CAZGIZ010000081.1:0-17831 GCA_964526655.1 uncultured Desulfobacteraceae bacterium | reverse complement strand
TTATAACCCAACACTTCAGATATAATCCGGTCAACGTCACAATATTTTTCAAAGTGATCCGCCAGCCTCTCATACTGGTGAAACCTCGCTTGTCTCCCCTTTTCCGGGGCCCGCAATTTAAGGCCCTTGGCTTCCCTCATGCCGTTGAGGAAATCCGCCCTGAAGCCCGGGCTGTCGAGAATCCCGTGGACGTATGTCCCGGCGATCCGTCCCCCGTTTACTGTCCAGCCGTCCTCCCAGGCCCCCTTTTCACCCTTAGCATGTATCCTCACAAAGGGCGTCCCCACTCCCTTTGATATGACTCCCCTGCCCATGTGTATCTCATAGCCCTTTATCTTCCTGCCGTTCAACAGACAGGCCCCCGTCACTTTGCGGACTACCTTTTCCTCCTCAAGGGTGGTGACCACGGGAAGGAGATCGAGGCCCGCTACTTCCCTGTGACCCGATTCCACACCTGAGGGATCCAGTATCCTTTTCCCGAGTACCTGGTATCCGCCGCATATGCCTAAGACCCTCTTACCCGCCTTTGCAAAAAGGGCTATTTTCCTCTTCCAGCCCGTCCTGGAGAGCCACAAGGCGTCCTCCATAACGTTCTTTGTGCCGGGCAGGATGAGGCAGTCATAGTCATGCGACAGATCCTTCGGGCGGGAGAGATAGTTGACGACCACGTCCCTCTCCTGTTCAAGGGCTTCAATATCCGTAAAGTTGGAGATGGCCGGCAGCCTCAATACGGCGATATTCACAGCCTTAGGATCCAGACGCCTGAACTGCCTTTTATCCTCCTGAACCGCCACGGAATCTTCGGAATCAATAAAGATATCATGGAAAAAAGGTATCAGGCCCAGGACAGGTCTGGATGTCTTCTTCTCCAGGTACTCAATGCCTGAGGCAAAGAGTCCTCGATCTCCACGGAACTTGTTGATCAGAAACCCCCTTACAAGTTCCCGCTCCTTCGGGGTCATGAGCTTAAAGCTCCCGATAACCTGGGCGAAGACCCCTCCCCTGTCAATATCGGCCACAAGGACACAGGGCGCCTTCAGGGACCTGGCAAGGGGGAGATTTACGAGATCGCTCTCCTTGAGGTTCATCTCGCAGCAGCTACCCGCACCCTCCATTACTATCAGGTCATAATCTTTGGCGAGGCGGTTGTAGGAGTCCCTTATGACACCCCTGAGCCTTGATTTAAGCCCATAATAGTCCACGGCGCCCATGGTCCCCATGACCTTTCCCTGCAGGACGATCTGGGACCCTTGATCAGCGGATGGTTTTAACAGGATAGGGTTCATGTGGACCGAAGGCAGCAGGCCCGCAGCCTCTGCCTGGGCGACCTGGGCGCGTCCTATCTCCCCTCCCTCGACGGTCACGAAGGAGTTGTTGGACATATTCTGGGCCTTAAAGGGAGCCACCCTGAAACCCCGCCTCTTGAATATCCTGCAAAAGGCGGTCACGGCAATGGACTTGCCCACGTCGCTGCCCGTGCCCAGAAACATGAGTGCTTTAGTCAAGTGAAGTTACTCCTTATAATAAAGCCCATTAAGCAACGCGTTCAGCGACATCCTTATGACTATCGGGATATTATCGGAGTTAACAAGGTCTATCATCTCATCCACCTCTTTCCCCGCGATCTCTTCCGCCACTTCTTTACACCATAGCCTGTAGGGGCCCAAGCCGCTTACGAGACCTTTCTCATATGCATCGCTGAGGGCAAGAGAGGACTCGATAAAGGAGGCGTACACAGGATCGAGAAGGAGTTCCTCCAGGGCCTTTGTAAGACGTCCCTCCTCGGCACCGCAGTCACAGCCTAACGAAATCAGCCCGAACATGCTGATCTTTCTCTCCATGAGCCGCTGGAACACGTTTCGATGACGTGAAATGCCGTTTTGTTTATAGATCGCTTCTTGCACACCTTCATACACCGCCTTCGCAATTAGTTCGCCCATTTTTGTGTGCCCGCCGGTCCCGTCGATCTCTTTGCCCTCTCCCTCCACCACGATTATGTTGTCGGTCCCCGTGCCCGTGGCCTGGTTGATCATGGGTGTCTGGCTGCTCCGGATATCCATGTCCTGCAGCGCGGCGCTTTTTCCCTCCGTGGCGCTGATGATGGCCCTTGTCATGGCTCGCGGGGTCAGGCGCCTGCTGGTCAGGAGAATAATATTTATGGTCCCGGGCTCGTAATAGCCGCCAATGTCCTTCGACATCCTGAGGCCGTTTGACTGAACCCCGGCAGTAACAATGCCGTATACCTCCATCTCCCTATAGCTTACCTGTTTTATGGAAAGGTTGTCCATGTCCGCGCCAGTGAAGAGGATGCTCGTCCCCGCCTCCGGCCTATTGATTACCCCGTAAACGAGACTTCTCAGACAGGCCAGATCAAGGTCGTGGTTGATGATCCAGCCCGGGAGTGAGGAATAATGGTTCCCCACCGTCTGAATCCCCTTCCTGTATCCTTCCAGCGTGGATACCACGGCCATGGGCCTCTTAAAATCGATGAGGAGCGTCTTGTTGGGGAAATCCCTTATATTGCTGTAAAGGATTCGTGCATCCTTCACGTAATTCAGGGGAACATCAAGGTCTCGTGAGGCGATAACAGCGTCCTCTGTCACCTGATTCTCCCTGCTGGAATATTCCTCCCCGTATATCCTTGCCGAAAGCCACGCCACAAAATAACCGGTGTTTGTGGCGGCCCTGCAGGTCAGGTCGCAGGGGAAGTCAAATATATTCCCTTCCTGAACGGCCTCCACGTCCTTCCAGCCGGGCTGACTGAGGAGGCGTGACAGGACCTCCTTGTACCCCCCGCAGGTATAGATCACCTGGGGATTGAAGCCGGTCCACTCCTTCAGGGTCATGGGCGCCACCTGCCCGGCCTTTTTGAGACGGGGCGGGATTCCCCCGGCCAGTTCTATCATCTCATTCTGAAAGGAGCCCTCCCCGGGCGTCATGACCCTGTCCCGGTCCGAGCCCATTATCCTGATTACCCTCTTTCGCCTCTCGAGCGGGATAGTCTTCACCTTTTTTCCGATCAGTTCAAGCCCCGTCTCTATTTTACGGACAATCCCCTCGGCCCTGTCTTCCGCATTGAATATCCTGCCAAGGAGCAGGATATTCCTGTAGCTGTCCTTTATGGAGAGGGTCTCCAGGTTGATGAGGATACAATTTCTTCCTTTGAACCTCACGGGGACATCCTTCTGGAGATCCGAGTAAAAGATTACATCGGGCCGGATCTCCTCGATCCTGCCGAGGTCCGGCGAATAAAAGCCCCCTACCACTTCCTTGTCCCCCGTCCCCCGCAGGCTGGTGTCGTGATAGGTTATTGCCTGGAGTGCATCCCCCGCACCTATCTCCATAAGAATTTCAGTAATGCTCGGGACCAGGGAAACGACGCGCGCCGGTCTCTTTTCCACCAGCAGTTCATTCCCGCTCGCGTCTTTGAATGCCACGGGGTAGGAGAACAGGACTGCTGCCCAGAAGAGGGCAATAAGCTGAAAAAGTGCTGCTGAGAGAAAGACCCTATGGTTCCTCATCCACATTTCAAATGCTCCATTGAAATTGGCCCAATTCAAATAATATGTAGCCGAAAATGGTTAATATTAGAAACTACTCCCTAATACTCATAAGTCACACTCAGAAAAATTGACCTCCCTGCCCCTGGATACCCTTCCCTGGTGGTTTTTAACGTGCTCTGATCCGTGAAAAACTGCGTGTATGTATCATATTCCTCATCAAAAATATTGTTTCCCCTGAGCGAGACGGACCAGTTCTCATACAGGGCATAATCCAGTTTGAGGTCAGCGGTCCAGTAGGAATCCAGTATGTTCTGGGGATCATTGGCATAATCATTCAGATAGTAGGAGGGCCTCTCGCTCACGTAACGAACCGTGGCTGTGGCTGTCAGACCGATGTCAAACCAGTATGTCAGGTCCCCCTTAAACTCGTCCTTGGGCGTATTAAGGGCGCGCCTTTTTGGCCCCCCGGTCTTCTGCTCGATCACGTCCAGGTATGTATAGTTAAGGGCCAGGACCATGCTGTGGACGGGTCCGATTTTTGCCCCAAATTCCCATCCCGAACCTTCCTGGGTGTCCACATTTGAAGGGGTCCACTTGTTCACACCGGGAAACACGGTCGGGAAATTGGGGTTCTCGGCCCAGGCGATCTTGTCCTTTATATCCCATTCGAAATAGGAGCCGGTAATGAAGAGCAGGTCATTAAAAAGCCGCTGCTCCAGCGTGGCGTCCGAGTGCCAGCCCTTCTCAGGCTTTAGCGCCGGATTGCCTCTCGACCAGCCGTCATCCGGCCAGTAAAGATCGTTCAGGGTAGGGGCCTTGAAGTGCTTCCCACTGTTCAATTTCAGGACAGTGTCCTGCATGGGATTTATGATCAGGCCGTAGCGCGGGAGGGTCTCATTCCCGAATGTCGAGTGACTCTCATGCCTAACCCCTAAAAGGATCTTGAAATATTCGTTAGGCCTGTATTGACCTTCCGCGAAGGCCCCTTTGGTGAATATGTGGTGATTGTCAGCGACTTGCGTTCCAGGCTTGTCGCCCCCGCTCGTATCAAGGTCCAGGGTCTCCCTCTCATAATTGTAGCCCCGGTATTCTCCTCCCAGCAGGAGGTTCATACCATCAAAGGCCCTTATATCCACGTTTCCCTCGGTCACGGCCACCTGATTGGTGACCCAGGTCTTCTGTCCCTCGCCCGCCAGTTTGGGAAACAGGGCGGCCGCGTTTCGCGTTAGATTAAAGCCCTCCATATCCTTGTAGGTCTGTCTGAGATTGAGTCCCAGCCAATCCATGGGACTTGACCTGATATTAAGGGCGAAGTGGCCATCCTTGTCGCCGCCCCTGTCTAACAAATTGGCGGATTTATTGTTGTAGAATTCCTCTCCGCCTATGAAATAATCCTTGGTCCCTGCCGGCGGCCTGACCCCAGGTAGCCCGTATCTCCGTTCCAGGTAGTCGCCGTAGAGGTCGATACTGAAATTATCCCCCTTATCCAGGACCAGTTTCAGGGAAACATTGTTGTCAGTGAGGTCGCTGTTGTCCCGGAACCCGTCGGTCTCACGGCGGTTGGCTGTCAGGTAGTATCCAAGATCACCTGCAAGGAACATCCCCTGTTCCGCTGAAAGCTGATATGTGTTATTTGTCCCGTATCCCGCCGTGGCCGCGAAATTCATCTTGTCCCTCTGGGGGCCCTTGGTTACGATATTGATGGTCCCCCCCATTGCCCCGGTGCCGTAGAGAAGGGAGCCTGAGCCCTTGACCACTTCTATCCGCTCTATATTGTTCAGAGGGATCTTCCCTACATCCGCCGTGCCCAGGGAAGGCGAATTGACATTGATTCCGTTGATAAAGACCTGTGTGCCGTCCGCTCCCATACCCCTTATATGGATCTCCTCTGCTGCCCCCCCGTAATTCCCGTACGTCCTCCAGTCTATTCCGAGCTCGTTGGCCAGGAGATCTCCCAGGCTCTCTGCCGTGGATTCCTGGATGTCCATTTCATCCTTGATGATAACCGAATTGGGTATATCCCAGCGCTTTTCCTCCGTCTTGGTGGCAGTGACAACCACCTCCTCCATTTTTGGCGCCACACCTCTCGATGTCTCCTCTTCGGCGTAGCCTGTTAACCCGGACATGACAAAGAACCCGCAGAAAGTTACTATCGAAAAAGCCTTCCCCATCTCAATTCCTCCTTTCCCTGTCTTTGAGATTTTCGTCAGGCCCGGAAATAAAAAAACCCCGGACCGGTTTTCTCGATCCGGGGATTTCCCTTTTTTATCCGCAAGATCCCAATAAAGAAAGCAAACCCGTATCCGCGAAGGTTACGCCTTCTGTCCGGGCAGGTCTTCTGACTCCCCCGCCCCTTCAACGACCTTCCCATCCGGATAATTAGAACAGTGGTTCACAACGGTCAAAGGGGTTCCCTCTTTTTATCGAAAGAGGGCGGGGTCACAGCGGCGGGCCCGTCCCCGATTTTAACGGGGTTCCCTATTAAGCTCCATCGGAGCGCCCGAACTTTTTCAGATATGTTTAGGACAAAATCTTAAAGGTGTCAAGCAAGAAAACACAGTATTTTTCACATAAACTCCTTCACAATATTGAGTATCTTCTTGAACCGCTCGCCTTCCCCCGCCTCCAGCAGCTCAAAGAAAGCGGTTTCAATGCAGGTCACGGCCACGCCAGCGTCTCTCATCTTCTGCAGCCCGGTCTCCTTGTTCTCATTTATCCTCGAGGCAACGGCGTCCGTGACCACCTGGACCTCATAGCCCATTTCCTTCAGATGGACCGAGGTCTGATAAACGCATATGTGTGCCTCTATCCCCGCGATCAGGACCTGATTCCTGTCATGGGCCTTGAGCTCGCGCATGAAATCCTCATTTTTACAGCAGCTGAAGGTCATTTTCGGGATCGGCCTGACATCGGGCAAAAGTTCCGCCACCTCCGGTATGGTGGGTCCCAGTCCCCTTGGGTTCTGCTCCGTCAGTATGATCGGTATCTCCAATGCCCTCATCCCCTTGATGAGCTCACGGGTGTTCCTGAAAAGGTCCTCCTTACGGTGCATGGAATGGGCCAGGTTGCCCTGAATATCGACTATTATAAGGATAGTTTTTTCTGTGGATAGCATTTTTTCCTTCTATTCCCTTTCATATACTTACTCCCGCCTGCAAATCCGTCCCATTGGACTTGCCACGGGATAACAGGTTGCACGCAAACAGCGATCTCATCCCTGAGAGAGGGATTGATCTCCTTCCCTTTCAAGGGCATTCCATATCTTATCGGGATTCCTGTTTTTGTATTTTTTAAGCAATGCAGTATACCGATCCAGGTCAAAGGGCCTCTGTCCCTGGAGCACTCCGAACATCAGGGGTGCCAGTATGGCTCCGATGAGATGCATAATATCGTGGCGGGGCGCCTTCCTGCTCCTCATGGCGTTATAGAACTGGTAAACTTCAATAGGCTCCCTGCTCCTCATTTGATTCTCCACGATCTGGTGAATGATGATATGAAGAAATGGATTTGTTTCTGTCTCAGGATCGAATTCATGATCGTGGGTGAGATCGGCCATCTCAAACTGATTATGAAACTCGTCCTGATGTTCCATCATGATTTCTGCAACAAGTCTATCCTCTTCATCAAGGAGATCCGTATCCCCGGTCTTCGCGACCTCCCATATATCATGGAATCGCTCCCTGCTAAATTTACGCATATCCTGAAATATTTCATCTGCCATTTCTTGCACTCTCCTTAAAAAAAGGCGGTTATCACTTTTTTAAATTACATCTAACAGATAAGAACTCGAAGGTCCATTCAAATATCAATAATCCTTCCATCCTTTTACATCTATTACCCTGACAGGGATCTTGTAATCCGTCTTTCAATTATTATCTTTTCTTTCAAAGTTCTTTGGTGTAGTGTCGCCCCTTTTAGTCGCTCGTATCGGAGTATTGGAGGTAAAAGCCCTCTATTAGATATTCTAATCAGGCTTTATTGTCCGTCGAAAATGAAAAGAATTAAAAAGAATTCAGGAATAAGAAACATAGCCATTATCTCCCACGTGGACCACGGCAAGACCACGCTCGTCGATTCCATGTTCAAGCAGAGCGGACTTTTCAGGACCGGAATGGAACTGGAAGAACGCCTCATGGACAACCTGGAGCTGGAAAGGGAAAAGGGAATCACCATCGCAGCCAAGAACTGTTCCGTGAACTGGAAGGGCGTCAAGATAAACGTCATTGACACCCCCGGGCATGCGGATTTCGGGGGCGAGGTGGAGAGGGCGATCACCATGGCGGATGGGGCCCTCCTCCTGGTGGACGCCTCGGAAGGACCCCTTCCCCAGACCCGTTTTGTCCTGAAAAAGACGCTCGAGGCCGGCCTTAAAGTCATTGTGGTGATAAACAAGATAGACCGCAAGGACGCCCGGCCAAAGGCGGTCCTTAATGAGATATACGACCTTTTTATAGACATGGATGCGACTGATGAACAGATCGATTTTCCCCTGCTCTACGCCGTGGGCCGGGACGGGGTGGCCCAGAGGAATCTGGAAGAGAAGGGTAAAGACCTGGAAATCCTCTTTGACGCGATCCTCGAGCACACGCCCGCTCCCTCCTATGACCCGGACGAGCCCTTCCAGATGCTGGTGGCCGATCTGGGTTATTCGGCCTATCTCGGCAGGCTTGCCATAGGCAGGGTCATGAACGGCAGGGCCGTATTTAACGACAGCCTCGTCTGCATAGGTGAAAAGGGCGGGCAGATCCCCCTGAGAATCTCCAGGCTCCAGGTCTATGAAGGCATGAACCTGAAGGAGGTTGATTCCGCAGAGCCTGGAGATATAGTCGTCCTCTCGGGCATCGAAGACGTAAAGATAGGCGACACGATCTGCACAAGGGAATTTCCAAAGGCCCTGAAGAGGATAGCCGTGGAGGAGCCCACCGTCTCCATGAGATTCACCATCAATAATTCCCCTTTCGGGGGCAAAGAAGGCAGGTACGTGCAGTCCAGCAAGATCCGGGAGCGCCTGTTGAAAGAGACCCTCAGGAACGTGGCCGTAAGGGTGGAAGAGACGGAGGACAGGGACAGCTTTCTGGTCAAAGGCAGGGGCGAGTTTCAGCTTGCGATCCTGATCGAGACCATGAGAAGGGAAGGCTACGAGTTCTGCGTGAGCCGTCCTGAGGTGATTTTAAAGTTTCAAAAGGGCCGAAAACAGGAACCCGTCGAACACCTATTTATCGATTGCGACGAGACATTCCTGGGAGTTGTCTCGGAGAGGCTTGCAGCCCGCAAAGGCAGGATGACCAACCTTGTGCACCCGGGCAACGGCAGGGTCCGGCTCGAATTCAGCATACCTTCGCGGGGGCTTATAGGCTACAGGGATGAGTTTCTGACGGCCACGAGGGGCACGGGAGTCATGAATTCCTATCTCGCGGGTTTTGAGGACTACAGGGGGGATTTCCCCTCCAGGTTTACGGGTTCAATCGTGGCCGACCGGCAGGGGAGCGCTGTGGCATACGCCCTTTTCAATCTCGAACCCAGGGGGAGGCTCTTCATTGTACCGGGCGACCGGGTCTATGAGGGGATGGTTATCGGCGAGCATAACAGGGAGAACGACATAAACGTGAATCCCTGCAAGGAGAAAAAACTATCCAACATGAGGGCCGCTGGAAAGGATGAGAATGTCGTACTCACGCCTGCGAGGCCTCTGACCCTCGAGAGCGCCATAGTTTTCATCCGGGAAGACGAGATGGTTGAGGTTACGCCCCGGTCCGTTCGGCTGCGGAAAACAGTCCTTTCCGCGCAGCAGAGGCACCTTTACCTCGGCTCAAAAAAGAAGGCCGCCCTCGCGGGAGGCTGATAATTACCGTGATGGACCCATGTCGTCTGTCTTTGTCCCGGCCAAATCACGCTTTCCCTGTTTGCCGGAGAGCCTTTCGATCAACACATAAAAGAGGGGTGAAAAAATAAGGACGAGGATGGTGGCGGTCACCATCCCGCCCAGCACACCGGTACCGATGGCGTTTTGCGCCCCGGCACCCGCGCCCGTGGTCAAGGCAAGGGGCAGGACCCCGAAGCCGAAGGCCAGAGAGGTCATAATGATCGGGCGGAATCTTAATTTCGCCCCCTGTAAAGTTGCGTCTATCAGCCCCATCCCCTGCTCCAGCCCGCCCTTGGCGAACTGGGCGATGAGGATGGCATTCTTGGTGGTCAGACCCAGGGTAGTCAGGAGACCGATCTGGAAATAGACATCATTGGCCAGCCCGCGCATACTCGATGCGATGACGCCGCCGATAACCCCAAGGGGGAGGACCAGCAGGATCGAGATGGGTATGGTCCAGCTCTCGTAGAGGGCGGCCAGACAAAGGAAGATCACGAAAATCGAGAAGGCATATAAAATGGGCGCCTGGGAGCTGGACATCCGCTCCTGGTAGGACAGACCCGTCCAGTCAAAACCGATCCCCTGGGGCAGTTTCTCGACCGCCTCTTCCATGGCCTGCATGGCCTCACCCGAACTTCTTCCCGGCGTCGGTTCCCCCCAGATGTTGATGGAGGGGAAGCCGTTGAAACGCGCCAGTTGGGGAGGTCCAGACGTCCAGCGCCCAGAGGCGAAGGAAGAAAAGGGAACCATCTTCCCCTGCGTGTTCCGGACGTGTAATTTTTTCAGATCCTCGGGCAGCATACGATAAGGGGCGTCCGCCTGGACGAAGACCCGCTTGATGCGGCCCGCATGTATAAAGTCGTTGGCGTAGGCGCCTCCAAAGGCCGCCGATAGAGTACTGTGTATGGACGTAATGGGGACACCCAGGGCGCCTGCCTTTTCCCAGTCCACATCTATCCGGTATTCGGGCACATCATTCATGCTGTTGGGGCGGACGGCGGCTAATCGAGGGTCCTTTGCCACAATGCCCAGCAGTTGATTTTGTGCCTCCATCAACGCCTGGTGACCGAGACCGCCCCGGTCCAGGAGCTCGAAGTCGAATCCCTTGGCCATGCCCAGCTCGGGAACAGCCGGCGGCGGGAAGACAAACACCATGGCATTGCGGATGGACGAAAGGGACTTCGTGGCCCTTTCGGCAATGGCCTCTGCCTTCAGGTCGGGCCGGTCCCGGAGGGCCCAGTCCTTCAGTTTGATAAACACCATGCCGTTGTTCTGCGAACGTCCGGAAAAGCTTACGCCGGCCATGGTCATCGTAGATGCCACCGCCTCTTTTTCATTTTTCTTGAAATAGTCCTCAATCTCTTTTGAGACTTCTTTAGTCTGCTCCAGTGTGGCGCCTGTCGGCAAAATGACCTGGGCAAGCAGGATTCCCTGGTCTTCATCTGGCAGGTAGCCGGTGGGCATGCGGAGGTACTGGAAGCCCATAGCCGCCACAATCATCAGGAATACGACAATATATCGTAATTTTTTTGCAAAACTGTGGCGGACCAGTCTTACATACAGACGTCTGAATCCAAAAAAGAGATGGTTAAACCTTCTGAAAAACGGGCGCAGAAAAAAGACGGCATTCTCCGCCTCATGCCCCGCAGCCACCGGTTTGAGGAGCGAGGCGCAGAGAACCGGCGTAAGGATCAGGGCCACCACGACGGAAAGCAGCATGGCGGAGATGATGGTTACGGAGAACTGGCGGTAGATGACGCCCGTAGAGCCGGGGAAGAAGGCCATAGGGCCGAAGACGGCCGAGAGCACGAGCCCGATGCCGATCAGGGCGCTCGTGATCTGCTCCATGGACTTGGCCGTGGCTTCCCGGGGCGGGAGGCCCTCCTCGGCCATGATCCGCTCCACATTTTCCACCACAACAATGGCGTCGTCCACCAGAAGGCCAATGGCCAGGACCATGGCAAACATGGTTAGCATGTTGATGGAGAATCCGAAAAGTCCCAGCACCGCGAACGTGCCAAGAATGACCACGGGCACCGCGATGGTCGGAATAAGCGTGGCCCTCATATTCCCCAGGAAAAGCCACATAATCAGGAAGACGAGCAGGATTGCCGTAAAGAGCGTCTTCACCACTTCGTTGATGGACACCTTGATGAATGGTGTTGTGTCATGGGGATAGACGACCTTGATTCCCGCAGGGAAAAACCGGCTCAGCTCCGCCATCTTCGCCTTGACTGCATCATCCACATCCAGGGCGTTGGAGCCCGCGGCCTGACGAATGGCAATGGCCCCGATCGGTTTTCCGTTATAGGCTCCCTCCATGCTGTAGACCTCGGTGCCCAGTTCGGCGCGGCCCACATCACCGATCCGCACGATGGATCCGTCCGGATTGGTCCGGATGGGGACGGCGGCAAACTCCTCAGGAGTCGAAAGCATATTCTGGACGACGATGGAGGCGTTCAGACGCTGGCCTTCCACGGCAGGCGCTCCTCCGAACTGCCCGGCCGAGACCTCTACGTTGTAGGCCTTTAGCGCCGCGATCACCTCTCCCACCGTAAGCCGGTAGTCTGTCAGCTTTTCGGGATTGAGCCAGATGCGCATGGCATACCCGCCGCCGAAGACTTCTACTTCGCCCACACCCGGCACGCGCGCCAGGATCTTTTCCAGATTTGATTTGGCATACTCTGTCAAATCGTTGTTGTCCATGCTGCCGTCTTCCGAAATCAGGCCCACGATCATCAAGTAATTCCTGGTTGATTTGACGACATTGACCCCCTGATTTCTCACCACGTCGGGGAGGCTTGACGTGGCGGACTGGGCCTTGTTCTGTACCTGAGACCAGGCGATATCCGGATCGGTCCCCGGAGCGAAGGTCAGGGTAAGACGCGAGCTACCTGCCGAATCGCTGGAGGCGGACATATAGAGCAGATTATCCAGGCCGGTCATCTTCTGCTCAAGGACCTGGGTCACGCTGTTTTCCACAGTCTCGGCCGAAGATCCCGGGTAAGAGGCGGTAATGGCGATGGACGGCGGGGCCATCTGGGGATACTGGGATATTGGCAGTTTGTAGATTGCAAGTAGACCTGCGGACATTATGATAATGGCGATGACCCAGGCAAAAACCGGACGTTTCAGGAAAAATTTAGATAGCATCGGGCACCTCCATCACTCGGATCCTGCTGGTTCCGAAGTTGATTGGGCTTTTTGCCCGGGTCCCACACCCTTTTTATCAGGGCCGTCAAAAGGGACCTCCTTCACGGAAGCGCCGGCCCGCACCTTTTGCATCCCTTCGACGATCACCAGATCGCCCTGTTGAAGACCCTTAGTAACAAGCCATTTGTCGCCGATCGCGCGATCGAGCGTGAGCATCCGCTGTTGCACCTTGCTGTCGGCGCCCACAATCAGGGCAACGGGATTGCCCTTTTGATCGCGTGACACTGCCTGCTGGGGTATCAGAATGGCCTGATCACTGACGCTCTCCTTTACCATGGCGCGGACGAACATGCCCGGCAGAAGGATGCCTTCTGGATTGGGAAAGATAACGCGCAGGGCCACGGACCCGGTCGTCGGGTCCACCGTGACGTCGCGAAACTGGAGGGTCCCTTCCAGAGGATATATACTGCCGTCTTCCAGAATGAGCCTGACCTTATTTAGGCTCTCTTCATTCTGATTCAGTCGGCTATGGGTCAGATTGCGCCGCAGTCGCAACAGTTCTGCAGTGGATTGCTGCACATCCACATAGATCGGGTCCAGTTGCTGAATGGTCGCCAGGGCCAAAGGCTGGTAAGCCGTGACGGCCGCGCCCACGGTGATATTGGATCTGCCGATACGGCCCGAAATGGGGGCGGTGATCCTTGTGTACTCAAGATTGATACGTGCCGTCTTGAGCGTAGCCTCCGCCTGCTGGATACCCGCTTCTGCCGCGGCTATCGCTTTCCGGGCACTTTCAACCTCGGCCTCAGCGGCCCGCAGAGCGGCCTCTGCCACTTCGGCCTCGGTTACGGCCTGGTCGTACTGGACTTCTGAAACCGAGCTGTCCCTGATCAGTTCCTTAAATCGATCGCGGTTTTTCCGGGCAAGTTCGAGAGTTGCACGCTGCCGGGCGACGCCTGCGATACTTGCTTCCAGAGCCGCCCGTGCCCGTTCGGCGTTCTTCTGCATGGTGGAAAGATTGGCCGCGGCATTGTCAAAGGCCGCCTGAAAATGAGCAGGATCGACCTGATAGAGCACCTGGCCGGCCTTGACGTCTGAACCTTCCGTAAAGAGGCGCTTCTGAACAAGACCGTTTACCTGGGGACGGATTTCCGCAACCAGATAGGGTGAGGTTCGGCCGGGCAATTCCGTGGTAAGGGTAATGGACTGCGTCGATACCTTAACAGTTGCCACTTCAGGAATAGAGTGCGGCGGCTGGGATTGTGTCGGGCTGCCACAGCCCGCCAATACCAGGCCGCCGAAGATAATGCTTGTGATGACAATGATTCTACTTCTGTTCTTCATAATCGTTTCTCCTTGTCTCCAGAGGGCCGCGGGTCTCCTTTACCCACATGGAATGATCGATCTTGCCGAACCCGGAAAACGCAGCAGCCAGTTGTAGACCCAAAGGACTCTTTCCCCTTCCCGGAATCCACGCCATGCCAGCAGATGCAGATACACAGGTCATTATCCAGGATGATATCCCGTAACAGTGTGATATCCTCGAACGCCTTTTCCTTGTCCGGGAAGGTAAGTTGATGAAAGGCCTCAATGGCATCATTACTGTCGGCTTGAGAGTAGGATCGCAAATGCACTATTTCAAAACATTCCATGACTGCCTCATGTTTTATTTTGCATAAAATGGTTTTCTTGCATATAGAAAACTATAGCCAGAATCGTGCCAAATAATATATCCGGTAAAATCAATAAGATAACTATCCGAATGAATTATAACTGTAATATTAAACCCTTTACATGCCTGCCGAATTCTGGCAATGGATGAAAGATAGCTGGGAGAGTGCCCCGAAGATAACAATCATCAATGACCTGCACAAAAAGGGAAATTTTATTCGGCAGATCTTGACCATGTTCTGGCCGGAGAACACATCACATCTTATCATGGGTCTGGAACTGGAAAACCTTGTTGAGCGGGAGCTGATTCTGAATCAAAAAAAGGGTAGTGTGGATTCCCTGAGATTTGACACGTTTTCAGCAACTACTGTTCCGGAAAGACGCGAAGTCAAGGAAAACAGAGATGATATGATAACCCCGATGAATGATATCATCGCGGCTCACATAGAGAAGGCCCTATTCATAAACCTTTTCCCGCTTCTTTTCCCTCTTTTCCTGCTTCTTTTCCTTCATTGTCTTTGTTGACTTCTTTTTGGCGTCTTTCTTGGTGTCCCTTGATTTTGCCATTTTTTCCCCCTTTATTAAGAAAATATCGTTTCGATCATAATTATCATAGCCTACAGGCGCTCAAAATTCATGACTTTCCTGGGGTCAAAACCCTTGTCTTTCTCAAAATAGGGCTCCCTGGTGCCGGCCGCGCCGCTTAACATGACCTCAATCTGGATGATGGGGCGGTCAACGCGCGTAATCTCCAGCGGGCAGTGGGGCAGGCCGGGGGGCAGCGATACAAAAGTGGGGCGGGTGAAGACATACTTCTCCAGCTCCTCACCAAAGTAGAAAACCACCTCCGCGCCGAAGTCTTCCGGATCTTCCGGGTTGCCGCCGTACCAGGCAAGGAACTCCTGGAAGTTGTGGGTATGGCAGGGGTTGTCGCCCTTGAAGGGCTTCCTGACAAACTGGTGGCCGATGGTGAAATCATACCCCAATTGCTGGTGGCCGATCATCAGGCCGTCAAAGACGACGCTCTTGTCCGACTTCATGGACAGCCGCATGTGCGGCGGATTGTGGATGTACTTATCGTATTTCGCGCTCATTCACACACCTCTCATTTTTAATGTTAACTACTGGTATGCCCCGGCTACATCACCGAACCGCCGGAGACGTGGAACACCTGGCCCGTGGCGTAGCTGGTGACATCCGACGCCAAAAAGACTGTGGCGTTGGCTATATCAGCAGCCGTACCCATCCTGCCCAGGGGGAAGAAACCGAGCATGGCCGCCCGCCTCTTCTCCAACTCTTCAGGCGGGAGCTTGGCCGCCTCTTCCCGGAGAATGGCGCCGAAATTGGTGGGTGCCGGGCCGGGGGCGACACAGTTGACGCGGATGCCGGCCTTTCCTTCCACAAAGGCCAGTTGCTTCGTGAAAAGGTCGATGCCGTACTTGGATATGGCGTACATCCCGACTCCCATAGCATGCTGGTGGGTGCTGCCGGAGCCGATATTGACGATGACGCCGTACTTCCGCGCCCGCATGGAAGGCACGACCGCCTTGGTGACGTTCATGGTGCCGATGAGGTTGAGTTTCAATTGCTTCTCCCACATGGCGGGGTCCTGCTCCTCAATGGGCACCCCGTCCTTGTGGATGATGCCGCCGGCAACGTTGCAGAGAATGTCTATCTTGCCGTATTCGTCGATGACCTTCCTGACCATGGCATCGACCTCGGGACCGTTCGTAATATCCGCCTTGAGGGCGATACTACTGCTGCCTAATTCCCTGACGGCCGCTGCGGTCTTTTCCGCGTCCTCCAGGTTGATATCGGTCACGGCGACCGCATCACATCCCTCCTTTGCGAGCAGCAGGGACGTCTCTCTCCCGAAGCCTATCTGGCTGCCTGCGCCAGTGACCAGCGCCACCTTACCCTTGAATCCAAGATCCATCTCTCCCTCCTTTTAGTCGATGACAGAATTTGTGATATTTGTTTTAATTTAAAATATATAGACGGATTTTGTCAAGAAAGGCCCTCCAAAAACATGAATGGAGGGATGCTCCCCTAAAATTGAACAATCAGCACCACCAGTAGAACTGGTGGATTAATAACGATTCAGGTGATCCAACATCACGCAGAGACACCGCCATATCGCTTTGCACTATAATTTTACCTGGCACATTCTTCTGGCCCGCAAAAAACGCTCACTCCTCTGGTCTCTTTCGGCCAATGACATGCCGTCCTTTCCCATGCTCTTGGAGGCCCCCACCCCCGGAATTAAAAGCACATCCCCCTCTTTGATACATGCCGGCGCCTCTATTCGGCACTTAACCTCGACCTCTTCCCGGTCTCTCTCCAGGCTGTACCGGAGTGGCGCAGGATTCAGGTCAAATCCAGACAGGCTGAAGATTTTCATTGAGACCGGATCGTTATTTAGGCCTATCCGGCCCGATAGTTCCTCTCCCAATGGTACCATGAAACCGTTTCTTTCCTCCATCTGTCCGGCCACCCGTGTGATAAGGACACCCGCAGGAGCAAGCTCCCGGGTTCCGCATGTGAACCATATTTCCGAATCCGGGTACCCTTCCCTGATCCGCTCTATCTCGTTTAAATAATCACGAAGATCCCCTAAAAAACTCTCCGGACTTTCCTGGAAGTTCCCGGACCGGTTCCGGATAGAGATCTTGGGAAATGAACGGGCTTCAGGGGTGAAGAAAAACCTCTCTGGTCCAATCCCCGGGCACGATGCCTCAACATGTTTTTGTTCCTTTATGTTGCCGATCAGGAAGTCCAGCCCCATCTCAAAGGCCTTTCTGAGGGTTCCTGGATGCGGATTCGACCAGACCGCATAGAGATGCCTGTCAATGGAATCCATGGACAATAGATCAAAAAACAGATCGTTCAGGGTTTCTTCGTTGTATACGATAAGGGGGAATGAGTCCGTGCACAGGTCTATCAGCTCCTCTCTCCTTTCATGCCACCACATGGAACTGTCTTTCACTTTAAATCACCTCTTGTCATCTACCTGCAGAGTAAGGCATCATTTCGGGGTTCCCTTTTCAATACTCATCCCGCAGGGCAGAGTGTATTCTCTTTGATCCCCCTATTTCGGTAAAAAAGCCAAAGTCTATGATAATTGAAGCATATCAGGCCTTCCAAAGGAAGGCTACCTGAAATTTCTTGAGCGGTTTTTCAGCCTTATGCCTGAGAACGGTAAAAAAGAATCACCCTGGCCTTTATTAACGCGGACTGGCGGGATTTCCAGAGCAGAGCGGCCGAGGATGAGGTCCATGATCATTTCTTTTTTGCTTGACGGGAAGCGATAGCATTGTCCCGCTTACCCCTATCTGATACGAGGAAATGTAAATATAAGCGGAAGGGATAACAGGGGCAACAGGGACAAGCACATTAGAACACTATGGATAGAGTAAATATCGGCCAATTTGCCCACCACGGGTGATAGGGCGCCACCCAATCCAAAGGCAAATCCCATCATAAGGCTGGCTACCATGGACCTGCCTTTGGGGGCAAGGATTTGTGCCATGGCCACCCCCAGTGGCAACGTGGCAAATACCATGGCGCCGGCCATGATAGCGCCCAGATAGACCCAATGGCCTTGGAGACTTAAAAACAGCAGGAGCATAGGTGACATGAGG
>CAZGIZ010000080.1:0-20289 GCA_964526655.1 uncultured Desulfobacteraceae bacterium | reverse complement strand
TCTGCGGGAACAGCCACCTTGGCTTATAGATAGGGCTTGAAAAAAATAACCAGACCGGAGCAATGACTCATATGGCATAGCCTCTGTTTCTTACTCCCGCATAACGGGGGTTCCCTATAATGAAATGGAAAAGCACTGAAATTCAAAGAGGATATCCGGATTTTTCCAGCAAGCGGCGGGAATTGAATTGCAGAGTGGAAAAGGAATCCCGCGGCAGACCCGCGCCTTCAACAACCTTGCGTGCGAATTCTTCCTTCATCAGATCACCTATGGAATGTGCGTCCGAATTCAAAATAAGGTCCGCCCCCTTATCCTTGGCCATCCTGGCGACATGGCCGTTTGTAAAGCTGTGTCCTGCCCTGGCCGAGATCTCCAAAAAGACCCCTTTCTCAGCCGCGAGTTCCGCGTCCTCCGGCGATATAAGGCCCGGATGGGCCAGGATATCGGCCCCTGCTTCCAGGCCCGCCCTGTTAGTGCCTGGCGCCACAGGCTCCACTATGCTCTCACCGTGGATGACGACCAGGGCGGCGCCCAGTTCCCTCGCCCTGGCAACAAGGATACCTATCAATTCAGGCGGGACATGGGTGAGCTCGACGCCAGGAATCACCTTGACGGACTGGTTGCTGTTCAGGTCGTTGGCAACCTTTATGAGTCTTGGAATAATAAAATCGAGATTGGATGAATCAGAGTGATCGGTGATTGCGACGGCGGAATATCCCAGGAACTCAAACCTCCTGACAAGCTCTGAGGGTATCAGCTCCCCATCGCTGAACAGGGAATGTGTGTGTAAATCTATCATGTTACATCTTGTATTTTCCAAAGTCCTCCGGATTCAGATTTTCCAGGATCTCCTGCCACTTCTTTCCCTCTTCTGATTTGTCCTCAGGCTCCGCCTTCAGGTCTATTTGCTTGGATTTCTCTATTACCTCTTCAGCAACAAAGACCGGAGCGTCAACCCTGAGAGAAAGCGCCAGCGCGTCGCTCGGCCTGGCGTCGATTGTCATCTCCTTTCCCTTGTAGGAAATATGGATCAAGGCGTAATAGGTATTGTTTCTAAGATCGCAGACCTCGATCTTGGCCACCTTGACCTCTATCAGCTCCAGTATGTTCTTCAGCAGATCATGGGTCATAGGCCTTGAAAACTGGATTCCCTCCAGCTCGCTTGCGATGGCCGTGGCTTCGAGCAGGCCTATCCATATGGGAAGTGTCTTATCACCATCGATCTCCTTCAGTATAACGATAGGGCTGTTTGTCAGGGGATCAACTGTCAGTCCCGATATGACCATGGGTTTTAGCATGCTTGCCTCCCTTGAACTGTCTCTGTAAAAAATGTCTTATATATTCTTAACCATACTAAGATATTTGTCAATATAACTTTCTGATCACCGGGGATGTGTCCCGTGCACCAAATGTATATGTATGACTACTTTAAAATCCTAACAGGAAAATCTCATTTTTACAAGATGTGCCGGCAATGATAAACTATACAAGAATTTAGTGGTTTTTTTTATAAGAAGAGGCTATCTAATTGCCATGAAAAGATTCGAAGAAAAGACAGATTACCCCTTTGTCCTGGACCATAAACCGGGCTTCTTTTTGAACGGGTTTCTCTACAGGCTCTTTAAGAGAGTCAATCTTAATGAGAATATGAAAGAGGCCCTTAAGAGAATGCAGAAACAGGGGACCGTGGTCTACGCCATCAAGTATAGAGGTCTCCTGGATTATCTCCTTTATCACTACACCTTCCGGCACAGGCGCCTCCCCTATCCGAAGATCGCCTTTGATCACAATATTTCCCTTGTCCTGCCCCTTGGAAAGCTCTTCAGGGTAATCGGGTCCCAGATTTCTTCTATTTTGAGATACGGAAGGATACCAAGCCCCTATCAGACGGGATTCTATAAAAGGGCCATAAAAGACCGGACCACGGCGCTTATCTCCCTGATCGATCCCGTTGATTTTAAAAGATCCTTTGTCCATTCGGAGAAAGATCACCTCCAATTTCTCATTGAAACCCAGATGGACATGGATCGCCCCATATTCCTGGTCCCCCAGTTGATAATCTTCACAAAGAGTCCTGAAAAGGATTATTCGAGCCTCTCCGACATATTGTTCGGCTACAAGGACTACACCGGTCTCATCAGAAAGGTCATACTCTTTTTCAGGCACCACCCCACCACCTTCATCGATTTCGGCAGCCCCCTGAATCTAAAAGATTTCCTGGAGAGCCAGCCGTCTGAAAGGCCCGTCGCGGACATGGCCTCCGAGATCAGGCAGGCCCTTATCGAGCGGATCGATGTTCAAAAGAGGGTCATATTAGGCCCTATCATGAAATCCAGACAGCAGCTCAAGGAGATCGTCCTCAGGGACGAAAATATCAATAAACAGATTGAAAGGATGGCGTCCGGCGACCCGAAAAAGCTCAGGCAGAAGAGAAAAAAGGCAGGAGAGTATTTCGACGAGATAGCCGCCGATTACAACACCGCCTATGTACAGGCCTTTCGTCTCGCCTTAAGGTGGTTATGGAAAAGGATCTTCGAGGGTTTTGACATCGATCAGTCCAGCGCGGCAGGCCTAAGGGAATGGGCGAGGAGGGGACCATTGATATACATACCCTCCCATAAGAGCCATATCGATTATCTGGTCTTAAACTATATGTTATATGATCTTCACATGCATATCCCCAGGGTAGCCGCCGGACAAAACCTCTCCTTCTGGCCCATGGGTCACATCTTCAGAAAGAGCGGGGCCTTTTTTATACGCAGGTCCTTCAGGGGCGCCAGGCTTTATTCAGAGGTCTTCTCCAGGTACATCAAGGCGTTGCTGGAAGACGGTCATCCCATAGAATTCTTTATAGAGGGCGGGCGTAGCCGGATCGGAAAGCTTGCGCTCCCCAAGACAGGCTTCCTCGCCATCCTGCTCAAGGCCTATGAGGAAGGGTTCTGCAGGGACCTCATCTTCGTTCCCACCTCCATCATCTATGACAGGATACTGGAAAAGAGATCCTACCTCAAGGAGATCAGCGGCGGTAAAAAGGAGAAGGAAACCCTGTTACAGATAATAAAGGCCAGGCGTTTTCTGAAAAAGAGGTACGGAAAGATCTATATAAGATTCAATGCCCCCTTTTCCCTAAGGGAGCACCTTTCGGAAAGGAATCTTGACGCGAAAGACGCCCAAAAGGAACTGGGCAATCAACTGGTAAAGGCCATTAATGACGTTTCCCTCGTGACCCCCCTTTCACTTATAAGCACAGCGATCCTGGCCAACCACAGAAGGGGTTTCTATATCTCGGAGCTCGAAGAGACGGTCAATATTCTCCTGGGATTTCTGAAAAAATACGATACGCCCATGGCAGCGACACTCAACGACCCATCAAAGGCGGTTCTTGAAACAATATCCCTTTTGATGGCATGGAAGGTTGTGGATATGATGGAGGACACCCCGGGAGATGAAGAGACCTTCTATTTTGTGGAAGATGACAAAAAGATGGAGCTTGAATACTATAAGAACAGCATCATACACTTTTTCATCCACCACTCCTTTGTCGCTATATCCTTTTTGATTGGTTCCGATGAGGTTAAGAGCGTTGATTCCGTGGTCTCCGATTATCTTTTTCTCAAAGAGATCTTTGTTAACGAGTTTGTCTTTGACCGGGACGAGGACGTCCATGAAAAGGTTGAGTCAATAGTCGGTTTTTTTCTCGATTCGGGGTTCCTGAACCTCGTAAGCGCGGACAGGGGATACAGGATAACCAAGCATGGATTTGAAAAGCTGCCCATATGGGCAGCCCTGACAAAGACCTTCATCGAATCCTACTGGATCACGGCCAACGCAATGGCCCGGGAAAAAGAGGGGAAAATGACTGGTGAAAACCTCTTGAAAAAGGTCCTTTATCTTGGCAAACGATATTACAGGATGGGGGTCGTGGAACATGTAGGGGCGCTCTCCCGAATCAATTTTGAAAACGCGGTCTCCATGATCAACAGGAATATACTTAGCAGCCATGGAAACAAGGACAAAAGCGGGCAACCTAATCTTGAAGACCTTTCCCATTTCAGCAAGAAATTATACGAGATCTCCCATTACGGCCAGTAGGCTGTCTCTCATGGATTGTCCCCCTTTTTGTCCTTTTTTTTAGAGTATTCAAAGAGGTAGGCTAATGCAAGCATTACCAGGATCAGGAGGGAGGTCTTAAATAACTGAATTCCCTTAAAGAAGAAGACGCTTATCGCGGATGCTATTATTATGGAGATCAAAAGCCTCAACAAAAAGATACGGAAAGATCTCATTCGTCCCGTGCCTGTCTGTTTTCGCTTGTTTTAAAAGGTATGACTTTACCCGGTTTTCCGCCGCCCTTTTTGTCCGGGGACTGACCGGCCTCTTTTTTTTCCCTTTGAGCCGGAGTCCTCTCGACCCCCTTGAGCATCATGGAATTCCCGCCCATGGTGAAGGGGGCACCGTTTATATATTCCGCGCGCAGGATCCAGGTGACCGTCTGGGTCGGGATCGTGAGTAAAAGGAGCGTGACCTGATACCAGTCCTTTTTGATGTCCGGCTCAATGGCCTCAATCCTGGCATACATTGTGGGCTGATCCTTGTAATGTATAAGGACAATATCTCCTTCGCGGTTCACCCTTTTCTCCCCCTCTATTCACTGTCCCTGATAACGCTTCCAGGATCGCTTCTGAGCTTTTCAAGCCTCTCTTCAAATCCGCTCCCCAGGTCCACGCCCATCTCTTGGGCCCTCTTTTTAGCGGAAAGCCCGATGTTGCGCGAGTCCCTATAAAAAGAATCGCCCCTCGCCTTTCCAGGGTCAAAGGAATCAAGGCGGTCTCTTTCCGATACATGATAGGCGACCCGTGAAATCAGTTTCTTTATCTTTCTGCCGCTGCACTTGGGACAGACAATTTCATTCTCCTGTTCCTTTTTCATTATCAGGCTCTGGAATTGCGCGTCGCAGGACAGGCATCGATATTCATACAGAGGCATTTTCGGTTCTCCAATCAGTAAAATCTTTCCCTGTAATGGCGGCAGACATAGTTGGGTGGAGTCGGGCAAGCCCTCTCGAACCAGCCCTTTTCCTCATCGCCCTCTTCACTGAAGACACAGACATTTGAGGTGGCGCTGCTCAAAATAGCGGGCTCATTATCCCCTTTAGCAATATAGTATTTACAGTTCCAGCAACAGTCCTTGGCCATAATGAAGGGCACTTTTTAAAAAATCTTTGAAATATGTGGTCCGGGATTCGAGGGGTCAAGGATTCAAGTGTTTACTTTCTCATTCATTATAACTTTCAAGAATTTCACTCGAATCCCCGAATCCCTGATCCCTTGGACCCTTTCTCGACCAACTCTTTTATAGATAGTACCAATATAAGTAACCCGGTCAAAAGGTTCGGATTTCGAAAATCATTAGAATAAGGATAACCTTTTTCCCTGCTTTTGTGAACCCTGTTTTTAAACGGTTCCCGAAAGACAACCAGGCAAGTGGGTTCTTCCGAATCGGAGAAAAGATGTCATGACCCGTCGGGTATCCATAAGACTTTCGCATTTTTATTTGAATAATACTCATTAACCGGAAGAACCGGCAAGTGCGGGAAGATTAGGTATGACGTCAAAATTCTTTTATTATTGACATGATACACATGATTTCGATATAGAGCGTGCAGACAAAAAAAATGATTCCCTGAGTTTCCAGGTTGTTTTTATCAATTAATACAATTAGTTAAGTAACCCTCAAGGTATCTGTCTCCTTTGATATCCGGAAACCAGCCGGGTGCAGTCTTGCGGAATTGCAAGCCTTTCCGGATTACCTGCTTTTTCTTGAAAACAGGTTTTAAGCAACCTGATCAGTTATGAAAGGAGAATAAGAAAGACCATGGACTTTTATTCATTTGTCGAAGGTCCGCTCCTGTGGATCGCCTTTCTGGTCTTCATTATCGGAAGTCTGTTGAGGATCGCCCTTTTTCTTATCCTTTCGCGAAAGGCTGCTGACAGGGCCATGTACCAGTATTTCAGATGGAAATACTTCCTTTCCTCAATAGGGCGCTGGATATTGCCCTTGAACAGGGATGTGACCAAAAACCCGGTCTTTACGGTCTCGGCCTATGTATTCCACATATGTCTTATTGTGGTCCCCATATGGTTTTCAGGCCACATCATGCTCTGGGAGGATTCCAGGTTCGGGTGGTCATGGTCGGCGATTCCGGACGGCCTTGCCGACTGGATGACCCTGCTCTTTTTAGCAATCGCCCTCTTCTTTCTGTTGAGAAGGATAATATCCGCCGATATCCGCATCCTCTCCACGGTATCCGACTATCTCCTGCTGATTGTCACTGCCCTCCCCTTCATGACAGGGTATTTTCTCGCCCACGGGACCCTCGACAATTTCGCCTTTTTGGGCGACAACATGATGCTTATTCATATGCTTGCGGGCGAGCTGATGCTTATTCTGATTCCCTTTACGAGACTCTCACACTTTATACTCTTCTTCTTTTCCAGGGGGGCCACTGGAGTGGAATTCGGCCGGAGAGGATATTCTGTCTGATGGATTCGATTTCCCATACGAGGAGTTCTGATATGAACCAGGAGAATAGAGAGGTAAATCCCAAAGAGATAATGGATTTTTTAAAACCCCGTCTTGGCGCTCGGCTCAGGACCTGGCTCAGGATCTGCGCCCACTGCGGTATGTGCGCAAATACATGCCACCACTACCTCGCAAGCGGCAGGGATCCAAAGATGATTCCCGCCTACAAGGTAAGATTCCTCAGAGATATACTAAAGAAAAGGGGCAAGGTGGACAGGGATTACCTGCGGAAGGTATATGAAACCGTATATTATGAGTGCAATCTCTGCCGTCGCTGCACCATGTTCTGCCCCTTCGGCATCGATATCGCCCAGTTGCTTTCCCTCACAAGGTCCCTCCTCACTTCCCTCGGGATGGTGCCGGAGGGCCTGCAGAAGACAGTGGAAAATTACAGGGAGTCCGGCAACCAGATGGAGGTCAGCAAGGAGGACTGGATTGAAACCCTTGAATGGTGCGAGGAAGAGACCGCCGAGGAACTGGTGGGTCTCACGATCCCCATCGACAAGAAAGGCGCCAAAATCATGTACACTGTCAACGCCAGGGAGCCCATGTTCTATCCACAGGACATAATGGAGGTGGCCAAGATATTTAACGTGGCCGGTGAAGACTGGACCCTTCCCAGCGAAAGCGGCTGGGACGACACAAACCTGGCCATGTTCTGCGGCGACACGGAGACCGCCAGGATGGTCGTTGAAAACACCTTTAAGCGGGCGGAGGAGTTGGAAGTGGAGCAAATCGCGGTCACTGAATGCGGCCATGCCTACAGGTCCCTCGCCTTTGAGGCCCCCATATGGCTCGGATACATACCCAAGCAGAAGGTAGTGCACTCCGTGGAGCTTTTCCATGGCTACATACGTGACGGCAGGATAAAGATAAGGGAGAAGATAAAGGAGCCTACCACGGTCCAGGACCCCTGCAATATTATCCGTAACGGTGGTCTTGCGGTCAAGAACAGGGAGCTGGCTGAGATGCTCTCAGAGGACTTCCGGCCCATGAAATACCAGGGCAACTATAACTACTGCTGCGGGGGAGGAGGGGGCGCAATGCCCATGGGGGGTGAGATGAAGAAGCATCGCCTCATGAGCGGAAAGGTGAAGGCCGAACAGATCCGGGAAACAGGGGCCAAGATAGTCTTCGTTCCCTGCCACAACTGTATCGACCAGATAAGGGACCTTTCCAAGGAATATGACCTGGGCATAAAGGCCGTGCACTTCAAGGAGGTCATCTCCCAGCATATGGAGATCCCCGAAGAGATGGTCCCCAAGGAGGATTAGGCCTCGTTGATCATGGACATGATCTGGGAGGTCTCAAAACCCCTCAGCCACAGGGCGCCCGATCGGCATGACGCCACGCACAGCCCGCAACCCTTGCACAGGGTCGGTTCCACCATGGCCTTCCCTGTCTTCTCGTCAAATCTCGGGGCAGAATAGGGACAGACGGAAACGCAGATCCCGCAGGAACTGCAAAAGGCCTGATTCACCACGGCCACGGTCCCGGCAACGGGTATGGTCTTGGCGGAGAGGAGGGTCACTGCCCTCGCCGCGGCTGCCTGGGCCTGTGTGACGGACTCGTCCAGGGGCTTTGGGGAGTGGGCCAGACCTGCCAGGAACACCCCGTCCGTGGCGAAATCAACGGGCCTGAGCTTGACATGGGCCTCGGCAAAGAAACCGTCTTCGTTCTGGGGCACCTTGAAGAACTTTGCCAAAGGGTTCTCCTTTTCAGGGACGATGGCCGAGGCCAGGACAAGAAGGTCCGGACCTATTTCCATCCTCCGCCTGAGCACAAAATCCGTGAATGAGACCTCAAGGGAGTCTCCCGCCCTCGAGACATCCAGCCCCTTGTCAAAATCGTACCTGATGAAAGAAACGCCCCTGGAACGTCCCTCCCTGTAGAGGTCCTCCCTCAGGCCGTAGGGCCTCATGTCCCTGTAGACAATGAAGACGTTCATGCGGGGATTGATCTCCTTGAGTCTCAGGGCCCCTTTTATGGAGGCGGTGCAGCAGATCTTGGAGCAGTGGGGCCTCTCAGGTATGCGCGATCCCACGCACTGTATAAACACAGCAGTCTTGATCTCCTTCAGGGATGGATCATTGTCGATGAATCTTTGCTGTAATTCCAGGCCCGTCACCACCCTCCGGTCCTCTCCGTAGAGGTATCCCTCGGGCTTCAGCTCCGAGGCGCCCGAGGCGATGATGGTCACCCCGTGTTCCAGATCCCGGGTCTCCCCGTCCTTTTCAATGGTGGTCCTGAAACTGCCCACAAAGCCGTCCACGTGTGTTATCCGGGAATTAAGATATATGTCGATGTCCTCACTGCCGCTTACCTCTTCAATGAGCCCTGAGAGATATCCCTGGACATCTTCGCCCCTCCAGGTCTCGTGGACAAGCCTTGCCTGACCTCCCAGCGCGCCATTCTTCTCGATCAAAATAGTCTTATAGCCCTGGTCCGCCATGGTCTTTGCGGCGGTCATCCCTGCGACGCCCCCGCCTATGACAAGGGCTTTCTGATCCACCTCAAGGACCGGCTCCTTAAGGGGTTCGAGGAGCCCTACCTTGGCCACGGCCATCCGGACAAGGTCCTTTGCCTTTTCCGTTGCCGGCCCCTGATCATCCCTGTGGACCCAGGAGCACTGATTCCGGATGTTGGCCATCTCAAAGAGGTACTTGTTAATACCGGCGTTGATCAGGGTCTCCTGGAAAAGGGGTTCATGGGTCTTGGGCGTACACGCGGCAACCACCACTCTGTTCAATCCCTGCTCCTCGATCTTTTTGGCTATCTTCTCCTGGGAATCCTGGGAGCAGCTGAACATGTTCTGCTCCGCATATACAACGCCAGGGAGCCTCCGGGCGAACTCCACGACGGAGGGCACGTCCACGACACCCGCGATGTTGGTCCCGCAGCAGCACACGAAGACCCCTATACGGACCGGCTCTCCCCGAATGTCCTTCTCTTTTACGACCTCTTTCTTTTTGGTCAGGCTCCACCTGGCCCCTGAAAGCCTGCTTCCGGCCACACCCGCTGCAGCGCTGGAGTCTATCACCGAAGAGGGGATATCCTTGGGCGCCTGGAATGCGCCGCACACATAGATCCCCGGGACCGAGCTTTCCACGGGCCTGAAACTGCCCGTTGCTGCGTAGTTGTAGTGATTGAGATCGACCCCCAGTCTTTTTGCGAGAGAGGCCCCTTCTTCCGTAGAGCCCAGGCCCACTGAGAGCACGACCATGTCGAACTCCTCTTCCATTCTCCTCCCCGTTTCGTCCACGTAGGAGATCATGTGCCTGTCCGTCTCTTTAATGGGAAGGATGTTTGTAACCTTTGACTTGATGAACCTCACGCCCTGTTCATCCCTTGCCCTGTTGTAGTACCTCTCGAAATCCTTTCCGAATGTGCGGATATCGATGTAGAATATGGCCGCATCCAGCCCGTTATGGCTGTGTTCCTTGGCTAACATGGCCTCCTTGACCGCGTAGGTGCAGCATACGGCGGAGCAGTATCCCTTGGCGCCTGGGTGCTCGTCCCTGGATCCTATGCACTGGAGCCAGGCGATTTTTTTTGGCTCTGTCTTCCCGTCAGAGGGCTTTACCAGGTGGCCGCCGTAGGGGCCTGAGGCCGAAAGGATTCTCTCGAACTCAAGGCTTGTCACGATATTCGGAGATCTCCTGTACCCGTATATGTCACGGACCCCGGGGTCATAGGTCTCCCCACCCTGGGAAAGGATTAGCGAGCCCACCCGGATCTCCAGTTCCTTTTTCTTGTCCTCGAAATTTACGGCCCCCGTGGGGCAGAACTTTTCACAGGCCCGGCATTTCCCCTTGGTAAGATAGATGCATTGATCCGGATCAATCGCGTATTTCAGGGGAACGGCCTGGTCATACTTGACATAGGCAGCCTTGCGTTTTACCAGCCCCATGTCGTACTCGCTGGAGACCTTTTTCGGGCACTTCTCGGCGCACAGGCCGCAGGCGATGCACTTGTCCACATCCACGTAGCGGGGATGCTGGGTCACGCTGACCCGGAAATCACCATCCTCTCCCGCGATCCCTGTCACCTCCGAGAGTGTCAGGAGCTCTATATTGATGTGCCGGCCGACCTCGACCAGTTTGGGCGAGATAATTCACATGGCGCAGTCATTGGTGGGAAATGTCTTATCAAGCTGGGACATCATCCCGCCAATGGAGCTGGATCTCTCCACGAGATAGACGTAATAGCCGGAATCGGCCAGGTCCAGGGACGCCTGCATCCCCGTGATTCCGCCTCCCACCACCATAACCGAGCCGATCTTTTCCTTCGGCATTGTTTTACTCCTCAATCCTATAGGACCTGATATCGCTGATATCGATCCGGTTCATGTTGATTCCCAATTTCTCTTCATCCAGGCCCATAGAGAGGCCGAGGAGCTGCGGGTAGAGGATGGAAGCGACAGTCTCCCCGGTCCCGTTGCCCGAGACCATCATCTCCTGGACCGTGTCGAACTGCATCTGGCAGTAGGGACAGGCAGTGCAGATGTAATCGGCCCCCGCCTCCATACTGCTCGCCAGCTTCCTTTTCATCAGGGCCATGGACAGGTCATCGTTTACTCCCATGGCCGGCGAGCCGCAGCATTCAAGCTTTCTGGACCAGTCAACGCTTGCCGCGCCCGTGGCCTTTACAAGCTCGTCGAATATCTTGGGGGCCACTGGATCATCAAACTGTGTAATGCTGCTGGGTCTCAGGGCATGGCACCCGTAATGGGCGGCGATCCGGAGATCCTTAAAAGGCCTCTGGATCTTTTCCTTCAAGGCCTCCACTCCAACGACATGGTAGAGCACGGAGAGGAGATGATTGATGCTTGTCTTTCCAACGTAATGGAGATCCTCTTCCTTCAGGATGGCCCTGACCTCATTCTGGAGATCGCCCTCCTCCTTCATCAGGTGTTCCGCCTTTTTCAGGCTCCCGTAACAGCACTTGCACAGGACCAGCATGTCCAGCCCGGCCCTCTCCGCCAGGGCCAGGTTCCTGACGGATGACAGGAGAAAGGCCTTCTGGTCCGTGTTGCGCATGGGGTAACCGCAGCAGTTAAACTGGCGCTCGTCAAAGAGCCCGATACCCAGATCCTTCAATACTGCCCTTACCGAGGTCTCATACTGTGTCACGCGCGCCGGTATCTGGCAGCCTATGAACAGGGCATATTGCATTATCTTTACCTCGTTTCAATAATAAATCAGGGTCCAGTTGACCCGGCTTCTCAAAATCAGAGAGGCAATGAGGCAATGTTACCTCTTCACGTGGATATCTGTAATGGGCGTAAGGTACAAGGTTTAAAATAAAACCATAATTCCATTTTTTCTTTCCTTGCGCCTTGTACCCTGTGCCCTGTACCTCTACTCTTTTATCAATTTCTTTACAGCCATGTTCTTCAGGTCGTAGAGGATGTCAGCCACCTTGACCTGCTGGGGACAGTGCTCCTGGCACTGATAGCAGGTAATACAATCCCATAGCATGTTGGGCCCTGTAGCCATCTCGTCAAGCCCCAGGCCCAGGCAGCACATGATCTGATGGGGCAGCAGGCCGAGGGCCTCCTGCGGGTCCTCGTAGTTGCCCACAACGGGGCAGACCGTCGTGCAGTTCTGGCACCCGAAACAATAGCTGAAGGTGCTATCCTGGATCTTCAGCTTGGCCCCATCTCCATCCATGACAGGGAATGAGATAGGCTTATCAGGATCAATCAGGGCCTTAAAAGGTCCTGCCACGGCCTTTCGCGCGGTTCCCAGGGGCCCCGGATAATCATCCGCCTGAAAACTCTTCCTGTTCAGGCCCCTGACCAGGGAGAGGGGCGAGAGGAGCATGGGCTCCGGGATACCCTTCTGTATCAGGCTCTCCCTAACGCTGAGCCAGAGCTCCCTCAGGTTTATGCCCGAGGGGCACACCACGGTACATCTGTCGCAATTTGTGCAGAGATAGACGCCCTCTTGGATCGCCCTGAAATCCTCCCTTGTGATCTCCCTTCCCGCGCCCATCTTCTTCAGGAAGACCATCTTTTCCGAAGGGAGGATATATTCGTTCTTGACTGCCTCATAGCCCATCATGGCCGAGCAGAAGCGGCTGCATGTCCCGCAGTGGGTGCAGGCATCAAGCTCCATGGCCTGCCTGGTTGCGATATTCAAGGGGTCAGAGACTTCCCTGTCCATGACAGAGTTGGCAAGGAGGCTCACTGGGGTGGAGAAGAGATGGAGCATCTTGCTGAAGGGTAGATAGGCCAGACCCAGGAAACAGGCAAGGATATGGATGTAATAGAGCAGATTAACGATTCCCATCCGGTCCAGGGATAGTGCCACAGGGCTCATTATCTTCGCGGCGGCATACCCTGTAAAGGCCCACTTGGCGGAGGAGTGACATGCCATACAATTCGCCTCGTGGTTTTCCATACCCAGTTCCAGGACATCTTCCTTAAAAGGACCCGAAACATTAGGGGAGACCAGGCCGTATTCCTTGACCCATAGGCTTTCAAGGGCCCGGATATCCTCTTCCTCGTCCAGGCCTGAATAATCCTCCACCATCCTCTTGAATTCGGAATAGGAAGTTATCTTGGCGCCAAGGAAAAAGATCCCTGAGAATATTATCACGGCAACGATGGTGATGGCGTAGCGGTCCATGAAGTTGGTCCTGAACCTTGGAAGTTTCCTGCTCGACCGGCGGTACACGGCGATCGCCATGCCTGCAATGACCATGAGGCCGAAAAGGTCCCTCAGGAAAAAGAAGGGGTTCAGGGTGGCGTAATAGTCGCTGAAAATGGACACAGTGATGATCCCGCCGAGGGCATGCATCAGTAGAAGAAGCATGAAACCCCAGTATATCATCATATGCATTATCCAGCGGAGGAAGTCCTCTTTAAGTGTTCTTCTCTGGATTATCACGTCAAGCAGAAAGACCTTAAGCAGGGTGAGGATCTTCCTGCTGAAGATTACGGCAATAAGGCCCTTTAAAAAGCCGAAGAGCCTCCGGGACGGGGTGTTTTCCCGGGGCGCGACCCCGATTGTCCGTGAAAACCAGGTATAGATCCTGTATATCAATCCCAGGATTAAGATGGCCAGGGCAATATAAAGCAGTAAACTGAAGACCATTCAAGATACCTCTCTTTGGCTGTCCATCCGAAAACAGGCCATTTCAGATGGTTAAAATCAGCGCCATTACGACAAATTCGAATCCCGTTGCCTAAAGAAGGCTCAATATAATTTCATGATGGATTTGTCAAAAGATATTTTTCACAATCACCGGACTCCCTTTATATAATCCTCCGATAAGAAAGCAAATTCTTGCCCATGGTCATGGATTCCTCCATGAATTCATATGCAAATATGCAACATCTTTCATTTACTATGTTAAGGTTATCTAAAAACATACTTTCTTAATTTCATTTATTCTTTATAGTTGAAATAGGCCTATTTTAATTATTAATGAGAGGAATGCACGATTTTGTCTCGATTATCATGAAAAGCTAAGACAATGATTTTGTGACAAATTTCACGAAGTCGTTTTTAAAAAAGGACATACAATGCATTAATGCAATCCCCTGTGGCTATTCCATTGCAAGAATAATAACTTTACAAGATAAAAATGGCCTATTTCATGGATTCAAAAATTGTTATGATGACTTATTATTTAATGATTACAATATATTATAACAGGAAACAACAACCTGGCATGTATGATGCATACATTTTTCATCTTGCTATTTCGATTCCATGGAGAGATAATCCGGATCAATGAATGATTGAAGGCTTCAATCATTCACATGGAGAAATAGAGAAGGGATGTTATATTGTGATCAAAATTTCAAGAATAGACAGGAAGGTAAAGTGAATCTATGAGTTTTCAAGAACGGCTCGCTTCCGGCGAATTTGTGATTTTGGCAGAGATTAACACCCCCAAGGGTGTGGATATTTCGCAGATGATAACCGATGCCCGCAGGGCCAAGGACAGGATTGACGCGGCCGTTGTCCCGGACATGGACAACGGGGTAATGAGGATGAGCGCCCTCGGAGGCGCCGTGCTCATGAACCAGCAGGGAATAGAGCCCATCATACATGTCTACGGTCGTGACAGGAACAGGATGGCGCTCCAGGGAGACATGCTCGCGGCCTATGTACTGGGCATACAGAACATCATCGTGGTTCAGGGCGAAGATATATCCGCCGGCGACCATACGTCCGCCAAGGCGGTCGATGACCTTGACGAGATGGGAATATTGGACGCGATTCAGACACTCCAGGAGGGTGTCGATATGTCAGGATTAGAGTTAAAGGGTCTCCCTAAATTTTTTGTGGGCTGCACCCTTGGGCCCTATTCCGACGAAAAGAGTATGGATGAGAGACTGGCGCTTGCCTCAAAAAAGGTTGAAGCGGGCGCCGGCTTTATTGTTACCCCGCCAGTATTTGACATGGATCGTTTCACTACCTTCATGGACAAGGCCAAAGATCTGAACGTGCCTGTTATTCCTACCGTATTCCTCTTGAAGACCGTTGGAATAGCCAGGTATATGGCCACCTACGAGCCAGGTGTCTTCATCTCCGAACAGATGATCAAACGCATCCGGCAGGCCCCGGACAGGGAGCTGGAATGCATAAAGATCGCCGGGGAGACGGTCAAGGCCCTCAGGGGAATCGCTCAGGGCGTGCAGATCGTAACCCTGGGATGGGAATATCGGCTTCCCGCCATCCTGGAGCATGCAGGTTTATAAATACAAGGGAACATTTAAGTGATGGAAAACTGGAATAGTGTCTGCCTGAAAAATTCTAATTTCAAGTAGTTGCAGAAATTCCGAGATGAAAATTCTTTTAAGATAAAGGTCCTGATGAATAATAAAGAGAATATCCAACCAATCAATAAAGTGCTTGTCGTAGGTGGCGGAATGGGCGGGATGAAGGCCGCCATGGACCTGGCAGAGTCGGGAATGGATGTGGTTATCATAGATAAGGCCTTTTCCATCGGGGGGTTAATGACCCAACTGGATCGCACCTTCCCCACCAACAATTGCGACCTCTGCACCCTATCCCCTTATTTGGCCGAAAGCAGCAGGATGAAACATATCGACCTCATGCCTTCGACCACCTTGACCATGCTTGAGGGGGATCCGGGTCGATTCAGCGTCACGCTTACCATGCAACCCCGGTTTATAGATCTGAACAGGTGCACTGCCTGCGGCGAATGCCTCAAGCAGTTTCCCGGCTGCGTGAGATTCACGCCCGGCCTGGATCACCGGGCACCAACCTGCATGCGTTATCCCCAGGCAACGCCCTATGCCTTCTCCATTGATATGGAAAAATGTGAAGATATTGATGCGCTTTCAAAGGTCTGCCATGCAGAGGCCATCATCCCGGATGACAGGGAAAAAGAGATAAGGCTGGAGGTTGGTTCCATTATCCTGGCGCCTGGGGCTGAACTCCTGGACCCGTCAATACTGACAAATTACGGGTATGGCGTCTATCCCAACGTGGTCACGGGACTTGAATACGAACGCATCCTTTCGGCCTCCGGCCCCACGGGCGGGATGCTTGTCCGACCCTCGGACAATAATCCCCCAAAGAAGATAGCATGGATACAGTGCGCCGGTTCCCGGAGCTATAAGGGACCGGGGGTCCCTTACTGCTCAAGCGTCTGTTGCATGTACGCCCTCAAAGAGGCCATGGTCACCAAGGAGCGGTTTCAGGATAACATCGAGACCGTTATCTTTTTCATGGACATGAGGACATTCGGGAAGGACTACGAGCTCTATTATCAGAGGGCAAAAAATGATTTTAACGTCCGGTTTAAACGGAGCCGGCCCCACTCCATCGAGCCCGTGGGGGGCGGGCAAGATCTTTCCATAACCTATATTGACGAAGAGAGCGGCAGGGCTGAGACAGAGATTTTCGACATGGCAGTGCTGTCAACGGGTTTCCGCGTTCAGGAGGACCTGATCGCCCTCGCGGATTCAATAGGCATAGAGCTTAACGAACACAACTTCGCCGCCACGGATTACTTTCATCCCGTGGAAACGAACAAAAAGGGGATATACGTCTGCGGCCTCTTTGAAAGCCCAAAGGACATTCCCGAGACGATGGTACAGGCCAGCGCCGCAGCCTGCCTGGCCTCAGGGGACCTGGACCTTGCCTCCACGACCGCTACGGGGCAGGATGATTATCCGCCGGAGCGGGATGTCAGCAATGAAGAGCCTAAGATAGGCGTTTTCATATGTGATTGCGGATACGATATCGGCTCGATAATCGATGTTAATGAACTGGCAGAATACGGGCGGAAGCTGCCCCAAGTCATCCTTTCGGAAACCGTCGGCCACGGATGCAGCAAGGAATCCCTGGAGCGGATCCGGCAAGCCATAATTGAAAAAGGACTCAATCGCGTTGTCCTGGCCGGCTGTTCCCCGAGGACCCATGAAGCCCTGTTCCAGGACACTGTGCGGCGGGCAGGACTTAACAGGTACCTCTTTGAGATGGCCAATATCCGGGATCAGGACACCTGGGTACATCATGATCAGCCATTGGAGGCCTCCCATAAGGCAAAGGATCTCATACGGATGGCCGCAGCGAGCGTGGCCCTCACCTCCCCCCTGACGGAATACAGCCTTGCCGTGAACAAAGACGTCCTCGTGGTGGGAGGAGGCGTGAGCGGAATGAACGCCTCGCTCTGCCTGGCGGACCAGGGATTCAGGGTCTTTCTGGTCGAAAAGGGGCCGGAGTTGGGAGGCGTTGCCAAGGATATCAGAAGGAGCCTGGAAGGAGATGATGTCCAGGGATTTGTAAAGGACCTTATTGAAAGGACAAAGAGCCACGAACGCATCCAGGTCCTCACAAGGGCCCTGATCGTGGATCATTTCGGCATGCCAGGCCTCTTTACAACGGGCCTCCAGATAGGTCCCCGCATGTATTACAGGCAGATCAGGCACGGGGCAACGATCCTGGCTACTGGATCCATGCCGAATCGGCCACAAGAGTACCTCTTGGGCGCGCATGAGGCAGTCGTGACCCAGATGGACCTGGACGGGATCCTGGAAGATGATGAGGAAAGGGTAAGGGGCTGGAAAAGGGTCGTGATGATCCAGTGCGTGGGCTCCCGTTCTCCTGAAAATCCCAACTGCTCGCGTATCTGCTGCCAATCCGCCATAAAAAACGCCCTGAGGATTCGCAATGTGAATCCGGAAGCACAGATAATTATCCTCTATCGGGATATGAGGACCTATGGTCTTCAGGAGGATTACTATAGGAAAGCGAGGACGGATGGTATCCTATTCGCGAGATACGACGAAAATGAAAAGCCAACGGTGAAGACCCGGGGCGAGGAGGTCGTTGTGACCTTCAGGGACAGGATTCTGGATAGAGAGATCGAGATCTCAGCCGATTGCCTCGCATTGAGCACCGGCCTGATGGCCGACGACGAGGCCACGGAGGACCTTGCCGCCATTTTTCATCTCCCCCGCACGGGCGACGGCTACTTCCTGGAGGACCATGTCAAGCTTCGGCCCGTGGACCTGCCCGTCCCCGGCTTTTTCGTGGCCGGCACGGCCCATTCCCCCAAGTCCGTAAAAGAGTCTATTTCCCAGGCCCAGGCAGCGGCGGGCCGGGCCAGGGCACTCCTGGTAAAGGACACTATCAATCTCGGGGCCTCCGTGGCAAAGGTGGACGCGAACAAATGCGCCGCATGCCTTATATGTGTTCGTGCGTGTCCCTTTGATGTTCCCTTCATCAACGCGGACGGTCATTCCGAGATCGATCCCGCCAAGTGTCACGGCTGCGGTGTCTGCGCCGCCGAATGCCCTGCAAGGGCGATTCAACTCATGCAGTTTGAGGACGATCGAATCATGGCCAAACTTACAGGTCTTCTGGAAGAGGTGATCTGATGGATAATTTTGAACCGGTTATTGTCGCCTTCTGCTGTCACTACTGCGCCTATACGGCCGCGGACATGGCTGGCAGCATGAGGATCTCCTATCCACCGAATGTAAAAATAATAAGGGTCCCCTGTTCCGGGAAGGTGGATGCCATCCATATAATGAAGGCCTTTGAAAAGGGCGCGGACGGCGTGGTTGTCGCCGGGTGCCTGGAAGGAGACTGTCACTTCAAAAACGGAAATATCAAGGCGGCACATCGGGTGAAATACCTGAAGGGGCTCCTTGATGAGATCGGCCTGGGTTCCGAAAGGCTTGAGATGATAACCATGTCAGCGGGAATGGGTGAATATTTTGCCCTGACGGCACGAAAACTGACTGAAAAGATACGTCAATTAGGGCCGAATCCGGTCAAAAAGGCCCTTGCCGGAATGAACAAGGCATCGAATGAATGATGTTGAATTGATAAGCAAATAACCATCCAGAAATTTCTATTTCTGGATGGAGCTTTCAGCGTTCAGCGATCAGCTAATCCTTTTTTTTCTTTTTGCTGACTGCTGAATGCCGATAGCTGATGGCACGGATCCAGAGATATCAGGTTATGGATCAGCACCGGCTTTGTTGGAATAGTCCTGAATAGAGGAGATATAAAAAATAATGATTACTGCTGAACGAAAACCCTTGGAGGAGATCATTGAATCCATAAGGCCCTTTAGACGAATTCTCCTCGTGGGGTGCAACGAATGCGTGACCGTGTGCGCGGCAGGGGGCCGAAAGGAGGTCGGACTCCTCGCTTCCGCCCTCCAGATGTCCTTTATGCAAAAGGGCAAAATGATCGACATAATGGAGCTCACCCTTGAGAGGCAGTGTGATCCCGAATATGTTGAAGAGTTGGCGAAACATATCAACCAGGTGGATGCAGTACTCTCAATGGCCTGCGGCTGCGGTGTCCAGGAAATCGCCAGGCGTTTCAGGGAAAAACCGGTTCTTCCGGCCGTGAACACAAAATTCATGGGCGCATCCGAACGGCAGGGCGTATGGGCCGAGAGGTGCCAGGGATGCGGTGACTGCGTCCTGGGACTGACCGGAGGAATCTGCCCCATTGCCAGGTGCTCGAAACGGCTGCTCAACGGGCCCTGCGGGGGTTCCACCAACGGCAAATGCGAGATAAATCCAGATGTGGACTGCGCATGGCAGCTTATCTGGGACCGCCTCAAGGCCCTGGGCACCGAAAAGATCTATGAGGACATAATACCAGCGAAGGACTGGCGGACGAGCCGGGACGGGGGCCCACGGAAGATTATAAGAGAGGATTTGGCATCATGAAGACTGAGAGCAACCTTGAAAAGATACTGGCATCAGGACAACTGGCGGTCACATCGGAATGCGGTCCACCGAGGGGATCGCTCCCTGAAAAGATAAGGGAGAAGGCGGAAATATTGAGGGGGTATGTGGACGGGATCAACGTCACGGACAATCAGACCGCTGTGGTGCGTATGTCAAGCCTTTCGGCCTGTATCATTATCAAGCAGATGGGCCTGGATCCCATCCTCCAGATGGTCACGAGAGACCGTAACCGGCTGGCCATGCAGAGCGACATCCTTGGCGCCTATGCCCACGGGATCAACACCATGCTCTGTCTCTCAGGAGATCACCCATGTTTCGGCGATCATCCCATGGCTGTAAATGTGTATGACCTCGATTCAATACAGTTCGTTCAGATGGTCAGAAAGATAAGGGATGAGGGCAAGTTCCAGGGGGGTGATGATATCCTGAACCCACCTAAGATGTTCATCGGCGCTGCTGCAAATCCCTTTGCCGATCCCTTTGAGCTCCGAGTGGCGCGCCTT
>CAZGIZ010000079.1:6035-20292 GCA_964526655.1 uncultured Desulfobacteraceae bacterium | reverse complement strand
CCCCAGGGGGAGGGAGGTTATTCTGGGCATGAGCAGGGACCCCCAGTTCGGCCCCATGATGATGTTCGGGCTTGGCGGCATCTTTGTCGAGGTCATGAAGGATGTCGCGTTCCATCTCGCCCCAATAACGAAAAAAGAGGCTATGCAGATGCTCGAGAGCACCCGTTCCTATGAATTTCTTACGGGAGTCAGGGGGCAGGCGGCCGTGGACCTTGATGCCATAGCCTTGGGTCTGCAGCACATAAGCCAGCTTGTGACCGACTTTCCCCAGATTGTGGAGATGGATATCAATCCCTTCATCGTAGGGCCCGTGGGAACCAGTTCCGTTGTGGCCGATGCGAGAATAACACTTTTGGAAGACTGGGCGAAAAATGGATAACGATAAGAAAAATAACATTATTCCAGAATGGAAAAAGAGGTTCAATGTGACCACTAAATCGCCCCAAGAGGCGGTCAAGAAGATAAGCCCCGGCCATCGTGTCTTTATCGGCACAGGGTGCGCCCAGCCCTTGCTGCTCGTTAATGCCATGACGGAACGGGCCGAAGAGATGGCGGACGTCGAGATAATCCAGCTCCTGACCTTCGGGGACGCCCCCTACGCGAGAAAGGAGTTGTCAGAAAGCTTCAGGGTCAACAGCTTTTTTATCTCTGAGAATATCCGGGACTCCATAAGCCGGGGTCTGGGGAGCTACACCCCTATCATGCTTTCAGATATCCCAAGGCTCTTCAGTGACGGTCAGATTCCC
The DNA here is from genome assembly GCA_964526655.1 of uncultured Desulfobacteraceae bacterium. Classification (GTDB taxonomy): domain Bacteria; phylum Desulfobacterota; class DSM-4660; order Desulfatiglandales; family HGW-15; genus CAZGIZ01. The sequence continues at coordinate 19,546 of CAZGIZ010000079.1, read as the reverse complement.
CTGGATGTCTCGCTGGTACAGGTATCGCCCCCTGACGAAAGAGGGATGTGCAGCCTCGGCATCTCCGTGGATGTGGTCAAGGCGGCTGTGGAGAACTCAAAGATTGTCATCGCCCAGGTCAATCCCAGGATGCCCAGGACCTTCGGAGACAGCCTCATCAACATCTATGAAATAGACATACTGGTGCCCGTTGACGAAGAATTGATCGAGGTACCAAGAGACGAAATCGACGATCGGACAATGAGGATCTGTGAATATATATCCGCCCTGATTGAAGATGGCTCGACCATACAGTTGGGCTTCGGGAAGATACCCCAGATCGCCATCGAGTATCTCAAGGGAAAAAAGGACCTGGGGATCCATACGGAGATGATCACTGACAGGGTGATGGACCTTGTAAAGTCCGGGGCGGTCAACGGCAAGCGAAAGTCACTTGACCGGGGAAAGATTGTAACGAGTTTTTGTCTGGGAAACAGGGAATTTTATGATTTTGTTAATGACAATGAGATGTTTTCCTTCAGGCGCACAGAATATGTCAATGACCCCATGGTGATAGGGCAGCAGAATAAGATGGTGGCCGTCAATACGGCCCTCGAAGTCGATCTTACGGGACAGGTCTGTTCCGATTCATTGGGGACGCACTTTATAGCAGGGATAGGCGGGCAGGCGGATTTTAACCGTGGCGCGAACAGATCCAGCATGGGGAAGAGTATCATTGCCATGCCCTCAACCGCCAAAAAGGGGACCGTTTCACGTATTGTAGCCCAGCTGGCGCCGGGCGCCGGCGTGGTTACCACCCGGGGTGACGTCCGCTACGTTGTAACCGAATTCGGGACCGCCTATCTCCATGGAAAAAACATCCAGGAGAGGGCAATGGCGCTTATCAGCATAGCCCATCCAGACTACCGCGCCGAATTGCTGAAAAAGGCCATTGAATACGGGTATGTGGTGCCGGAATTGGCCGAGGTGGAAGGAAAGATTTTTGTCAGTCCAAGGGAGCTTACGACCACCATGATCCTGGACGACGGCACAAAGATAAAATTCCGGCCCATTCACCCTACGGACACCACCAGGATGAGGGACCTCTTCTACAAGCTGTCCGAGGGCACCATATATTACCGCTTCGGCTGGAACATGAAAAAATTCCCCCAAAAACAGATCCAGGACTTCGTCTATATCGATCACAGGAACGAGGTGGCTATTGTGGGCACCCTCCCGGAGGCTGCGGAAGAAGAGGAGATAATAGCCTTTGGGGGCTATTACCTGGACAAGAAGACCAACCGGGCAGAGGTGGCCCTCGTGGTCCTTGATGAATGGCAAAACCGCGGAATAGGGACCTTTATGTTAAAGTACCTATCCGGGATAGCGCGAAAGGACGGCATCCGGGGCTTTACCGCCGAGATCCAGACCACAAACAGGACTATGCAGGCCGTAATGCACAAGCTTGACGGCAAGGTAGATAGCTCCCTGGAAGGTGGTGTCTACAGTATGCGTTCTGATTTTTGATAGGCGGGAAAAAGGGGCAACAGGCAAGCTATCAGTCTAATTCATAATTTCTGTGACGTATTTTGGGTTCATTATGACTAACCACAGAGGCACGGGGAACACAGAGAGGATATTTTTCCCGATCGGGGAGATACCCGATCGGGAAAAGACCTGCAATCCTACTGGCGGATTCCAATACCTGAGCGCCGCCGGAGGCGATATGCTTTTGATTTGTCGGAGCCTCCCGACAAATCAAAAATAATACATCATCTCCGTGAACTCTGTGTCTGGTGACTGCTGATCGTTCTGGTTCATACGCTTATATGTCACCGTATTTGTGAATACATGCACTTAGGCGGGTTCCCGAATCATGGCGACCGTGGCGAATCTCCCGGTTTCCCCCTCTCCCCTGTAGGAATAAAAGAGATCGGTATTGCACCTGGTGCAGATGCCTGCTATCTCTATATTCTCCTTCATGAGACCGGCTTTAAGGAGCTGGGTCCGGCTCAGCTCCCAGAGATCAAAATAGTCCTCCCTCACCATAAACCGCCTGAACCCTTCCGGGAATATTTCATTGTGAGTAATAAACTCCGCGCAACAGGGGCCGAGGGAAGGGCCGACGGCCGCCAACATGTCCTGGGCCCTGCACCCGAATCCCGACCGCATCTCCTCCACGACGGAACCCAATAAATTGATGACACTGCCCCTCCAGCCGCAATGGACAAGGGATACCACGGACCTGGACCTGTCAAAGATGATGACTCCCTGACAGTCCGCCTGTTTGACAAGGAGGGCCGTGGAGGGAATATCAGTGACAAGGGCGTCCGCCTCAGCCGTTGAACCGAGATCGGGATCGGAACCTTTTCGCAGCCGGAGGATATTGCCCCCGTGGACCTGGTTCATGAAAACGATTCGTCGGGCGCCGATTGTGTCCCTGATTATATTTAGGTTCCTTCTAACCCTTTCTGGCAGATCCCCGGTCTGGTAACTGACATTCAGGCTTTTGTAGGGGGAATCGCTTACCCCTCCCTGTCTGGTGAAGACCCCGTGTATGAGCCTGTCCTGGCCTGAGAGTAGAGGAAATTTGAAATGAAGGGCCTGACTTAGGGACCCGGGATCGTGTCTTTTAAGGGGTTCCTTTGAGGGGAGTCTTCTCCGGGATTTTCCGGAGCGGCTATGGGATGGATTCAAGTCTATTTGTTTCATCTAAAAGGGATATGGAGAAATAGCGATAAAGAGACGGGATCTGTGAAAAGGCCCTGGTCGTGCATCCTTATTCGAAACGTGAACGAAGTGCCATAATCACTCCGCGTAAAAAGTAGATACCGTCACGACACAAACCGCATTACTTACCGCTGCTTCCTTCCGGACCTGACGGGGTTCATAAGCGTCTGTCACGTGTGGTCCACTTCAATTTGAAAGTGATCAGAGGACAATCCGAAATCACGATTCTCACTAAGGACTTTCAACCCCGCATGAGCGGATTTCGGGTTACAGGGCACCGCTAGCTCCCTGTCTAGCACGACCAAGGCGAGCCTGGGCATTAAACTATATCTACTCTCTCCTTCAGCTCTTTGCCGACCTTGAAAAACGGGAGTTTTTTCGGCGCCACGTTAATAATTTCGCCTGTTTTCGGATTCCTGCCCTGGTAGCCGTCATAGTGTTTGATCTTAAAGCTGCCAAAGCCCCTGATCTCAACTCGTTCCCCACTGATGAGGGCCTTTTCCATGTCACCGAAAACAGTATTAACGACTTCCTCCGCCTTTTTAAGGGCCAGGTTTTCCGCCTTTGCAAGTTCTTCGATAAGTTGCGATTTGTTCATAGATCTCCTGTCTTAAAAGGTAATAATATGTGAAATTCCATTGACCGTTTAATGAAAGAGAAGATTAAGACCTTTATAAAAATCATAAAAATAATGAATCAGAAGACTTAAGTCAAGGCTTAACTGACAGGGCGCCTTTTAAAATTCAGGATCTTCTTGTGTCATGTCATGATAATCCGGGGCGTAATAGCGTAAAATGATCGGATGAATTCATCAAAGAAGGCAAAGAATAATCTTATTATTATGCCTGAATTGATGATCAAAGATAAAAATTACTAAAATAATATATCAAGGTCAAGTCCATTTTCAAGTTCAAAGATGTTCTCCCGGATTGTAAATCAGTAAAAACCTTGATATTTCTTTTCCCCTGATATAAAAGCCTGATCAATAGGGCGACAGAGTAAAAAGTAAATGATTTTCGTGAATAAGGGATTTTTTTATGAAACAACTGATAAACCCCGGCATTGAAAGGCTTGTTCCCTATCCGCCCGGGAAGCCCATTGAAGAGCTTGAAAGGGAGCTGGGCATAAGGGGGTCCATTAAGCTGGCCTCAAACGAAAATCCCCTCGGCCCGTCACCCATGGCCGTTAAGGCCATCATGGATAATGTCAAAAAGATTAACCGATATCCCGACGGAAGCGGGTATTATCTCAAGGCGAAATTGTCCGATCGGTTTGGATTTCCGCAGGAAAAAATCATTCTGGGCAATGGATCCAATGAACTTATTGAATTGATTATCAGGACCTTTTTGACCATGGGAGAAGAGGTGATCCAGGCCTTTCCCACCTTCCTGGTCTATGAAAAAATTGTCAGGGGTGCGGGAGGAAGGGTTGTCTCCATTCCCCTCAGGGATTTCAGGATAAATCTCGACGACATTGCCGGGGCCGTTACGGGGAGGACCAAGATCATATTTGTCAATAACCCAAATAATCCAACGGGCTCCGCGATCTCCAAGGGGGAAATGGCGGCTTTTCTTGGGGCCCTGCCCGGAGACATCGTTGTGGTCCTGGATGAGGCCTACATCGAATTTGTCACGGACCGTGATGTGGCCGACGGACTCCAACTCCTGACGGATTATCCGAGGCTTATCGCCTTAAGGACCTTCTCAAAGCTTTACGGACTTGCGGGTCTCAGGATAGGCTATGGATTCGCTTCCGAAGATCTCGTCGATTACATGAACAGGGTGAGGCAGCCCTTTAACGCCAACAGTCTTGCCCAGGCTGCCGCCTTGGCCGCCCTAGATGACAGGGAATTTGTCTCCGCCACCCTGCGCCTCGTGAGGGACGGGCTGAGCTATCTCTTTGAAGGTCTTGACGGCCTCGGCATTGAATATCTCCCCACACAGACCAACTTCTTTTTGATCAGGGTGCCCCTCGGCGCCAGGAAGACCTACGAACTTATGCTCAGAGAGGGAGTCATTGTCCGTTCCATGGAAAGCTATGGGTTGGATGAGTATATCAGGATAAATGTGGGCCTGCCCGAGGAGAATGAGCGATTCATAATGACCCTCAAGAAGGTCCTGGAGAAAAACCCCTGATCAAATGTCCAAGAACCTGATAATAACCATTGACGGCCCGGCGGGCTCAGGAAAAAGCACGGTGAGCAGGATAGTGGCGGAAAAGCTGGATCTCCTCTATCTTGATACGGGTGCCATGTACCGCGCCGTCGCGCTTGAGGCCCATAAAAGGGGGCTTGGCCCTCAAAACGGCCGGGAACTCAAAGAGATGTGCCTTGAACTTGATCTGAATATCCGCTCTCACGGGAATGATTCCAGGATATATATCGGAGGGGAGGATGTCACATCTGAGATCAGGACCCCTGAAATGGACATGCTCTCTTCCGCGATATCCGCGGTAAAAGAGGTCAGGGAGGCCATGACAGGGCTTCAGCGGAAAATAGGCAGGCAGGGCGGACTGGTGGCAGAAGGCCGTGATATGGGGACCGTGGTCTTTCCCGACGCGGATCACAAATTCTTCCTTATCGCCTCTCCGGAAGTAAGGGTGGAAAGGAGATACGCGGAGAGGCTGGAAAGGGGTGAATCCGTATCCAGGGATGTGATAGGGGCCGAACTCAGAAAAAGGGATAAACAGGACGAAACAAGGCCCATAGCGCCTCTCAGGCCCGCGAAAGACGCCATAATTATTGACACGACATTACTGGGGATAGAACAGGTGGTTGGAGAGATACTGGAAAAGGCAGGAAAAAAGAAAGTATGACGGATTATCCCTTTGGGCCTTCCTAAGGGGTAAAAAATTTTATGATATAGTTGATGTTTATATTAATATTTGATAATAAATGCGAATTATGCAATTGTTACGTTCTGGGACAATACATTCAGGGGGGTGTTTAGGTTAATGGAGAAACTTACAGACGAAATCATGGAGAATAGCCCGGGCAATAACCAAGAGGATGGTCAGGGGATCCGCACCTCTGACAGGGACCCTGAAGGAGAAAGGCCGGTTGAAGGGGTCGGACAGGATAAGGACGATAAAGGGGATTCGGATTCTCAAGGGGGGGAAAGGGATGCCCGTCCCGCAGATGGGGCTGACTCAGATAAAGAGCCGATCCAAAAAGGCGCTGAAGAACCGAAAGAGGATTCAGAATCCGGCAGTTTTATGGAGCTGTATGAAAAGAGCCTGAGAAGCATCCAGGAGGGGGAGCTTGTTTCCGGGGAGATCGTCATGATAGGCAAAGAACATGTCCTTGTTGATATCGGGTATAAATCGGAAGGGCAGATCAGGATCAATGAATTTATCGATGCCAAGGGCAACTTGACCGCCAAGGTGGGAGATAAGATAGATGTGCTGCTTGAGAGGAGAGAGGATGAGGACGGGCGCATCATACTTTCAAAGGAAAAGGCGGCCAAGATCAAGATATGGGACGAGATCAAGGATATTTATGAAAGGGACGGCACAATACACGGAAAAATCATTTCCAGGCTCAAGGGCGGCATGGCCGTAGATATAGGTCTCCAGGCCTTTCTTCCCGGGTCTCAGATCGATCTCAAACCCATAAGAAATTTTGACGCCCTGATCGGAACTGAACACGATTTTAAGATCCTCAAATACAACAAGCGTCGGTCGAATATAGTCCTTTCCCGCAGGGCGATTCTCGAGAAGAACCGGAAAAAACAGAGGGAGAAGACCCTGCAGGTCCTTGAAGATAACGCCGTTTTGACAGGGACGGTCAAAAACATAACAGACTACGGCCTTTTCATAGATCTGGGAGGGATTGACGGGCTGCTCCATATAACCGACATTTCATGGGGAAGGGTGGGTCACCCCTCAGAGCTCTATCAGATTGGTGATGATATCAAAGTCAAGGTACTGAAATTTGACAGGGAAAAGGAAAGGGTGTCGCTTGGTGTAAAGCAGCTCAACCCTGACCCATGGACAGAGGCGGACAAGGAATATTCGGTGAATACCAGGGTCAGGGGGAAGGTGGTAAGCCTGGCCGATTACGGGGCCTTTGTGGAAGTGAAGGACGGGATTGAGGGTCTGATCCATGTATCGGAGATGTCCTGGACAAGAAAGATAAGACACCCCTCCCAGGTAGTCAAAGTGGGTGATATTGTTGATGCGGTTGTACTAAACATAGACTCGGCCAACAAACGTATCTCACTGGGTCTAAAACAGGTCGAACCGAACCCGTGGGAAATCATAGGAGAAAAATATCCGATTGGAACAACTATTGAAGGAAAGATAAAGAACATCACTGATTTCGGCATTTTTATAGGCATTGATGAAGGCATAGACGGTCTTGTCCATATCTCCGATATCTCCTGGACCAAGAGGATAAAGCACCCCTCGGAGCTATATAAGAAAGGCCAGGAAGTGCAGGCCGTTGTGCTCAATATCGATGAGGCCAATGAGCGCTTTTCTCTTGGAATTAAGCAACTGACACCCGACCCCTGGAATGAGATCCCTGAAAAATACAAACCAGGGACGAGGATCACTGGAACAGTCACGAATATAACCGATTTTGGAGTCTTTGTTGAACTTGAAGAAGGGATCGAGGGGCTCATTCATGTCTCGGAATTGACAAGAGAAAAGGGCGGCAATCCCCTGAGCAGGTTCAAGATTGATGATGTCATCCAGGCAAAGGTGATTAATCTGTCGAGAGAGGAAAAGAAGATCGGTCTTTCCATCAGGCAACTCGAAGAGAGTGATGAAAGAGACATATATAAGTCCTATCTGGGTAACAGCGGAGAGGCGACCTCCAACCTTGGCGAGCTCTTGAGGGCGGGCATACTCGATCTTGAAAACAGGAAATCAACTAATCACGGGAAGGCGGATGAAGCCAAGGATGAGGACCGGCGGGAGGAAGATAGCGCGGAGGCCGCCGGAAGCCGACCCGGTGAAGCACAGGATGAGACTGAAAAAGACGAATCCTGATTTATTAAATAGCTATTCATGAAGAAACACTCTATCTTGCCTGTCCTTTTGGTACTGTTGATCGCCGCGTTATTTCTGGGCGCGGTAATGTATATTGTCCACTTCTTTTCCGGCCCCTCTTCAGGCCTGACATTTTCCAACAAAATCGGGGTAGTTACAATAGAAGGCACCATCACTGATTCGACGCAGGCAGTCAATCAGATCGTGGAATTCAGAAAGGATAATCATATCAAGGCGATTATCCTGAGGATCGACTCCCCAGGTGGAAGCGTGGGGGCATCGCAGGAGATTAACAGGGAAGTCATGAGGACCACCCCTGAAAAAAAGGTTGTGGCCTCGCTGGGTAATGTGGCGGCCTCCGGCGGCTACTATGTGGCAGTGGCAGGTGACAGGATAGTGGCCAATCCGGGCACCCTCACCGGAAGCATCGGCGTCATCATGGAATTTGTCCAGGTAAAGGAACTCCTGAAAAAGATCGGCGTGGGTCTCGAGGTCCTGAAGGCGGGCGAATATAAAGACATCGGCTCCCCCCACAGGGAATTAACGGAACAGGATAAGGAACTTATTAAGGGACTGATCACGGATATTCAGGAGCAGTTTATCAAAGCTGTCGCAGAGGGCAGGAAACTTTCCATTGAAAAAGTCAGGGAGGTTGCGGACGGCCGGGTGATTACCGGGCTCCAGGCAAAGAAATTAGGCCTGGTTGACAGCCTGGGCAATTTCCAGGACGCCGTGGATATCGCCAAACAGCTCTCGAATATAGAGGGTGACGTCAGCCTGGTCTACCCGAAAAGGACTGGAATTAATCTGTGGGATCTCCTCTTTCAAAACCTTTCAAAGGCCTTGTTTAAGACCTTTTCCGACCGTTTAAGGACTACAACAGAATACAGGTGGGACGGGTTTCACCGTTCAACGGGCTAACTAAAGGAACTGACATCCCCTTTCCCTTCACGAATAACTTCCGGCACATCTCCTATCAGAGAGATCACGCTGGAGGGGCTTGGATAGAGCACCCCCCCGTCAATCACAATATCCAGATAGGGTGAATAGGCCTCTTGAATTGACTGCGGGTCGTCCAGTCTGGCGCTTGTACTGATAATGGGGCGACCAAGGGTCCGGACTATATCCAGGCATATATTATTGTCGGGCACTCGTATGCCAACGGTCTTTCTCTTGGTCAGCATGATTTTGGGTACAAGTTTGGTCCCTTCCAGGATAAAGGTGTATGGGCCGGGGAGCAGCCTTTTCATGGTCTTGTAGGCGTAATTGGAGAGCTTTGCATACTGACTGATCTCTTTCAGGTCGTCGCATATGACTGAAAAGGGTTGTGAGAGGGGTCTGTTTTTGAGCTTGTAGATGAGCTGTATCCCCTTTTTGTTGTAAAGATCGCAGCCTATCCCGTAAAAGGTGTCAGTGGGATAGGCGATTATGCCCCCCGCCTCCAGGACCTCGCCGACACGTTTGATCAGGCGCTGCTGGGGATTTTGAGGATTTATGGAAATGATCATGGTTAATTATTCTATCCAAAATGCGGTATTTTGTCAATCCGATATAAAATGGGCGAGATTCTTTCCTGTTATTGACAAAAGGGCTCTTTTGATCAAAAATTCATCACGATATTAGACAGCTTTGAACAGGGGGCCTTTGATTGAAATGACGCCTGACTCCGTGATGATAGTCTTCTCCTTCTTTTTCGGACTCGTCCTGGGCAGCTTCCTTAATGTCTGCATACACAGGATTCCCCTCAGAAAATCCATTATCAATCCACCATCATCTTGCCCCAGATGCGGTGAAAGGATCAATTTCTACGACAATATCCCCCTTATAAGTTACATGGTCCTTAGGGGGAGATGCAGGCATTGTCGTCAACCCATCCCTGTCCGGTATCCACTCGTGGAATTGATAATGGGGTTGTTAAGCGTCTCGCTCTTTATCAGGTATCACCTGAGCCATCAGTATTTTCTGTTTCTTTTATTCACGGCATCCCTTGTCCTCATAAGCTTTATTGACATGGGTCACAAGATTATACCTGATGTTATTTCGATCCCCGGCATAATTGCCGGCCTCTTGGCATCAGCGATATTCAGACATATTACATGGTACGATTCCCTGATCGGGATCCTGGGCGGAGGCGGCATCCTCTACCTGGTCGCCCTTGTCTTTAAACGTCTGACGGGCAAAGAGGGTATGGGGGGAGGCGACATCAAGCTGCTTGCGATGATCGGGGCGTGGATGGGCTGGAAGGCGATACCCTTTGTTATATTAGCGGGCTCTCTGACCGGCGCTCTCATCGGAGGCGTGTCTTTAGCACTCGCAGGCAAAGGGCTCGGGACCAGAATACCCTTCGGGCCCTTTTTAGCACTTGGAGCGCTTGTCCAACTCTTTTTCGGGAGAGAGATCCTGTCCTGGTATTTGAGGCTGCTGATGTGATGGGTGGCACTGGTATCCGATGCGTTCCTCCTGCATCAGCTGGATCCATGGGTTTCAATCGGGATGGCATGCAGCAGGCCCGGCATGTTGGAGTGTTGGAGTGATGGAGTAATGGTGAGGATGACCAAGGCATGGCCGCTGGGTTCGGACATTCATTTTAAATTAATGCATTGAGGGTAAATCTTGAGGTTCCCATTTTCCGGCCTGAGGGCGGGGATACTGACGCAATTGGTGTTTTTGATAATCGCCGCGATGCTGCTTGTCAATGTGGCCATGCTGAATTTTTCCCAGAGGGACCTACTGGATGCCAAGATAGGCACGGGAAGATTATTGATCAAGGCCCTTGAGCAGAATATTCAATCTTTTATGCAGAGCGGGCATAGGGAATTAAACAGGATCAATGACGCGGGCGACTTCGGCAAATGGGCGGAGAAGCTGTTGTCAACCGGGGGATACTCGGGGGTGGTAATCACGGACAGAAACGGAAGCCCGGTCTTCACAAGCATCTTATCAGGAGAAGGGAATCAATACGGCCTGACTCTTGCCAGGGAGGCAATTGGCGCAGGGTCACTGTCAGTCAATTACAGCGGAACGGCATGGGGGGTACTTTGGCTGGTTAAAAAAAATGTCCATATTTCCGCCCCCCTCGTTGTTGAGGGAAGGCGTTTAGGCGGAATTGCAGTGAGCTCCTCTCTTGATTCCATATATCAAACACTCAGGAGATCGGAAAAGCTGATATTCCTGTATATCCTCCTGGATACCATTGTACTCGCCATGGTAGGGATATATCTGCTCTCAAGGATCGTCGTTAAACCGATACACAGGCTCCTGAAGATGACCGAGGCTTACAAGGGCGGTGATATTATCCCGTCCATGGCCGAAGACCCGAGGAATGAGATAGGCAAACTCTCACGTTCACTTGGCATAATGATTGAGAGACTCGATGAGAACAAGAGAGAATTAGAGGCGAACATCTCCTCCTTGGAAAAGGCCAACAGGGAGCTCAAACGCGCACAGAATGAGATAATCAGGTCTGAGAAATTAGCATCGGTCGGCCGGCTGGCGGCCGGAATCGCCCATGAGATAGGAAACCCCATCGGCATCATATTAGGTTACCTGGAAATGATCAGGAAAGGGGATATCACGGAGGAGGAAAAGGTTGATTTCATAAAGAGGGTCGAATCCGAGATAAACCGGGTAAGGCTTATTATCAGCCAGTTGCTGGATTATTCGCGTCCCTCAATGGGAAAGAGGGAAGAGAGTCACGTGCATGATCTGATAATTGATACGGTAAACATGCTGAAGCCCCAGCCCATGATGGAGGGGATTGAAGTCAGGATGGATCTTGGGGCGTCATTGGACACTGTCCTTACGGATTCAAACCAACTGCAGCAGGTATTCCTGAATATCATTATAAACGCCGCCGACGTGCTCCGGTCCGGGGATCAAACGGCGGAGAGGGATTCAAGGGTTGTGATTATTAGGAGCTCGGATTCGGACGATTGTATTGAAATAAGATTCTCTGACAACGGCCCGGGTATCGGACCGGAGGAGCTTGCTTATATCTTTGACCCCTTTTATACCACCAAAGAGCCGGGCAAAGGCACGGGTCTCGGACTTTCCGTATGCTACAGGATAGTGGAAGGGCTGGGAGGGACAATCAGCGCCGAGAGCGTGCCGGGAGAGGGGACCACCATCATTATCCGGCTCCCCCTCTGTTAACTCAAACACTGGAGCGGAAAAATGACATCTTCAGGCATGCATGTCCTAATTGTCGATGACGAAAAAAACATGAGGCACATGCTCAAGGTGATGCTCGACAGGGAAGGATACGTAGCCGATACGGCCGCAGACGGCGTTGAGGGTCTATCAATGATGGATAAGAAGGATTTTGACTTCATCCTCTGCGATCTAAAGATGCCGAGGATGGACGGCATGGCCTTCCTGAAGGAAGCGGGGGCGAAACACCCGGAAAAGACATTCATCATGATGTCCGCTTACGGGACCGTTGATACGGCCCTTGAGGCAATGAAAATGGGGGCCTACGACTACATCTCAAAACCCTTTAAGGCCGACGAGGTCCTCCTAACCCTGAAAAAGGCCGAAGAGCGCGAGCGCCTGAAAAGGGAGAACCTGAGGTTACAGGACAGGATAAAGAAGATCGAGCAGAAATATTCTTTCGGCAACATAGTGGCCAGGAGCGAGGCCATGGCCCGCGTCTTTGAACTTGTGGATAGGGTAGCAGGCCACAAGACCACGGTCCTGATAACGGGTGAGAGCGGGACGGGCAAGGAACTTATCGCAAAGGCCATACATTCCAGCGGCTCGAGGAGCGCGAACCCAATGGTCTCCATAAACTGCGGCGGCATCCCTGAGAATCTCCTCGAGAGTGAATTGTTCGGGTATAAAAAGGGGGCCTTCACCGATGCTGTCAGGGATAAACCGGGCCTCTTCGAAGAGGCTGACAAGGGGACGATTTTCCTTGACGAGATAGGGGAATTGCCCCTGCCCCTACAGGTCAAACTCCTGCGGGCCCTCCAGGAACAGGAAATAACACCCCTTGGCTCCACCGCGGCCAGGAAGATCGACGTAAGGGTTATAACTGCAACATCAAGGGACCTTCAAAGAGAGGTCGAGGAGGGTAGATTTCGTGAAGATCTCTTTTACAGGATCAACGTCATGCCCATTCATCTGCCCCCGCTCAGAGAGAGACGGGGGGACATCCCCCTCCTGGTAGGTTATTTTATAGATATCTTTAACAAGAAGCTGAGCAAGGATATCGAGGGGCTTTCTTCGGAAGCCATGTCCATGCTCATGGGGCATGGCTGGCCCGGGAATATAAGGGAGTTGGAGAATGTCGTGGAGAGGGCGATTATACTTGCGAGAGAAAATCTCATTTCCCCCGCTGAGCTCCCGGTCTCAATAACATCCGCCCGTGACCTCTCCTCCCGGGAGGAGCCGGGGCACACCCTTTCAATAAAAAAGGCGTCCAGGCGCCTCGAGAGAGACCTTATAAGGAAGGCCCTTGATCTGACGGGAGGGAACCGGTCCAGGGCCGCAAAGATCCTGGAGATCAGCCGGCCCATCCTTATCTCCAAGATAAAGGAATATGGCCTTGAAGGGTAGGATCCTTTTTAACCTTTAATGAAAAGGGGGCATGGAAAGGAAAATGGGCATTTCAGAGGGAGAGTACAGACGACGCTACAGGGCCATAAGGGAATCGATGGAAAAGGAGGACCTTGATTGTCTTCTAATTGTCGGTCGCTCTGACGATTTTAACAGGGGCAATCTCCGGTACGTAACGGGTTCCGGAGGCGGCGGATGTTGTATCTTCCCCTTGGAAGGGGACCCTGTTTTCCTTATACGGCCCTTTCAGAAGA
>CAZGIZ010000079.1:0-6025 GCA_964526655.1 uncultured Desulfobacteraceae bacterium | reverse complement strand
CTTCACCCAAACTTCGAAGGACTGTAGGGGCTATTGATCTCCTTGACTTAAGGGAAACGTCAAGACCCGAGGAACAGGCCCTGAAGGAATTATCCCGCTTTTATAGAGGCAACGGGGTCGGTGTTATAGGTATGCCTTGCATCCAGGTCCCCGTGTATACGGCAATAAAGGAGAAGTTTCAGGAGAGCCTGGTGGATTCGGTTGAGATATTCAATCGGCTGAGCATAATCAAGAGCCCGGAGGAAATAGAAAAGACACGGGTAGCGGCCAAAATTGCGGATAGGGTGTACGGTCTCTTAAGGGAGATAATTCGGCCGGGCCTCGGTGAGTATGACATCTACGGGGCGGCCAAGAAGGCCATCTATGAGATGGGGTGCGAGTATTCCTTTGAACTTATAGACGGGGCCGGTGCAACCATGAATATGTCCTTCTTTCCCACGGCCGACAAACTGGAAGAGAATGGGACACTCTTCTTTGAAATAACGCCGGCCTATGAAGGATATTATGCGCAGCTCCCCGTTACCTTGCCCGTGGGAGATTATCCGCCCCATGTCCTAAAAATGGTAATGGTCTGGGACGAGTCCGACAGGGCCGCCCAAAAGATCCTGCGGCCTGGGACAAAGGTATCCGACATATACCGCACGCTGATGGACACCGTCCATGAGAATGGGTTTATATCCCCCCTTGAAGCCGGGCATGATCTCGGCCTGGACGCCCACGGCCCCATTACAATTGATGAATCCGATAACAGGATGCTGGAACCGGGCATGGTACTGGCCATACATGCGTGCGTCATGAAGGAGGTTGCCGGGGACGGGTGCGGCATGGGTTACACCTATTTAATTACCGAGGATGGGGCAGAGAGGTTGAGCAAGATTGACCTGGCCCGTGACCTGATCGGATTTCGTTCCTGAAATTTATTCGTTTTAATAACACGTGCTCTCCCGCAAACGGAATCTATGAATCATAGGGTAAGAGCAAACGGGTTAGGATTTACAATGAGTCCGGTACTGTGTTTCTCTTCAAAGGGATACCTGCCTCCATCATTAGATCTCTATGGGATTGAAACAAGGCCGGGCAATTCCTCGACAATAGGACCTTCCCTTGGCGTGTAGAAGATCCCGCCATGGGGGAGCAAGAAACAGGGGCCAAGCAGTAAAGGAATTATCATTAGGGCCATGAACCCTTCCATCTACGGGAACTGCAAGGTGCTGTGGAATTTTTTTTGAGATAGGGCCTGAAAAGGAGGACCCGGCCTTTGCCATGGCTCGGAGTTGTTTTCAATATGGGCGCCCTGACAGGGCGTTGACTCAAAGCATGGTCCTTTGGGCCAGGATTTTTGTTGGCGGAGTTCATAGGGAGGATATCCATAATATGAATTCAACAGGAGAGGCAGAGGATAGAGAGCTTGAGGCCGATATCGTGATCCTGGGCGGCGGCGGGTCAGGTCTCGCCGCTGCCGTGGAGGCCGCGGAAAGGGGGGCCACCAGGATCATAGTAGTTGAAAAGCGGGATAGCCTGGGCGGCAACACCGCCCTTGCAGGGGGACTGTTCGCCTGCGAAAGCCCTGTTCAGGCCCGGGAAAGGATTGTCGCGGACAGGGATTACCTCTTCAAGAGGGCCATGGAATGGGCCCACTGGGGCAGGGTTGACCCAGGGATACTCCGTGCCTTCATAAACAGGTCAGGAGACACAATTCGATGGCTGGAGGACAAGGGGCTGGAATTCGACCTTATTCGCCTGTATCCTGACCAATACCCGCCGGTCCAGCACAATCCCAAAGGAAATGGCGCCATGTTGATAAAGATCCTGGCAGGAAAATGTAACGACCTGGGGGTCTTAATATTTCTTCAGAGCAGCGGAAAAAAGGTAGTACGCGGAGAAAAGGGAGAGGTGACAGGCATTCTGGTATCGAGGAACGGCAAGGAGACGGCAATAAGAACTAAAGCCGCTATTATCGCAACAGGCGGCTTTGGCGGAAACCATGAACTCCTCAGGAAGTACTGCTCCTCTTACTATGAGGGCATGCCCCTAAGCGGATTACCGCTCAAGGGAGACGGGCTCTTTTTGGCGTCTGAGGCGGGGGCATCCCTGGAAGGATTTGCAACCATGATAAAGGAGGGGCCGAGGTTTGACCTGCATGCATGGCCTTTGATGACATTTGAGAGGGACCCTTCCACCCTATGGGTGAATAAGAACGGAAAAAGGTTTATCGACGAGGCTTCGGGCTACCATGTGTTTGAAAGCGTGAATGCGATGCTCCTGCAGCCTGGCAGGGTCTCATATGCACTCCTGGATGCCGCCATAAGAGGCAGATTCGAGGAGAAAATGCCCGGCCTGGAAAGGGCATTGCAGGAGGAGGCGGACAAGGGCAGGGTGAAAATATCCGATTCCTGGGAAGGGATAGCCGGATGGATAGGGGCGGACCCGGGAGTCCTTAAGGATACGATTGCTCAATATAATTCTTTCTGCGCTCAAGGATATGACGAGAGTTTTGCAAAAGAGAGGAGATACCTCTTGCCCCTACACACCTCCCCTTACTATGCCATCAAGGGCCTGTCCGTGCTCCTCGATACCATAGGAGGGATCAGGGTCAATGAACGCATGGAGGTGCTGGATAAAAAGGACAATCCCATGCCCGGCCTTTACGCTGCGGGTGTGACTACCAGCGGCTGGGAGTCCGAGACCTATTGCAGCGAGCTGAGCGCGAGCGCCTTTGGGTTCGCCATCAATTCGGGCCGCATCGCTGCGGAAAACGCGATAGATTATATCCTTTAAAACAATCTTTTAACCTCCTCTATCAGCACCTTTCCCATCCTGTTTTTGGGGAGGTCATTACACAGGGTTATCTCCTTGGGGCATTTCCAGTCATGGAGGTGCTCTTTACAGAATTTCAGGATATCAATGGGACGCACTTCCTGGCCCTCTCCCGTAACGACGGCAGCGACCACCTTCTCTCCCCATTTCGCGTCCGGGATACCCACCACGCATGATTCAACAACGCCGTCAAACCGGTTTATGACCGTCTCGACCTCCTTTGGAGAGATATTTTCCCCACCTGATATAATAATATGCTTGATGCGATCGGTTATATAATAATATCCATCCTCGTCCACCCTCCCAAGGTCGCCGGTCCGGAACCAGCCCTTCTCAAAGGCCTTTTTTGTTTCTTCTGGTTTCCCCCAGTAGCCCGGTGTTATACCAGGGCCCTTCAGCCAAATCTCGCCCTTCTGACCCGACGGGACGTCATTGAAGGTGACAGGGTCCACAATCCTGACCTGGAGGCCCTTCAGGGGCAGACCGATTGAACCGGGTTTTCTGATGCCGTGGAGGGGATTTGAAAAATTCATGCCGGTCTCAGACATGCCTTCCCTTTCAACCGGCTCTTTTCCGAATACGCTCTTTATCCTTTCAAAGTCCTTTGGCAGGAGCGGGGCAGAACCCGAGGTCCACAGGCGGATATGCCCTAAGTACGGTCTCTTTTCTCCAAGGTGGTCCATGATCCTCCCGTACATGGACGGGACCGCCATAAAGAGACTGCACACAGGCCCTTTCTCCCTGCCTCCAAGGACTTGAACGACAGCTTCTGGTGAAAACCTGTCAAGCATAAGGACATGGCCGCCCGCGATCAGGAGGGTATGGAGGGCAAAGCACATTCCATGGACATGAAAAAGCGGCAGGGCGTGGCATAACATGTCCGATTCCCTTATCTCCCATGTCTCTATGATTCTTAGGGCGTCATGGACAAGATTTTCCTGGGTGAGGATGACGCCCTTTGGCTCTCCGGTCGTCCCTGACGTGTAGATAATAATCCCCGCGTCATCAGATCCTATATTTGTTGATGAGAGATCCTCCGAAGCGGCCCGGAAAAGATCAATATCCTGGTAGGGTATTCGTGTATCCAGGGCCAGTATTGAGGGTGTCAAACCGGTTTCTCTTACAATCTCCTCCTGGCCGGGGCCGGAGACAACCAGAGAGGCATCGGCGTCCCTTAAAAGGTATTGCACCTCGGACCGTTTAAAATCGGGATTGAGTGGGATGGAAACGGCGCCTATCTTCTGGATCGCGAGATGGGCAACCACAAGCGCTAGGGACTTGTCAAGGAACAGGATAATCCTGTCTCCCCTTTTAGCGCCGGCGTTTAACAGTGTATTGGCGAGCCTGTTTGAATCCTGATCCAGTTGGAGATAGGTTGTCTCGGTCTCCACTTTTCCACCCCTTAAAAAGGTGATGGCAATTTTTCCCCCATGTTTCATCACACTTTCCTGGAAACAGTCTTTTAGCGATTCTCGATCCATGGTCACCCCTTTCATGCTTTTGCAGATCTGTAATTGAATATCTTAAAAAGCAATATTTCAGAGCGCATAAACGTTGGAAATATGACTATGGGCGTCAAAAATGAAACAGAGATCTCATCCGGTACTGATTCCGCCATAGGCCGATAACTGGGCCCAGCCAGTGGATGTCCCTTTATCTTTTTTAAAATCACTTATATCTCTTGATTTTCAAGTCTTCCATAATCTTCACAATTTCCGGCATAATCTTTGCAAAATCATTATCAGACTTATTTCAAATATTGAAGCTCTTAATTCAGGGAGACAGGAAATGTTTAAAATCAATAATCTTAGAATCCGGACCAGACTTCTAATATCTTTCTTGGCCGTTGGAGTTATTCCCTTCGCCATAATCGGGAGCATCTCTTTAATAACCGCAAGCGATGCCATTTTTACGCAGGCATTTGAAAAACTTAGGATCGTCCAGGAAATAAAAAAGGCCCAGGTGGAAGAGTATTTTAAAAAGTGCAGGAGCGACATAAAGGTCCTCTCCAATAATCCACTGGTGGCCGAGGCCGTGGATAAATTCGTCCTTTCATTTGATGCGGACGGGGGCGTAAGGGAAAGCGCTTATAAATATTTTAGCGAATTATATGGCAAATCTCTGGGGGAATTTATTAATGAATACGGTTATTACGATATCCTGCTTATCACAAAAGATGGGAAAGTCGTTTACGGCTACAAAAGGGAATCTGAACTTGGTCAAAATCTGACAGAGGGATCGTTCAAGGAAAGCCTCCTGGGCAGGATTTTTCAAGAGGGTCTTAAGGGCCTTGCCATCGGGGATTTTGAGCCCTATGAGCCTTCAGGCAATCAATATGTCTCCATTATAATGACACCCGTTTATAAGATTGATATACAAGATTCAAATAATACAGAAACTGAAAAGGAGTTATTAGGTGCTGTTGCCCTCAAGCTGAACAATAAACCCATCAATACCATTGTACACAGACGCGAGGGAATGGGGGAGACGGGTGAGACATACCTGGTTGGGCAAAAGGACGGAAAGAGGGCCTTCCGCACAGACTCTGTCACCAAGAGCGAGAAAGAAAACAGCCTCAAGATAGGGCACGAGATATCCCTGCCCTTTCTTGATAACGCCTTTTCCGGTGAATCAGGATCCGAAATCTACAAGAACGAAGGTGAAAGCCAGCTTGTTTCCTATGATCCATTGAAGATAGATGGCATGAACTGGGCCATTGTCTCAAAGATCGACAGGAAAGAGGCCTCCAAAGAGGTGGACGTGTTTAAGTGGATGATGAGCATTATTGCCATAATATGCATCGCGGTCATCGTGATAGTCGGTCTCCTCTTCACCCGGTCCATTATCAAGCCTATCAAGGGCGTTATAGAAAGGATCAGGGATATTGCCGAGGGAGAAGGGGATCTCACCGTAAGGCTGGAGATAAAAAACAGGGATGAGATGGGCGATCTTGCCCGATGGTTCAACGCATTTATTGATAAGCTACAGGTCATGATCAGGAATATAGCGGGCAACGCGGAGACCCTGAACAGGTCCTCTTCCGATTTATCGAATCTTTCATCGCAGATGTCCGAGGGGGCGGGTCAGATGTCGGGGAAGGCGAACACGGTGGCATCGGCCAGCGAAGAGATGAGCGCGAACATGGACTCGGTTGCGGCGGCCATGGAGCAGGCGTCCACCAACATAGGCATGGTGGCCTCCTCCGCGG
>CAZGIZ010000078.1:17880-20518 GCA_964526655.1 uncultured Desulfobacteraceae bacterium | reverse complement strand
AAATTAATATCCGAAACCATGAAAAAAGCAGAACTGGAGAAAGCTTTATTATCACCGTAAACCATTTCTCATCAAAAGAGATGTGGAGACATGATGCGAGTAATCGCAATGTCTATCTTTCTGCAAATCGCTATCAAACTGTTTATAATGCATTAATGAGTATTGATTGCAGTGATGGGGTTGAGCATGCAAAAGATATATTAAGCGGGAACCATGGTTTTATCTGTCAATATGATAAAAAATTAAATTTTGATACAATTTGGTCATCTGTGTTTGATATTTCTAATAAAAGATTATACCGAGCGGAAGGTAACCCTTCCAGGGTAAGGTACAAGGAAGATACTCGTTTTCATTAAAAAATTTTCTAACCGGTCATTTAAGTGGGACCGGGAAAAATCGTGCCACTTTTGAGAATCATTCTGCAATCGTATTTTTCATTCCAGTCCGAATGTTTTCGTTTATCTTTTCCCGGCCCCTTAATTCGGCGTGTGTGCCGGGCATGGCGGTGCGCCGGGATAAACCGGCATGGAGTAGCAGATGAAAGAGCTGTACACTGAAGGCTTAGCCAGCCACGGTGGCCCCGAGTCATGCGCCTGTACTCGTGAGGGGACAGGTGAAGCGTTGACAGGGGTACGCATAGGCAGGGTATTGAGCTGCGAAATCAGGCGCGATCAGGGTGCCGACATGGTTGCCATGCGTGGAAGGCAACATGGAGGGATGCGCTATGGCAAGTGTCTCTTCAACCCTGCGCAGTCGGAGACCCCTGGCATGTGCGGAAACTCCATGCGCGAGAACCGGGAGATCCCGCGTCTTCCCCGTGAGGATGGAGCGCAGGGACGGATTGGGAACGTGAAGAGCGGACGCCAATGGAATACGGACGCGGGAAGTCGGACAGTCTAATAGTACCTACGAAGCTGTCGAACAATGCGGGAGCAGCGGAGGCGGTGGAGGGAAGGGGACTGGGGAAGGGGGTCAGGCCAAGTTAACTTATTGAAATAAGAAGAAAATCTTCTGAAATTACCCCTGAAATTGGGCCTATATCGCCCTTTTTAGGGGTAACATGAGCATTTTAGGAATCGATGAGGGAGGAAATATTTTCTATATCGCATTTTTTGGGATCAAAAAGGGAGATATAGGGCATGAAAACGCCTATTTGCAGGGTGTTATTCTATAGAATTCAATATGTTGGCTTGGCCCGGCCCCAATGTACAATGTAACAATGTAACAATGTAACACCTTAAGACAATGACAATAGCCGACTTAATTCTAGTATTCTCATCTTTCGTGATTGGAATCATTTTTATTTGTTTTTCAAAACATAAATCATCTTTCGAAAAAACTGCCAATGAACAAGGGATCGAATCTGCAAGCAAAAAGTTTCGATTTATAAGACTGTGTGGTTACTTGATGATGATCGGCTCTTTGATGTTTTGTATTTTGTTACTACTCACGATACAATCTCCATAAATATAGAGGACTTATTTTAGTAATTAGAAAATTAATCACATAACATGGACAATATGCGCGGAAAAAAACGCTTGCGCAAATGTCAGCCTGGGCGTTACCCGCTTTAAAAATTAAAAAGGTCACACCTTCCTATTCCCTCCTAAAGGGATTAACTGCCCAATATTATTATTAATTTTATAAAAGTCCGTTGGTCCATACAGTCTATTTGAACTTTAACATTAATAATTCCAGATAGTTATAGGAATATTCCATGGTTTTTTACTGCTGTCCAACAAATTTGTGGGACAGGTTTAGTAAGAATCTGAACTGTAGAAATCATGATTTTTGTATTATATTGGAGGCCTAATAAAGGGATATAGAATGCATTAAAGGGTCAAGTCTACGCTTGACTCTTATTGATTATTTTAGATTTTAGAGAGCAACAATTTTATGAAAATTGTAGTGACTGCTACGAGTATTAAATGTATGCATTGGTAATATTTATTTATCATTATTTTCATGAGTCAAGCGTAGATTTGACCCTTTTATGTTGTGCATGTCTTCCAGTGGGGTTTTAGCAAACTCTGCAAGGACTTCGGAAAGTAACAACGAAGAAAGGAAAAAAGTTAAGATGACCGGTACTGATAAAGAACATCTCGTGGCCGCATGCGGAACATATTGTGGAGCCTGCCCGGCTTACATCAATAAACACGGCGAAGATGAAAAGAGATTTTCATCCGGACCGATGAAGGGCAATTACGACGGTTTTGTCGCTTACATGAATAACCAACGTTGCGACGGATGTCTCAGCGGCGGCATGCTTGCTGGCCATTGCCAAACCTGCAAAATAAGGCTATGCGCAGCGAACAAACAGAATGATTCTCGTTGTTCTGATTGTGAAGAGTTGCCCTGCATTCATGTTACGAATTTAATTGATATGGGCGACTATCCGCACCGTAATGAATACCTGCCAAACCTTGATAAAATTCGTGAGATGGGCGTTCAGGAATGGGTTAAATACGAAGAAGGGCGCTGGCGTTGTCCCCAGTGCGGTCTGCCTATGAGCTGGTATGACGCCGAATGCGCCAGATGTGGGGAGCCAAGGTCCGAGGATTTGTTTCCTCTGGAATGAAGAAGAGTCGCGTAGGACGGGGCACAAGTTGCCCATGGGATTCTTTTTTCTGATCGCATG
>CAZGIZ010000078.1:0-17870 GCA_964526655.1 uncultured Desulfobacteraceae bacterium | reverse complement strand
AAACAAGAGGGTCAGGTCTTAATTATTCGTTATTCATGAACTAAAGCGTAAGTACTGAAAATGTGTCACGTGACACAATTGTAAAGATCCGGGTAGACCGGTTTCTATTTTACAAGGTAATTTGGTTCACGCTGGCCGGCCCCTTACCTTGTCGCTAATTTCGATATGAATAAACCAACATTGTACATCTTTTCAGGTCTGCCCGGATCAGGGAAGTCTACTCTTGCTCAAGGGTTAGCCAGAGTGGCTGGCTTTATGTACTTGCGAATTGATACTGTCGAACAGGGACTGAGGGATCTCTGCAATTTCAAAGTAGAAGGGGAAGGCTATCGCCTGTCGTATCGAATTGCTCAAGACAATTTAAGGCTTGGAACAAGCGTTATAGCTGATTCATGCAATCCAATAGACCTGACCCGTTCAGAGTGGAACGAGGTTGCAGTAAAATCGAACGCATACTTCGTTAATATCGAAGTAGTTTGCTCTGATGCATCCGAGCATAGAAATCGAGTTGAAGACAGAGCATCAACCGTTGAGGGGTTGAAATTGCCTACGTGGAAAGATGTCGAAAACCGAGAATACCATTCATGGAGCAATGAGAGGCTCGTAATAGATACTGCCGGAAAGACCGCAAGTGAAAGTATCAGTGAATTACTGGTTAGCCTGGGTATCGAGGATAATCGCTTAACAGGTCAATCAAGCTCGCGCCTTGGACGTCGGACGCGCTAGGGCTCTCAGGGGTAACAGGGAAAAGATAAATGCATACACAAAATACTTTGATAAATTAATATATATTGTTTAAAATTAATTTTAAAAACCGTAAAAATCATTTGGAGGAAGGCTATGGAAAGAAGCATGCTGATTATTGGGGCAGGCATTGCCGGCCTTTCAACCGGCTGCTATGCCCGGATGAATGGTTATAAAACGAATATCTATGAGATGCACCGTACCCCGGGCGGCCTGTGCACGGCCTGGAAACGCAAGGGATATACATTCGATATCAGCATGCACATGCTGACCGGATCAAAGAGCGGGCCCGTAAACCAGATGTGGCAGGAGCTCGGTGTTTTAAAGGACAGGACATTTTTCTACCATGATGAACTGTCACGCATCGAGAGCCATGGAAAAACCCTGACCATCTGCACGGACCCCCATCGCCTGGAGGAGCAGATGACGGCCCTGTCTCCTGCCGATGCCAAACTGACGAAAGAGTTCGTACGTCTGTTTACTGGCAGGGACATGATGGGTGCGATGTCGCTTAAACCTGCCGAATTATCCGGATTCTTTGATAAACTGAAGATGATTGCCGCCATTCTTCCGCTTATGGGGGCTATTCGCAAGTACGGGAAAACGACGATTCAAGAGTTTGCTCTACGCTTTAAGGATCCTTTTTTGCGCGATGCCGTTCGTTTCTTTATCGACGCGCCGGGTTGGCCCATGCTGCGGTTTCCGATGATCGCCCTGGCTGGTTTCACAAAGTCAGGGATACAGGGAGCCGGGGCCCCCCTGGGAGGTTCGCAGCAGGTTGTATTCCAAATGGCGGAAAATTATCAGGCGCTCGGCGGCGAGATTCATTATCAAGGCCGGGTAACAGATGTAATCATCGAAAAAGACCGGGCAATCGGCGTGCGTCTGGAAGACGGCACTGAACACCGGGCGGACATAGTGGTCTGGGCGGGTGACGGCCACACGGTCATCTTTGACATCCTCGGCGGGCGATACGTCAACGATGAAGTCCGGCGCATCTATCACGAATGGACCCCTGTTCTGCCGCTGGTTCACGTGATGATGGGTGTCAACCGCGACCTGTCAAGAGAGCCGCATCGCATTATTTTCGAGCTGGATAATCCAATCAATATCGCGGGGGAGGAACACCGATGGCTTTGCTTTCTCCACCATTGCTTTGATCCTAATATGGCGCCTCCGGGCAAATCAGCGGCCGAGGTGTGGTATGCGACACGATATGACTACTGGGAAGACCTTGCCAGGGACCGTGCGGGATACGAAGCGGAAAAGAAGCGTATCGCGGATTTTACTATTGCCGCGCTGGATAAACGCTGGCCCGGTTTTGCCTCGCAAATTGAAGTTGTAGATGTCCCCACGCCTGCTACATACTTCCGCTACACCGGAAACTGGCAGGGGTCGCCGGACGGCTGGTATATAACGCCCGAGAATATGATGAAGCAGGCCATGCTAAGGAGCTTACCCGGACTGTCCGGCTTTTATATGGTAGGCCAGTGGACGACGCCATTCTCGGGTACGGTGATGGCGGCCCTTTCCGGCAGGCAGCTCATTCAATTGTTGTGCAAGCAGAGCGGTAGTCCTTTTAGGACCTCCAGGTGAAACATAGGGGTCAGGCAATTAGAACAGGTCATCGCCTTGGTATATTGGGGCCAAGGCCCTGGTTATCACCCCTGCGCTGACACTCAAAGACCTGGACACCCTTACCACTTGTAACGGCTATGCCAAAGGTCTCGAGCAAGGTCTCAGGCGTTATCACCTGCTCCGGTGCCCCCAAAGAAACGACCTTGCGAGCCAGGAGCATTACCTGCCGGCAGAGGGCGGCTTCGTCATGTATATTATGGGTGGCAATTATGACTGAAGCCCCGCGGCATACCTCTTCATTGATAGCCCTCAAATAGAGCTCGCGGCCTCCGGCATCCAGACCCGTAGTCGGCTCATCAAGAACGAGCAGGTCTGCCTGGTGGGCCAGCACTTGAGCAAGATAAGTACGTTGTTGTTGACCGCCCGATAGGGAGCGCAATGGCACGTCTGCCAGCTTTTCAATACCCATCGTCTTTATGGCGGAAAGAACAATTTCATCGTCCTGCCGCCCGATTCGTTTCCACAACCCGTGGCGCGGAAACCGGCCCATGCGCACGACGTCAATAGCGCGAAGCGGCAACACAAACCCGGAGCGGTGAAACTGGCCAAGGTAGGCTATCCTTGCATGACTATTACCGGGAGGCATTCCGAATACTGATAGCTTGCCTCCCTTAGGCGCCAGCAACCCCACGATTGTCTTCAGTAATGTGGACTTGCCCGAACCGTTGGTCCCGATGAGAGCGAACGCTTCCCCATGCCTCAATTCGAAGTTAATGTCCGCCACAACGACTTCATTTGCATAACCGACATTGAGACTCTTCGCCCTCACATAGGGAGCTTCCATACCCGGCGTAGATCCCTCTGCTCCATCCCTCGGTAACACAACATTCCTCCTTGGATTAAGCGTGACCTGACTCCTTGGGAATAACCATATGGCGTTGACGCAGGTTTTGTATGATGAACACCGTAAAGAAGATTACAACAGCCACTAATATTATGGCTGCCCCGGCAGCCAGGTCAAAATGATAACTGATCAATAAGCCCGAGTACATTGATAGCGTCCCGAAAAGCGCCGCCCAGGCCATCATGGCTTCAATCCGGCGAGCGACCAGTGCTCCGGTTCCGGCAGGAGCAATAAGTAACCCGAAGACGAGCAAAGTCCCCACTGTCTGGAAAGACACGATAACGGTTATCGCAATCATGAAGAGCATGATGTTATGATAAAGGCGGGCCGAGAAACCAGCTACCTCTGCCTGCTCCGGGTCAAAGCTGAGCAATAGGAAGGGGCGAGCGCAAATGACAGCTATCGCTATAATAACGATTGTTGCTACAAGTTGAATTACTATAGACTGGAGACTGATACCAAGAATCTCGCCAAATAGGATTCGGGTAAGGTCACCGCTAAAAGAGTTCGAGCGGGATACAATTACCACACCCAGAGACAGCATACCAACAAACAAAAGACCGATGGCTGTATCCGAAGACAACCGTGACCGCTGCGTAATCAGGGTAATGCCGCCAATCATGACCAAGGCTCCAATGGCCGCACCGATTATTCCTGAAAAGCCAACCAGAATCGCCACAGCAATTCCGGGTAAAACACCATGAGCCAGGGCATCACCAATAAAGGCGAGACCACGCAGAATAATAAAAGTCCCGGCAATGGCGCAGGCAATAGAGACAAGAATTCCGGCTACAAGCGCCTGAAGCATAAAACCATTTGTCGAGAACGGTGTTACCAGCAAATCCATTGGTTGCCTCCGCTGCTATTTTAACGCATTGGCGATAACGGTAGCGAGATCTCTCATGAATGTGAAGTAGGAGCCGTCGGCAGGCAATGCGTGTGTAGTCAACTCAATAACTTTCACGCCGGTCTCATCTCCGATGGCCTTGGCCACGGCCGGCGGCGTGCCAAGCTCGGTGAATATCGCCCTGACCTTGTTTTCCTCGATGGCTTTCTTGAGAAATGCCATGTCCGCCGCCGACACCCCTGCCTGGCTCGACAGGCTTGGTATAATAACACCGACCAGCTTAAAGCCATAGCGCTTGGCGAAGTATCCCATCGATTCATGACCCGTAACCAGCTTTCGGTCTTCCTGAGGTATAACGGCCAAAGTATCAGCAACCTCCGCGTTCAAGCTGTCAAGCCGGCTTTCCAGGCTCCGGGCCTGGCTGGCGACATCCAGATTCAAGTCCTCCGACAGTGTGGTAGCCAGGGCGACAACAACAGTCTTCATGGTTAAGGGGTCCGTCCACAGATGCGGGTCGGCGGCGCCGACTGCCTGGTCCGGGTCGCCTGAGGGGATCCCCTCTCCCGAACCGACGTGACGTACGGTAATGTAATCTGAAGCCGTGAAGAACTTGACGCCCTTTTTTTTTGCTGCCTCAAGGGTCTTAAGCATACCCCCTTCGAGATCAAGCCCGTTTTTCACAATAAGGTCAGCCTTGTTTATGGCTTCTATGTCCTTGGCCGAAGGCTCCCACTCATGAGGGTCCAGTCCGTTGGGTATAGAGACGGTGACGTTTGCCTTATCCCCGACCAGATCTTTTACAATCGAACCGAGAATGGAATAGGTAACGACGATGGATTTCTTTGACCCAGTGGCTGACGTCTGGCAGGATAACGCGCTCAGAATTAGAAGAATTGTTAGCGAAACAAATACGATAGGCCTTATTTTCATTTTACCCTATTTCCAATAGATGCATGACATGGGGCATTCACCCATGGCCTCTTCAATGAGATCCTCCGGTCCGCCTTCGGGTTTGATGACCTTGGATTTTTCGGTCTCTTTGTCCAATTGGAATACCTCCGGGCAAATATCCTGGCAGCTTCCGCAACCTATGCACTCACCTTCGTCTATATATACTATTCTGCTCATTTTCACCTTCCTGATGGCTTAACCCTTAAAGATAAAATGGAATATGTTGTCAGAATTAATTGAAGCAGGCACCGCGCCGCTCAAGTCTGACTGTTCTCTTGGATAGGGATCTTCTTTTCGAAGATGCTAAGGTAATTGTATGGTCCGATTTCAATGACAAGCTTCTGGCTAAAGCCATATTTTCCGACCAGGCCATTGAGTTCCTCGGACGACAGCTTGACCTCCATGGGGGGACCTGGAGGGCCTTCCATTTTCTTGAATTCAACGGCCGCGAGCCTTCCGGTTGATTTCAGGACCCTCGAGGTCTCCTTGAGGGCTGTGTCATGACTGCCAATCCTGACAAAATCATGAATGACCGTAGCCATGAGACACACATCTACGCTCCCCGTATCGATGGGGAGCTCCTTGCCGACGTCCGCCAGGATGGCCCGAATCTGCGGGATGTTGTTTTTCAGGGCATAATCTCTTAATGAGGAAATGCCCTCCTTCCACAGATCCACGGCGTATATTAATCCGCTATTATCGATAAATCCGGCTGCTGCGATAGAGTAGTTCCCCGAACCGCAGGCCAGATCCAGAAGGATCGTGTCCTTTTTAAGATCCAGGGATTGAAAAAGCAGATCTTTATTGATCAGATTAATACTACTGCTTCCGGCCCCTAAAGGCTTTTTTTCCATCGCAGGCTTCCTTAAATTGATTTATTTTGCCCAGATTTGTCTTCCCATTGTGTCTTATTTTGCCTCAAGCCGGTTTGCTGTTTAACCTATACGGTGGGATATGACCGCGATCCTTGTATCCACTTCAGTGACTCCCGGCACATTTTTGACCGAATTGATAAGAAGTTCTTTTTCCTCCTTTGAATAGGTAAAGCCGATTACCATAGCGACCCCGTTTTCGGAGATCTCGACATGATAATTTTGCGGAGAGATGCTTTTCTTTGCAAGGGCGGCCTCGATTTTTTTTGCCAGGGATAGTCGATTCATGGAATCCATGGCCGTGAGGCTGCATTCCTTTACCGTCTGGGACCCGGCGGCCTCCAGGATCAGCTTAACAGCCCCTTCAATGCCGATCTTCTCCGGGTTGATCACAAGATCGTAGATCGAGATGTCGTTCCAGTCTATATGAAAGGCATACCTCAGGAAACCCCTGCGCTCATGATCGGATTTGTGGATCAACTTTTTAGCGCTATCCTCTTCCAGCCCCCGGTCCATCATTACCTGCCGGACCCTGAAGGATTCCGAGGCCGCAAGGTGCACGTGCAAGGCGCAGTTGAAATCGCGAAGGAGAAAATGGCTCCCATGCCCTATTATTACTCCCTCCCCCTTTTTGGCCACGCCGAATATAACCGACTCCAGGATGTCCTTGTATATCTCGGGGTTTTGCCCAAATAACAGATCGAAATACCCGGGCGCCTTTTCGTCCAGCCCCTTCAAATCATCGGAAGGCACGCCCATCTTGATTGCCTCTTCCTGAAGCCTCTTGTCATCAAAGAGATCCACTTTGAGTTTTTCAGCGACCATTGCCGCGATTTTTTCACCGCCGCAACCCATGCCACGTGTAATGGTGATCAACGACATCTCTTTTTCCTCCTTCTAATAATTTATAATATCAGTTGTCCGCTGCAACTGGCCCCAGCCATGTATTCGCCATTATTATCAAGATACAATACTTTCCAGGGGTTGGCAAGGCCCTGAATGCTCAGGCCTCCTTTAACACCTTGGCTGTCATGGATTCGACCAGGTCCTTCTCCCTTTTAATCTCAATCCTCCTTTATTTTGGTTCGATGGATCAAATGCAATACCCCATGCCCTGGCAATTTCAGGATTCCGCTCAAAGAATAACCTCCGGGTCTTGTCTTTGACCGAATTCAGGGGGCATGCGAAATTCATACATTGTGCGCAGAGGTAGATTTTCAGGGTCATGAAAAACCCGGCCACCGTGAGAATATAGAGAACCAGGAGAAACCATTGAGGTATCAGGACCAGGAAAAAGAGGGGGTATCCCCACACAATCACAAAACCACCCAGAAAAACGATCTTTTCAACGAGCGTCATTGGTCCGGGGCGATATCTCCATATCTTTGGGGAACCGTAATTGGCCCAGCATCGCAACGTGCTGCCGGATTCTGCGTAGTGGGGGCAGTGGGAGCACATTACCCTTATCTCTATGAATCCGAAATAGGAAACAATGATCGCAAGCCAGGGGACCAGCAGCCACCACTTCACATGATAGATCCCGGCCGCACCCAGGAGGAAGGGAGGAAAGGCGATTACATAGAAATGCAAAAGGTCCCTGATGCTGAAATGACAGTGAATATTATCCCTGGCAGGGCAATCGATACAGGTCCCTGAAACGCATGTGGCGATCGGTTTATCAGGATTCAAGAACATTTTCATGGACTCCCGGTTTCATTGAGAAGCAGGGATCACAGCCTAGGGTCCTGCTTCGCCTCCGCCTTCGCTGGCACCTGGGACATGACATATTCCGCCAGGGCCGTAATGGTCAGGCTCGGATTGACGCCAAGATTAACAGGGACATTGGAGCCGTCCACCACGTACAGGCCGGGATAGCCGTGAACTTCTCCCCTGAAATTTACCACACCGTTTTCCGGCCCATTGCTCATCACGGCCCCTCCCAGGATATGCGCTGTCGTGGGGACGTCAAAAAGGACCTCAGGCCAGGCGCTGAGGGGCTGCCCGCCGATTTTTTCGGCCATGCGCCTGGCGATCCTGTTGGCGACGGGGATGTAGGAAGGCACCTTCCTGACTCCTGGAATCAGTCGTGAATTCATGCTCCGACCGCCAAGACGCCACCATCGCGGCCCGTAGTCGAACTGCATGTGGCTCTCTTCGGTTTGCATGACCAGAAGGATAGGAGTTCGAGCGGCCCAGCCGAAGGGCCAAAGGGTCTTCAGGAAGGCCATGGGGTGTCTTCGGACATTTCCCAGAAATCTTATTACCCGGGGAAGCCGGCCTCCGCCGTCCGTGAGCAGGGTTGTGAGGACCGAGAGGGCGTCAGAGCCCCTGTTGAATCTGACGACCTCCACGTGTGTCTTTTCGTCCGGGTAGATTCCTGAGGTAATGGTGATCTGATCGGAATAATCGGCGTGCCTGTCATCGGCCTTGACGCCGAGGATGGCCTCTGAGTTTGTGCGTATGAAGTTTCCCACATGGTCTGAAAGGCGGGGCAGAAATCCCTTTTTCTTGCACTCAAGGAGCAGCCTTACCGAGCCCATGACACCCCCGCTGAAGACCACACCCTTTGCCCTGAACAACCTTTTTGGACGAACCAGGCCCGTTGATTTTCGGGCCATGACTCTGTATCCTCCGTCTATCCTGCTAACCCCTTTGACCTCCGTCTCCGGGAGGATCTCCACGCCATATTTGTGTTCCGCTAAAAAAAGATAGTTCCGGTCAAGGCTGTTTTTCGCGCCCACAGGGCATCCCACCATGCAGGCACCGCAGAATGTGCAGCCGGTCCTCTCAGGCCCCTCTCCATTAAAATAGGGATCAGGGACGATCTTTTCCGGCTCGCCGAAAAAGATTCCCACGTCATTTATATGAAAGGTGTCCTCTCCCCGGATCTCCCTGCCGATTTCCGCCAGGACCCTGTCCGCCTTTCCCACCCGGGGACTGGGGGTCGCCCCGAGCATGCCTTTTGCCAGTGTATAAAAGGGCGCCAGCCTTGCCTTCCAGTCTCCCGGCCCCCATTCTGGCTTTAAAAAGACCTCATCCGGCGGCACGAGCAACTGATTGCAATAGTTGAGGCTTCCTCCCCCCACTCCCGTACCGTGGAGAACAAAGACATGCCTCAGGAGGGAGAGGTTCCAGATCCCGTAGAGCCCGATCCGGGGGATCCAGAGGTTTTTGCGAAGATTCCGGTTGGTGCGTGGAAAGTCCTCGGGGTTGTAACGCCTGCCCTTTTCAATAACAAGGACCCTGTATCCTTTTTCTGCCAGTCTCAGGGCGGAGACCGATCCGCCGAAACCAGATCCGATAACGATGTAGTCATATCCATTGCCTTTGTTCAAGCGTCACACCTCAATATATATTGGACCGACAAAAAATGGATCATAAAAACCCTCAAGGTCAAACCTGTCGAAAATCGATGAATGTTTTTATAAAAATTGTTTTTGGTACTGATTATATGAGGTATCAATAAATTATCGATTAGATCATGTCGGAACTGCTACCCGAAGGTCAGTGCAAAATTGCCATGTCCTTGCACGGCCTGATCCAGGTTTCACGATTACAGTGCCTGATCCGGGGGCTCCTTGCCTTTCCTGCCCGTCCTTTTGGGCGCGAGATAGGTATATATGACCGGTATGACCAGGAGGGTAAGGAAGGTGCTCGCCGTGAGCCCGCCTATGACCGTCCGGGCCATGGGGGCCCAGGACTCGCCTCCCGATCCCAGACCGAGGGCGAGCGGGATGAGTGCCAGTATGGTCGTCAGGGCGGTCATAAGGATGGGCCTGAGCCTTGTCTGGCCGCCGTTAAAGACCGCTTCCCGCATGGAGAACCCCCTTTCCCTCAACTGGTTGATGTAATCCACGAGGACAATGGAGTTATTGACCACTATGCCCGCCAACATGATAACCCCTATGAGGGCGATAACGCTCAGGGATGTTCCCGTGATGAAGAGCACGGCGACCACCCCCACTACGGCAAGCGGGATGGTCAGGAATATGATAAAGGGGGCGATAAAGGACTCAAAGAGGGAGGCCATGACCATATAGACGATGAAGGCTGCCCCTGCAAAGGCGAATCCCAGCCATTTAAAGGATGTCATCATATCCTGGGCCGAGCCCCCGATTTCATAGCTGAAATCCTGAGGGAAAGGTATCTCCTTCAGGCTCGCGACAACGTCCCGTGTCACTTCACCCAGGTTCCTTCCCCTGACGCCGACGGAGATGTTGACCACCCTCTGCTGGTCCCTTCTCAATATGCTCGTGGGTGAAAGGCTCCGGTCAAACCGGGCGATGTCTGAAAGGGGGATCTGGGCGCCCCTGGGTGTGGTAATAAAGAGGTTGTTTAACACTTCCACGTTTTCCCGGTACTTCGGATCAAGCTGGACCAGGATATCGTACTCTTCCCCCTGATCCCGGTAGATCGAGGCTGTTGTCCCCTTTATATAGGTGGAGACGGTGTTGGCCACCTGATAGAGGCTGAGCCCTAAAGAGGATATCCTGTCCCTGTCCGGAATTATCTCTATTTCCGGCCTGCCCTGTTCGAGACTCGTGCTGACATCCACGGCCCCGGGGATTTTACTGATCCTCTCCTTGATCATTGCAGAGAGGGCCCTGGACTGCTCCAGGTCATTTCCATAGAGATAGATTATGAGATCCCCCTCTTCCCCTAAGAACTCGCCCCTGGATATGGTAAAGGTGATGCCAGGTATCTTTCCCAGCTTCTCTCTGAGGGCGTCCTCTACCTCCATCTGGCTCCTCTTCCTCTTCTCCTTTTCGATAAGATTGACTCGAATCGTCCCCGCATAGGAGCCCTTTGCAAAGGCCCCGAAGGCCTCGCCCACGCCGATATCGGAGTTCTGATTCTTGAGCTCCGGTACGGTGTCGTGGATAATGTCTTCGACACGGCGGAAGGTTGCCTCTGTGGATTTGAGAGAGGTGCCCGGCGCCCGCTCCATCTGGATTTCAAAGTGGGCCTGGTCCATCCTGGGGAAGAAATCCATTCCCAGCCGTGGCGCAATCACCAGGGATCCGGCAAACAGGATAAGAGCGGTTGCAAGTGTCGTCTTTCTATGGTTCAGGCAGCCCTTCAACGCGAAGGAGTAAGCCGCCACGAGCCTTTGAAGTCCTGAATCAATAGCGCCGGAGAGCCTGCCGAGGGAACCTTTTCCCCTGTGTTCTCTGACCTTGAGAAACCTCGAAGAGAGCAGGGGAATGAGTGTCAGGGCCACGAGGAGTGAGCAGAAGAGGGAAAAACAGATGGTGACAGCCATGTCGTTAAAGAGCACCCCTGCGATGCCCGGCACAAAGAGGACCGGGAAGAAGACCGAGACCGTGGTCAGGGTGGAGGCGATTATGGCCGTGGACACCTCTTTGCTCCCCGAATCCGCGCTCTCCATAATATCCTGTCCCTCCTTTCGGTGGCGGAAGATGTTTTCAAGCACCACGATGGAATTATCCACCAACATGCCCACGGCAAGGGCAAGACCCGCCATTGACATCATATTGAGGGTAAGCCCGGCAAGATCGAGGACGGAAAAGGTTACGATGATGGAGATGGGGATGGAAAGGGCCACTATGATGGATGCGCGCAGGTTGTGCAGGAAAAAGAGCAGGACCAATGCCGCGAGAAAGAACGCCTGAACCGATGTGTTGCTGAGATTGCTTATTGATTGCCTTATGAAGTCCGCCTGGTTGAAAATAACTCCTATTTTGACTCCTTCCGGGGCCCTGCTGACGATGTCGGGCAGGGCCTTGATGACACGGTCCGCTACCTGGACCGTGTTGGCCTTTGAATTCTTGGAGACGAGCAGCAGCACGCCGGGCCTCTGGTTGTTCCTTACGACCCTGGTGATCTCCTCAAAGGTGTCTTTGACTCTGGCGACATTTTCAACGTATATAGGTGCGCCCTGACGATAACCGATTACGGTCTTGGCTATGTCTTCCACGGACGAGTACTCGCTCAGGGTCCTGACGCTGAATTCGGTCTCATTCTCGTCGATCTTGCCTCCAGGGACCTGGAGATTTTCCCTGCGGAGGGCCGAGATGATGGCGTCCGCTGATAGGGAACTGGCATGGAGCTTGACTGGATCGATCTGGACCTGGATCTGGCGCTTCAACCCACCGGCAGTCTCAGCCGATGCCACGCCCACAATGCGCTCGATGGCGGGTTTGATCTGTCTCCTGCCTATCTCCCTGAGCTGGGCCGGTCCCATGGGTCCCGAGATGGACATGAAGAGAATCGGCATCTTCTGGGGATCGAAGGCGACAATTAGGGGTTCCGCAGCGTCGTCGGGCAGATAGTCCCGTATATAATCGACATTGTTGCGGATATCCTTTTCGGATTTGTCGAGGTCTATGCCCCAGTCGAATTCGGCCAGGACCAGGGAGGCCCCTAACTTGGACATGCTTCTTATGTGTTTGATGTTTTCAACTGAGGCGACAGCCTCTTCTATGGGCTTTGTGACCAGTGTCTCCACGTCGGCCGGGGGAACGCCCGTGTATGTCGTTATGATAGCGATTACAGGGAAAGATATGTCCGGGTAGAGGTCTATCTTGAGCCGGGCGAGCCCGAAGATTCCAAAGCCCACGACAAAGACATAGATCATCGCGAATGTGACCGCACGTTTTATGGCAAGGCTCGAAATGCTCACCCCTGCATACCTCCCTGAT
The DNA here is from genome assembly GCA_964526655.1 of uncultured Desulfobacteraceae bacterium. Lineage (GTDB taxonomy): Bacteria > Desulfobacterota > DSM-4660 > Desulfatiglandales > HGW-15 > CAZGIZ01. The sequence continues at coordinate 5,312 of CAZGIZ010000078.1, read as the reverse complement.
TAACTATACTGACCTTATCCCCGTCCTTGAGTTGATGCAGCCCCCTGGTGACTACAAGCTCTCCCTGGCTCACTCCTTTGATGATTTCCACCGTATCCCCGGATTCATGCCCGAGATCGACCTCCCGTATCCGTGCTGTTTCATTTTCAATGACAAAGACGTAATTATGCTGTGAGGTCTCAGCATTACCGGACCCGGTGCCGCTTATATCCTCCTGCCGGTATAGCACGGTCTCCTTGGGCACCAGCAGGGCGTTAGGGTGGGGATCAATTTCAAATATCGCCGTGGCAAACATTCCGGGACGGAGGCGGTGGTCTGCGTTGTCGATCCTGATCTCGGCGGAGAACATCCGGGTCTCTGGATTGAGTGTGGGGCTGACCTGGTCGATCTTTCCGGAAAATTCTTCACCTGAATAGGCGTCCACATGGACGCGGGCGGAACTCCCTGCCGTAATGCGCCGGATCAGATCTCCCTGAAAAGATATGACGAGCTTGACGCTGTCCATCCGGACTACCGTAAACAGGGGCCTGGCGGGTGTGGCAAGGTCTCCCGGCTCGAAAAATCGCTCGCTTATGATCCCGTCAAAGGGTGCGGTTATCTGTGCATAGGACAATCTTATCCTTGCGAGGGCCACAGTCGCCTCGGCCTGCCTGATCTGGGCCTTTAAGGCCTCCCTGTCCTCCTGGGTTGCCCCGGCCCTGAGCATGTTCAGGCGCTCCCGGGCGGAGTTGAGATCAGCCTTGGCCACTGTGTGGGCTATCTCGGCTGATTCGAACTGCTTTTCCGGTATGCCGCCCTTATCATAAATATCTTTCATCCGTTTGTAATTGCTCTCTGCCTCCCTCAGGCTTGCCGTGGCCTTTTTGACCAGGTCTTCAGCCTGGGCGATCTCTTCCGGTCTCGCGCCCTTTTCCATCTGGGCCCAATTCGCGCGCATCACCTCCAGGGCCGCCTTCGCCTGTGAAAGCTGGGCCCTCAGCTCCTCGGATTCTAAAAGGGCGATTACATCCCCTTTTTTCACCTTATCGCCCAGATCGACCCTCATCATATTGATCGTGGCCGTGACCTTTGGAAAGACCTGGACCTGGGCATCGGCCTCGATGCTCCCGGTAAATTTCACTATCCTTGCTATTTCTCCCTGCCTGACAGGCGCCACCTCCACCAGGACAGGCCTTTTTTCTTCGCTCACCTCCTGTTTTTTCTTGCAGGCGGGTAAGAGTAAGGAAAAGAGCAGGAGCAGTAGGGGAATGGTGAAAATCAACCGGATAGGATTCAATCCAGAGACCCTATATGAAATTTGATCACCCATGAGATACCTCAATCAATAACAGAATATGCTGACCTTCCAGGCCGGCGATCGAACAAAAGGCATTTAGTAACACAACCCAGCGCTATTTTCAATTCTATTATATTGAATTATATAAGCTCTTTTTCATCAATGATTCCTAATTTTCTCAACTTATGGTCAAGTTCCATGACTCCGGAAACCAGATGGGAATCAATACCCAGAAGCCTCGCGTTTTCAACGTTCATGGAGCTGTCATCAAAAAACAGTATCCTCTCGGGAACCGTTCCGAGGTCGGACAGGACATGTTCAAAAGCGGCAAAGTCGGGCTTGGCAAAACCTGTCAAATGTGATGAATACAGGTGATGAAAGATTTTCCCAAGGCCGCTCTTACCCGTGACCCAATCCCAGTGCAACTCATTGCAGTTCGTGAGGCACGCGAGGATATATTTCATTTTCAATGAAACAAGCAGGCTCATTACGCCTTCATAGGGTCCGGTTACCCATGACGCGAATTCAGCTAAAAACTGTGAAGGCGTCAATGTGATCTTCCATTCATTAATAAATTCCGAAGCAAATTCCATTGTGTTGCTCCTGCCGGTCTCATATCTCTTTACGGCGGGAGAAAGGAGCCACTTTTTGCGAATCTCCTCAATGTCAGGAGCGTGTGGGAGGATCTCCATGAGCTTTTTGAGGCCCCTGAAATCCGCGAGCACGCCCCCGAGGTCGAAGAGCAGAACGTCATATCCGGCCATGAATGATTCCTGTGTGAAGCCTTATCTATTGGTAACGTTCAAAAGTGTATGCATGGCTTCATTTTTCATGAATCAGTTCTCCTTATGAGGCGAGGCCATGACCTTTTTTGAAAGGGTATATCTCTTTAAAAATTCCAAAGGACTTTGCCATGACTTAAAATTAGAGGTTTATGGCTATGGACCCATGGGAATCTCCTGTGAACATTTTAAACCTCTAATTTTAAGTCATTGCTGACCAACGTGGTAGATATCCCCTTGAGAAAAGGGTGATGGCCGAATGCTTGACATTAAAAATTGAATTGTCCCATGCATACACTTTTGAACGTTAATTATCTATTATACAGTCGAGGGAATTATCTTTCAGCCCTGTTCAGAATCATCCAGAAAAAGGGCCATGATGCACATATCGTCATATTGCCCGTCGATCTTGACCGCGCGTTGTTTGATTCCTTCAACATGGAATCCCATACGCTCATAAAACCGCCTGGCCCTTTTATTTGATTTGTAAACGGAGAGCTCAACCCGCTCTATACCTTTCTGTTTTGCCTTGCGGAGGGCCTCGATCATCAATTTTTTCCCATTACCCTGTCCCCTGTATCCGGGAAGCAATCCAATCCCCAGGACCCCGCAATGGGCAAAGGCCTCTCGGTTGTCATGTATGATGTCACACCAGCCCACAACCCTGCCCTCATCCAGTGCCACGAACTGGGGGACATCGGCTTCAATGTTCCTTTGGATGAACCTGCGGGAAACCTCAAGGGGAGGGGCCTTGAACAAGGCTATATACTTCTTCTCCCTGGCAACCACGTCAAGGGTGGCGTGGAATCCCTCAATATGCGTTTCATCTACGGGTACTATTTGCAATAATGACATTCCTGACTCCTAATGAAATTGGAATCCTGATCAGGGTCTGATTTCGATCCGGTGGACCTCCCGTGATTCGCCGTGATGGTAAAAAAGTGTCTGGGTATCGAGATCCTTTTCATAATGGCCGTCCGAGACATTGACATGATAGCCGTCCGGATATTGGTAATTGGGAATATAGAGTTCAGTGGCCCCTTTCAGTGCAGCGTGGTGTTGAAACTCAAATTTAAAGACACGTCCCTTCATGTCAAAGGACATCCCCAATGGAATGCCGGCGATTTTCCTGGCATAGGGGCGGACTGCCGCCCTCAGGGCCCGGCCTCCGTCATGGATATTACCCGAACCGGTCTGCTGGTCCCTGCTGAATATAGATAGATCCTCGCCGTTCCACAGGTCACCGCGCTCATTATTGTTGTCGGCAGTGTAATTCCAGAGGATGAAGCTCACCATGTTGGCTTCCAGGGCCGCTATGGTGGCGTCCAGGGCCATTTCCTGTAAGGAAAAAATTCCGTCAATATAGGAACGCCCGCCTTTCATGTCAAAGGGGATTCCGGTTTCGCCGATTATGGTGGGGACGTTGCCCATATTCTCCTCGGAAGCCCTGATAATGCCGGCGATCTGATCAGCAAAGGACTGTCTCACCCTTCTCCTGCCGATGACCGGCCTTTTTGTGACCGGGTTCAATGTTATCCATGCCCTGAAGTCTTTGGTGAACAGCGTCAGAAAGTCATACCAGTGGCCGGCGTGGACAACGTTGGGTGCGTCATCAGGACCCCACTTGAGGTGCGTTTCACTGGGGAGCCTGTTGACAAAGATAATGGCTTCAGGCCTTATGGAACGGATTTCCCGGGCATAGCGGTTGGCAAAGGGTCGAAAATAGTCCCCTGAGAAATCCACCTCCCTGTCTCCCACCTTTGCGAAGTGGCCCGGCCGCAGGAGTCTGGTGTTGCCTTTCCCGTCAGTGCCCCACACCCCGTTCTGTTTCCAGATGGGCTCAAAGCCTTCCTTCCAAAGGCTGACTCCATCCTGGTTAAGGAGTCTTTTCCCCCTTTTTCGCATTCCAAAAAGGCTCAAATCATAGATTTCAACCTCCTGGGGGTAACCGGCGCCCAGGAGCATGGCCTGGAATATGGTGGGTGAATCACCCTTTTGGATCATTCCTGTCTTTGAATTCAGGTCACGGATTCCGATCATCCCTGAAGAGGGTTCGTTCAGGGTGTCGAATCCGGCCACATTGGGCAGATCCTTTAGCCTGGATGCCGCCTGCTTTATGGCATTGATGTAATGTCCCTGGAGATACTCCTGGATCGGGACATTATCTACCATAGTTTCGGGAGCGAAATCGTTTCCTCCGAAGAAGAGGGTCCACATGGTCAGGTTGGCTAATTTTCCGTAATTTGTGGGCCAGATCATGGGAGGGAAGGGGTCCCCGTGGGCGGAATGGACCAGGGCAGCGCCCGTCTCCTTAAACTTTGTAATGTCCATTCCGATCGCCTCGAATGTCCAGCCTGGCGCGCCGTCACCGCCGGAAAACCTGCTCCAGGCGTCCTGATGTGGATCGATAAAGAGATCGATGCCAAAGTCTCCCGCCCTTTTGACAACCTCATAGAGGTAATCAAGATAGTCCCGGTCATAGATGCCCGGTCCCTCGTGTTCAATTGCCTCCCAGGTAATAAGAAAACGTAAAAAGGTGAATCCCCATTCCTTCAGCCTGGCAAAGTGCTCATCAGCCTCTTCAAGGGGAAAGGGCCGTCCCACAAAAGAGACATCCCTGTGCTCAAAGAATCCTTCCGGATTCCAGGTGGCGCCGTTGGGCCTGACAGGGACTTTTGAGCTGCCTCCCAGATTGACCCCCCGCAGCATGAGCGTTCGTCCATGTTCATCTATCAGTCTATTTCCTTGCGTTAAAATCATTGATTTATACCAATCCCGAAAGCCATTTCATTTGGTAATTACCCGATTTGGAACAGGCCTGATCCAATATCGTGTCCCGGGAATAGCTTGATTAATTATGCCTGTTTTACCCCAAAGAAACAGATATGCCAAGGTGGGTGATGTTATCTCTTCAAGGTGATATAATAAAAGCAGGTGCAAGGCGTAAGGCACAAGGCTAAAGGTTCCCTAAATAAGAGAAAAATTAGCACATCTGGAATCTTATTTGCCATCCTCTGCTGAAAAAATTAAAGGATTAACCGAGAAAGAAGAACAATAGATCAAACAGCTAATTGAAAAAATACGACTTTTCAGCAGCCCTTGAATCGCGGCGGTCTCTTTTCTTTAAAGGCACGTTTGGCCTCTTCATGGTCCTCGCTTGTAAAGGATTCTATCTGTAGAGATCTGAACCTTTCAATATCTTCGGCAGACGGGACGGGTGACTCGGCGATCCTGTTTAAAATGAACTTGGAGCC
>CAZGIZ010000077.1:0-20534 GCA_964526655.1 uncultured Desulfobacteraceae bacterium | reverse complement strand
AAAGAGATATCCCCTTGAGAAAAAGGGTCATGGCCTCGCCTGACTCTGTGAACTAATTTAGGAATAATGCGGCCATATATACAATTTTAAACGGCACCAAACAATTACAAGGAAAAGTGTTAAAAAATTTTACAATTGATAAAATATTTAACAAAATGTCCCTCTTGGATAAATTTTGACATTTGGATATCAGCCGGATAATTCTTGTGTTTTCAATAAAATACCCTTTAGTGAATCATGATGGCACGGATTTTGCCTCATAATTTTTTCAAGGATTCATCCGGTTCAAGACCTTTCTTTAGGAGCCCATTATGAAACAATACCCCAGGGGAAGAAAAGCTGAAAAGGGCTTTACCCTGTTGGAAATCATTGTCGTTTTAGGTATTTTAGGAATCCTTGCCTCAATAGCCATACCGACTTTTTCATCGTGGCTGCCTGATTACCGGCTGAAGAGGGCTGTTCAGGATCTCTATTCGAACATGCAATTAACCAAAATGGAGGCCATAAAGTCGGGTGATGATCGTTCCATTATTTTTAATCCCGGCGGCGATCAATACACAAAATCCGATGGGGCTGTTGTAAGATTATCCGATTACGGACCCAGTATTAGTTATGGCAAAGGAGACGCCAGTCAGGGAGTGGGAGGGGAAAGCTTTGGAAATTTTGTTACCTATTCCACGCCCGATGATGAAGTATCTTTTAATTCAAGGGGGATGGGGAACAATGCCGCTGCCGGTTACGTCTACTTTACCAATGTCAAAGGCACTGTCTATGCCGTCGGAAGCCTGCCTTCCGGTGTCGTTCAACTAAAGAAGTGGAATGGTTCTGATTGGGATTAGCCTCTTTCCACTCTATCTGGTGAAAGCCCTATCGCCGAACAGATAATCCGGAGGACATGTCTCAGAAAGGCCGGCTTGAACAGATCACGAAAACAATAGAGGTAAAAATGAGAGAAAGTGACGGATTTACTTTGGTGGAATTTCTTGTGGCGATGGTTATTTCCCTGATTGTCATGTCCTCCATCTATTCAGTTTACCGCTCTCAGCAGAAATCATACGTCGCACAGGAGCAGGTGGCTGTTATGCATCAGAATTTGAGGGCGGGAATGACCATGATAACAAAGGACATCAGGACCGCGGGATATGATCCCACAAGATCCCTGGGCACGGGGATAATACTGGCTGATAGTGATCAACTCCAGTTTTCACGGATAGTCGAGAGCGGGTCTACGGAAGTGGAGACTATTACTTATTTATACGATTCCGGCACGTTAACGCTCAGGAGGAATAATCAGACAGTAGCCGACAACATCGAGGCCCTGGATTTTGTCTATCTCGATTCAAGCGGCGTCACTACCGCGAGTCTTCCAGATATAAGGGCTATACAGGTAACCATGGTGGCCAGGACTGGAAAGGGAGATCAAGGATATGTCAACAGCGATATCTATTATAATCAGATGGGTGACCAGGTATATCCCCCTCCGGGATCTCCGGCGCCAAACGATAATATTCGCCGTAATAGCCTGACCCGGGAGATAAAATGCAGAAACCTCGGCATCGGAGGATCCTAAGAAGATGATATTTGACGACAGGCACAAAGGGAGTGCAGGGAAAAGGGGCATAAACAGGCAGGAGCATGGATTTACGCTGATAGAGGTCATAATGGCCATCACCGTTCTGTCAATAGGCCTCCTTGCCGTGGCATCCATGCAGATTTCCGCAATGTGGGGAAACGCCATTGCGAAGGATTATACTGAAAGCACCGACAGGGTACAGGATGCCGTGGAGAAGATATACTCCCTCAGCTTCACGGACGAAATGCTCTCAGATGCGGATGGAGACGGGGTTGACGGGCTGGATGACACAGGGGGCGGCGCTGACTGGAGCATTACGGATAATCCCAGATACACAATCTATTGGAATGTGGCGGCTAACTGGGCCGGAGGAAATTCCATGACTGGGGTCAATACCATAAGGGTAATTGTCGTCTGGCAGGAGAGGGGTTCACAAAAGCGTTACTCATTTGATCTCATGAGGACCCGTATATAAAGCCCCTTTCCCATTAACATCCATTAACAAGGGCAAAGAAATGACAAAGACATTGGAGCAAAGAGAGGCGGAACAGGGATCAGTGCTGGTGATCGCGCTGATGATCCTGGTCCTTCTTACCGTGATAGGCATCTCCGCGACAACCACAACGGACATTGAGACCCTGATCGCACGCAATGAACAGGAATATGTAAGGGAATTTTACGTTGCAGACAGCGCCTGGAGGCAGGGTGTCCAGTGGCTGGATACTCGAGCGGCTGTCCCCCCCATGCTGAACAGGAATCTCATTTCAGGCAATCTTACCGATGATCCCGATTACCTGAACGTGAGGAATTATGGAGACGGCGGGAGCGATGTGACCGCGCTCTCCACTGATGCAACAGACGGGACCCTGGGGTCGGGCTCCAACGCCCTGTCTTACTGGTATAAGGTGGCCTATTTTGATACGAATTCCCTTGCCGGCAGCATTGTACCGGGCAGCGGGAAGAATTTCAGGAAGTTCAACTTTCGCGTCAGGAGTAACGCCAACCAGCAGAGGCAGATAGAGATAACAGTAACCAAGGTCTTTAAGACCGGATATTAAGGGGTGAGAGAGGAAAGAGAGATGAAGATCCGTAAATATACCCTATCGATCCTATTTATCGCGATGCTGGCCATGGTGAGCCTCCCGGGCCGGCTGGCCTTTTCAGATAGCCTGGATAAACAGGTGGGAGGGGATAACGACGACGCTGAAGAACGTTCCTATGGTGATATGGATCTGGATAGCGATGATCTCGACCTGGGTGAGAAAATAGTAGGTATCCGTTTTACGGACATCAACATTCCACGGGGAAGCCAGATCACTAACGCATATCTAAAGTTCAGGGCCAGTGATGAAAGGAGTGAATCGACAAGCCTGACCATTTACGGCCAGTATATCGGCAACGCGCCCGCTTTTTCCAGTGACGATGAAGATATTTCAGACCGGGACAGGACCGGAGACTCAGTTCCCTGGTCCCCAGGTCATTGGTACTCATGGTTGCATGTTTCCTATTATCCTTATTATACAATTCCTTGGTATCAGACTCCAGACCTGAAAGACATCGTGCAGGCTATCATCAACCATCCGGACTGGGCAGAGGGCAACAGCATGGTCTTTATCATAACAGGGTCAGGCCACAGGACCGCTGACTCCAATGATCTCCATAATGCTTATGAACCGTATCTACACATCGAATATGAGCCGGAGGTGGCGGCCATTATCGAGTTGGACACCACGGAACTGGAGCCCTGGGTCTGGGAAGGGGGCACGGCTGATCCAGCCAGCTTTACCTTAAGAAACACGGGCACAGGGGATCTCAATTACACAATAACGGACGTAAATTCAGGCGTCACGGACTGGATAACCTGTGCCCCTGTGAGCGGGGGGCCCGTGACCCAGGAGGATGGGCCCCAGACAATCACGATCAGTTACGATACCTCAAGTCTGGCAGCCGGCCATTATGATGCCACAATTACCGTATCCGATCCCAATGCTTCAAACAATCCCCAGACGATCGACATAGATCTCGATGTAATCGAGAACAAAGCCGATATGGAAGTAGACAATACCTATGTAGGAGTGACTGGTTATCAGGGGTCTGACGCCTTTGCAGAATCCTTCACCCTGAGCAATACAGGTCGTGCTGTCTTGAATTACGATATATCAGATAATGTCGACTGGCTATCATGTTCCTCCGTAGGTGGCTCATTGGCAGTTGACGGCTCCGCTACAATCAATATCAACTTTAATTCCGATTCCTTGTCTGCAGGTATATATGAGGCAACTATTACCCTCCACGATGCCAATGCTATTACTCAATATGTGAATATTACAGTCAGCCTGACCGTCGAACCCATTCCCCTGAGCAGTGCCTGCGGCGAGGTGCCCGTATATACGGAAAACCTTGTCAGCCCAGCGATCCTGCTCCTTCTGGATTGCTCCGGCAGCATGGCCTGGAATGTATCCGTAAGTGGCCAATCCTATCAGAGCCCTGATATCAAAGACATAGTGCAGGAGATAGTGGACAGGGGGCATGGTGGCAACCCCGGGAACTGGCAGGCCGGGAACGATATGGCCTTTGTTATCACGGGGAGCGGAAAAAGGACGGCATATCCCTATGACAGCTCCCATACCGAGGCACCACTCCTCCATGTAGAGTACGAAGGGGGCGACGATGTCGATATCCGGGTAAACAGCAACAGTGATGACGCTGAAGAAGATGGGGATGATGATGTGACAACAGACAGCTCCGACCTGGATCTGGGAGAATCCGCATACACCGGAGTGTGTTTCAGGAATGTCCAGATTCCCCAGGGCGCGACAATAACGAGCGCCTATATCGCATTTTCCGCCTATGACACGAGGACGACCGCGACCAGCCTGACCATCCGGGGGCATGACACGGACGATGCCTCGGGCTTTGTCGCCGGTAATAATAACTCCAATATCTCTAATAGAACCCTGACAACCGCGTCCGTAGCATGGAACAGCATAGAGTCCTGGACAGGGCCTACCCAGCAGCCCAGGATGGAGGTGGCCCAGGATGCCCTAAACGAGTTGGTCGAGGATATGACCATATCCTGGGGCTTCGGGACCTGGGAAGGGAATTTTCCGAGCGGTAACGACTACACCAAGATAAATGTGGGATGCAGGTACAATAACCCCACTCACCTGGCGAATCTCCAGGCCGCTATAAATGCTGCGGACCCGGGCGGGAATACGCCCCTTACTCCGGCCCTGAACGCCGGGCTGGATTATTTCAGGGGGCTGCGGGCGGACCTGGAATATGATGAGACCTTCATAGGTGCTGACTGCCAGCCCACCTTTGTGATCGTTATCACGGACGGTCAGGGAAACACGGGGACTACTACGGCCAATGTAGGGACGACCACGGCCGATCTTGCCACCCATGGCGTAAACACGGTCGGCATAGGTTTCGGCCTGGCCCAGGAAGATACGGAGCAGCTCTATAAACTGGCTGAAGTGAGCAACGACAAGGGCGATGACAGTGATGACGATTCACTTTACTCCCTTCACGAGGAAGTGGACGGGGTCCCACAGCCCTTCCTCGCCCAGAGCAAGGAAGACCTGGTTACGGCCTTGAGGTCCATCACTTCAGGGATCAAGGCGGAGGTCTTTTACGGATCGGCCCCGGCACCCACCACATCGGTGGATTACGGGGACATAGTCATAACGGCGAAATTCCAGCCGGCGGACTGGTCCGGCGATCTTGTGTCCACACAGTACAATCTCCAGACAGGGGAAGTGGAGGACGTCCTGTGGGAAGCCAGCGAGGAGATGCCGGAGACCATAAATGCCTTTACCGTGTTGAGCGGGACGAGTGAGGCTGTTCCATACACCGACGCCACGCTGGCCACGGACAGCTACATATGCGCGGATAAGAAACTGGGCGATATCATTAATTCCACCCCCATTATAGTCGAGGACCCCCCGTACACATATGATTTTGACGATTATCTGGAGGATTTCAAGTACGCAACAGAAAGGGATCCCCTGGTATATATAGGCGCCAATGATGGGGCCCTGCATGCCTTTCTCCTGGCCGATAAGGTGGAAAGCGGCGTTACAACCTACGGGGGCACGGAAATATGGCGGTTCTATCCCACAGCGGTCCATGATAACCTGAACAAGGCGGGTACCGAAGATAACTGGGATATGTGCGATGAAAGCACCTACTGTCACAGATATTATGTTGACGGTTCTCCGGTCGTAGCCGATGTCTATGACGGTTCCGAGTGGAAGACCATGCTCGTGTGCGGGTTGAGAGAAGGGGGGGAGGCCTATTTCGCCCTGGACATCACGAGCGGTAAGCCCTTTGACGACGCGACTGACCCATCGGAATTCCTGTGGGAATTCACGGATTCCGAGCTGGGGCAGACATGGGCCGACCCTGCAATTGACAGGGTATCCCTGAGCGGAGGCGGCACGGCCTGGGGCGTTTTTTTCGGATCAGGATACGAGGAGCTTCAAACGGACCAGTCCAGTAAAGAGGCCTATCTCTATGCTGTTGAGGCCGATAATATGGACGACTTCTGGATAGAGTCCGGCACCACCACGACTAACAGGATCAAGATATCGTCCACAACCCTGGAAGATGACGCCCTGTCATCGCCCCTGGTCGCGGATCTAGAGGGTGATTTTATAGGGGATTTCATCTATGTGGGAAATCTCTACGGCTCCATGTACCGTGTTAAAAACATAGGAAAAGGCATGGAACCGGTTGTTACGACATTCTTTGATTCACAGAATACCAGCGACCACGGCAATTCTATCAGGGCAAAGGCCGACTTTGCATATGGGGAAGATTCCGGCGAAATATGGGTATACTTCGGTTCCGGGAAGTATGAGGGCCAGGTGGACAAGTATTCGTCGGCGCAGCAGTACTTTTTCGGATTGAAGGATATTAGCTCAGGTACGACGACCTATACAATAGATGACCTGGTCGATCTCAGCGCAGGATATCTTGTGGATGATACAACGGGAGATACCCTGAGGGTCATTTCAGGCAGTAACCCATCCAATGATCCCTGGTACATCGGGCTGGACAATACTTCGGAAGGACTCATCGGCAGCGAGAGAGTGATCTCACAACCCCTCGCGGCCGGCGGGATAGTCTTTTTTACAACATTCATCCCGGACGAGGATGTCTGCGCCGGCAGCGGGGACGCCTGGCTATTCGCTGTGGATTATGAGACGGGCCTGGCGCCCTCAAACCCGGTATTTGACATCAATGCCGATGGAGTCATTAATGAGGAGGATGTGATACATAGCGGAGACGATACCTACAACGTTGCAGCCATCTCCATTGGAAGCGGCCAGCCTTCCAAGCCCGTGCTGCACAAGGATACAATATTCGTTACCACCACGGGCGGGGGTTTAATACCGGTAAAGGTGGATCTGCCGGGGACCCTTGCAAATATGACCTCCTGGAAAGAGGATTGGGAGGCCGATTAGCCGGAAATGGACTGTTTTCCATCTTCTGAATATAAGGCAACTTTTCCAAGGAGCGAGAAGAATGAAGAAATCAATAATAGTGATTTTGCTGATGACCCTGTTCCTTATCCCTGGGATTTCATTGGCGGAAGATGAGGAGGAAGTAACTGTTCTGGGAAAAATCCTGGAAATGGTCTCAAACAAGGGCATCATACAGGTGGGAGACCGTAATTACAGGGTTGAAAAGGTGGTGATTGACGACGGATCAGAGAAGGAACCCATCCTGGGGGGGATACTGGATCTAAAGGTGGGAAGCCTGGTCAGGGTGTATGTGGGAGAAAAAGACGAGGGATTCTGGAAGGCAAAAAAGGTTGTGCTGTTCGTTGGAGCGAAAAGGGAAGAGGTCCAGAGGGATTTCGATTAAATTGATTGCCATAGCCGTTGTTATGGTTGTAGACTGTAATGGTGACCAAGCGAAATTTTTAGTGGTGTTGGTTACAGCTAAGCGGATAAAAAGGTTTCGACGATAATAAATTTGAAAGATGCCTCCTAAGAACATAAAGGAAATTTCCGACGATAATGTCTGCCGGTTCCTCCTAAAAGAGGGTCTCATAACCGAGGCACAGCACAGGGACATCCAGGTAAAGAAGAAACAGATCAGATCCAAGCTGGAAAAAATCAGGGCCATTAGGAGGGCCTCGTCCGGTTCAAAGACAAGGGTCGGGAATCCGGTAACAATAATCGATATTATTTCATCCCTGGAGCTGGAGGTTCCTGGGGATCCATCCAGGGTCCTCGATGAGGAGACCATCTTTCAGTCCCTTGCAAGTGCATGGAATATCCCCTATAAAAAAATTGATCCACTGAAGCTGGATCTGAACCTCGTCACAAGCACCATTCCCCACACCTTTGCCATGAAGCACCTGGTCCTTCCCGTTGAGGTAAAGGACGGGTCCATAATAGTGGCCACGCCCAATCCCTTCAATTTTGAGGCGATGAATGATATTGCCCAGGTAAGCCACCTTAAGGTCAGGCCCGTGGTCAGCACCAAGACCGATATCATCAAGCTGATAGGCGAATTTTTCGGTTTCAAGCGGTCCATCCTGGCCGCCGAGAACCAGTTTTCCGGTCCTGCAATCGATCTGGGCAACCTGGAACAGTTTGTGCGTCTTCGATCCTCTGAAGAACTGCTCTCGGATGATCAGCATATAGTGAATGCGGTTGATCATCTCTTCAGCTACGCCTTTGACCAGAGGGCAAGCGATATCCACATAGAGCCGAAGAGGGACAAGAGCATAGTAAGGCTGAGGATAGACGGGGCCCTGCACACGGTCTATGAACTCCCCAGGACCGTACACCCTGCCATAACAAGCAGGATAAAAACCATTGCCCGGCTGGACATGGCGGAAAAAAGGAGACCGCAGGACGGGCGGATAAAGCTGGAAAAGGAAGGAATAGAGTCGGAGATCAGGGTCTCCTCCATACCGGTGGCTTTCGGAGAAAAGCTGGTCATGAGGATCATGGATCCCGATGTCCTTTTTCAGGACCTGGAAAACCTCGGCTTCACCTCAATGGATATGATCCGCTACCAGCAGTTCGTCAACCTGCCCCATGGAATCATCCTTGTGTGCGGGCCGACCGGGAGCGGTAAATCCACCACCCTCTATTCCACGCTTCGCTATCTGTCCTCCCCTGACATCAATATAACGACCGTTGAAGATCCCATTGAGATGATCCATGAGGATTTCAACCAGATCGCTGTGCAGCCTGCTGTGGGGATCACTTTTGCATCCATTCTCAGGAATATATTGAGACAGGACCCTGACATCATCATGATAGGGGAGATGAGGGACCTGGAAACTGCTGAAAACGCCATACAGGCGGCTTTAACAGGTCACCTCGTTCTCTCCACCCTGCACACAAACGACGCCCCTTCCTCTATCACGCGAATGATAGACCTGGGGATCCCGGCCTTTCTAATCAAGGCCACCCTTGTGGGAATACTGGCCCAGAGGCTTGTCAAGAAGATCTGCCCCCACTGCAAGGAATCCTACAGGATTGATGCTTCGGAACTCTTAGCAATGGGTCTGGATACAGGAAGGGAAGGTATACTGGAGCTATGCAGGGGGAAGGGCTGCCTGAAATGCCGCGGCACGGGATATCTGGGTCGAAGCGGTATCTATGAAGTCCTTCCCGTGACAGAAAACATCCAGAAGGCCATTAACCCCGAGTCTGATACCAGAAAGATCAGAGAGATCGCCAGGGAAGAGGGGATGGTAACCCTTAGGGATAATGCCGTCAAAAAGCTTATGGACGGGACCACAACCTATCAGGAAGTATTGAGGGTCACCTGGGAGCAGATTTGATGCTCGTTCAACTGACAATCTCCAATTTCGCCATAATCAGCCACATAGAGATCGATTTCAAGAACGGACTCAATATCCTTTCCGGAGAGACAGGCGCTGGAAAATCGATCATAATAAACGCGGTAAATCTCCTTCTGGGAGGAAGGGCCTCGGCTGACCTGATAAGGAGCGGCGCCGGTGAGGCCAGGGTGGAGGCGCTCTTCAACCTGGGGGATAATCCATCCTTGAGGGAAATGATTTCAGACATGGACGTCCCTTTTGATGGAGATCTGCTCATAAAGAGAGTCATCTCACGGGAAGGCCGCAACAGGGTGATGATTAATGGATCCCTGACGACTCTCCAAATGCTGTCAAGGCTGGGAATGATGATGATCAGCATATCCGGTCAGCATGAACATCAGCTCCTCCTGAGACCGGACAATCACCTCTACATCCTGGATGATTTTGGCGGCCTCACGGGCGAACGGGGCAGGCTTTCCGAATCCTTTCACGATTATGAAATCCTGAAGGAAAAGCACAGACAGCTCGTGAAGGAGATCAGGGAAGACAGGGAGAGGCAGGAACTTAATGCCTTTCAGGTGAAAGAGATCGAGGCTGCCAACATCATCCCAGGGGAAGACCGCCTGCTCGATGAGGAGAGGAAACGGCTCGTGCACGCCGAGAAGCTTCAGACGATAATCTCCCAGTCCTACCAGGCACTCTATGAGAGTGAAGACTCGGTCCTGTCCGGGATTTCACTTTGTATAAAGGCAATGGAAAAGGGCTCGGAAATTGACGGTCGCCTCGAATCCATAAGGCGGTCCCTTGCCTCTGCCCAGGCGGAGTTGGAGGAGACGGGTCTGGAGCTTATGGACCTTAATAACAGCGTGATAATGGACCCGTCGCGATTAGAAGAAGTGGAAGACAGGCTCCAGTTCCTTGGCGGACTGAAGAGGAAATATGGACCGTCCCTGGAGGATGTCCTTGTCTATAAAGAGAGGCTTTTACATGCCATGGATGATCTGGACCGCAAAGGAAAGGAGCTCGAAGATATAGGAAAAGAGCTCAAAAAGAGGGAGAAGGATCTCGCCTCCAGGGCGATCGACCTTTCGGAAAAGAGGGCAGTTACGGCCAAAAGGCTTGAAAAATCAGTTGAAGATGAGCTAACCCTCCTTGACATGGCCGGAACGAGATTTGATGTAAGATTTTTGCAAGAGCATAAGGCGGATGACCCGGGCGAATTAGCAAAGGCCATCGGCCCCGACGGTCTTGATCGGGTTGAGTTTATGATTTCGCCCAATATCGGTGAAGAATTGAAACCCCTTACCAGAATTGCCTCCGGAGGCGAACTTTCAAGGATCATGCTCGGACTCAAGACCATTCTTGCCAGAAGGGCTTCCGTGGAAACAATAATATTTGATGAGGTCGATTCCGGTATAGGGGGAGCCACCGCGGAGATCGTGGGAGAAAAACTCAGGGCCCTGGCAGGTTACCATCAGATTCTTTGTATCACCCATCTCCCTCAGATCGCGAGCAAAGGTGAGACACACTTCCTTGTGAAAAAAACAGTGAAAGAGAACCGGACACGAACGATTATCTCTGTATTGGATCCGGAAGAGAGGGTGCTGGAGATTGCGCGTCTACTTGGAGGAAAAGTCATCACGTATCAGGCCCTTGCCCATGCCAGGGAGATGTTATCTCTTTAATTTTATCACCTGCCCGTTTTCGAACCTCTCATTTCCCAATGGGGTCGCCAGGGAATAGTCGTCGAAAATCTCGTCAGCCCTGATCTCGCCCACCTTCGGTCCCAGAAAAGAATATTTTTTCCCACCAGGAGAACTGATCGATTCTCCAATTCCAAAGACCTCGAAAATATCGCCTTCAGTTATTCCTATGTCTTTTCCCCCATTTATCCTAATGACATCTTTCTGAGACACATGAATTTTCCCGGACCAGTGTTGACGATCAAGGGCATCAATCACTTTGGAAGACTGTTTCTCCATAATGGAAAAAAGTTCCTTGTCGGGTATTTCCTCATCCTTATCTATCTCCCGCACATCCACAACATCCACATTCCTTGTTTCCACCAGCTGTTCGGTCAGGCCTGGTTGAATTTTAATCATCTTGGTCTCAAGATTGGTCAGGAAAAGGGTGCCGGTGGTTATGTCCAGGGCATTCACCGCGATGGATACCTCAACCTCCCTTTTAACCCTTCTAAAGGGCCAGATCCCGCTCTTCTTTGTCGTCACCTCAAAGGGGTTCAGGATACAGGTTACAAGAACATTCATGCCTTTCTCATCGGCCTTTTTAACAAGTTCCGGATCAATCACGACCCCGAATTGCGGAGATCTCACCTTTTCCCTTGAAGGCGCCGGCCCTTCCCATAAGGTAACAAGGAGATGATCGTCCTTCTCAAGCAAGGTCACAAGCATTTCAGTGAGCCGAGCCACCTTTTCCTCTTTTATTCCGGCCTGATTCATCACGGATGAGACCATAACCCTCTTTTTGAGAAGGGGTTTTTCACCGGGTACTATCTTTTCAGTCAAAGATTTGGCCGTATCCGCGCCCAGTTGATAGGCCGATTTTGCAACCCCGCATCCTGTAGAGTAAATTAAAGGCATAAGCAACATCAGAAGCAGCAGTCTATTAAAGATCTCTCGTTTCATGAAATCATTTCCTCCCCGGTGATTTGTTGGCATAGTTCAAAAGTGTATGCATGGCTTCATTTTTCCTGAATCAGTTCTCAAGGTCAGGCGAGGCCATGACCTTTTTTGAAAAGGGTGATGGCCGAATGCCTAACTTTGAAGATTGAAATGGCTAATGCATTCAATTGTCAGCGGGTCTCTGGTCAGCCCCCCCGATTCTGTGACTAAAAGACGATATCGAATGAATCAAACTCCCCCTTATACTCCTCACGTGTCTCTTTAACGCGGCGCACCTCTGCGTAAGGCGGCCCACGGTGACACCATTCAACAAGTTTCAGCAAATTGTCCTCCTGGCCTTCCGCCAGGACCTCGACACTCCGGTCGATCCTGTTTTTTACCCAGCCATGGACTCCCAGTTCCAGGGCCTTTCTGCGGGTTGAATCCCTGAAACATACCCCCTGGACCCTTCCTTCCACAATGAGCCGGACCCTTAGATCAGTCATTGTCATCCTTCCTGTCTTCCATGCCGGTCAAACGGAAGAAATCATCCTCCTGAAGAACAGGAATCCCCAGTTCCAAGGCCCTCTGTAGTTTGGATCCGGGGAATTCTCCAGCCACAAGGAAATCGGTATTGTGCCCTATAGCGGAACCCAGCCTCCCGCCCAGGCGGGTAATGAGGTCCTTGGCCTCTGACCTTTTCATACCGTGCAATGAACCGGTTATCACGAAGGTCTTTCCTTCAAGTGGGGCGCCGGTTGAAGTTGAGGCTGTTTCAAAGCTGATCCCGGCATCTATCAAGCGCTTGATATTTTTTATGTTCGACTCATTTTCAAAAAATGAGACAATACTTTGTGCTATCTCTTTCCCTACGCCTTTTATTCCTGAACCGGTCTTTTCATCATATTCCAGGTCCTCTGTCTTGGCCTCCATTATACGTTCCAGGGTCTTGAAATGGGAGGCCAGGAGGGCCGACACATACTCTCCGACATGCCTTATCCCCAGGGAGTAAATAAACTTGGCAAGACTGGTTTTTTTACTGTTTTCGATGGCATTGAGCAGGTTATTTGCCGCCTTCTTTTCAATCTTGTCGAGTTTAATAAGATCATCGAAACCCAGATTATAGAGATCCGCTTCACTCTTGATCAGGCCCTTGTCGAGCATTTGCGCAATAATCTTGTCCCCGAGCCCCTCGATATTCATGGCGCCCTTTGAGACAAAATGCCTCAGGGAGGCCCTGGTCTGCGCGGGACAGTTAATATTGGGGCACCTTGTGATCTTTTCGTTCTCTTTCTTTACCACATCCGTCCCGCATACAGGACACTGTCTCGGCATTATGAATCTTCTTTCCTGCCCGGTCCTCTTGGAAGTGATGGCCTTGACGACCTCGGGAATAACATCCCCCGCCCTCTGGACTATAACAGTATCCAGCTCTCTAATGTCTTTCTTTTCGATCTCTTCCTGATTATGCAGCGTTGCCCGCTTGACCGTGACCCCGCCAATCTCCACCGGTTCAAGATGGGCCACCGGTGTCATGGCCCCTGTCCTGCCCACCTGGACGTCGATTTTTAAAATCCTTGTGGTCCCCTGGGTTGGTCTGAATTTATATGCCAGGGCCCATCTCGGGCTCCTGGTTTTTTGGCCAAGCCTTTCCTGTAGGTCAAGCCGGTTTACCTTTATGACAGCCCCGTCTATTTCAAATGGAAATTGATCCCTTATCTCCTCCAGATGGAAGCAGTATGTAACGGCCTCATCCACGGCGGGGCATATCCTAATATGGGGCCTATTGACCCGGAGACCCAACTGCTGGATATAGATCATAAGCTCGTAATAGGTCTTAAGGGATGGCCCGTTGATCCGGCCGGCTCCGTAACAGAACATATTGAGAGGTCTCTTTGCAGTAATTCTGGAATCGAGTTGCCTGAGAGAACCAGCCGCCGCGTTTCTCGGATTGGCGAATGCTGGGAGGCCCTTCTCAAGTCTATGGCGATTCAGGGCCTCGAAAGCCTCGACCTCAATATATACCTCTCCCCTGACCTCCAGGAGGTCGGGAATGGGCCGCCCATCCGCGGGTTCGATCAGCGTGAGGGGCACTGTAAGAATGGTCTTGATATTGCTGGTAATATCTTCTCCAAGGAAACCGTCTCCCCTTGTGGAGGCCACAGCGAGATTCCCGTTTTTATAGACCAGCTCAACGGCAAGACCGTCCATCTTGGGTTCAACGGTATACTCAATGGGGGAATCGTCTCCCAGGAATCTTTTTAGTCTGGCATCGAAATCAATGATATCCTGATCTCTAAATCCGTTTTCAAGGCTGAGCATAGGGACAGAATGACGAATCTCCTCAAAGGTCTCCAGGGGTTCGGCGCCAACGCGCCTGGTGGGAGAATCGGGTGTTGCGAGGTCCGGATAGGCCTTTTCAATCTCAAGCAACCTCTGGAAAAGCCTGTCATACTCTCCGTCAGATATCTCCGGATCATCAAGCACATAGTAGCGGTGGTTGTGATATCTAATCTTATCCCTTAACTCTTCCAGCTCTTTTGTGATATCATCCATATCCCTGATATTTGAATTCTCCCATAAGCGGATTCCGGGGGGGTTACTCAAGATCCGGATAATAGTTTTATATTAAAATCAAAACAGTCATGGCAACATTAAAACTGAGAATCAACCGATAAAATTTACACCTGCATAAAAATACCAAGGGATTTCAGGCCGTATTATACATGTCCTGTTCCAAGGTATTAGAAAAGACCAAAATTCCGAAAATCGCGGAAATTCTGTCAGGATTGTTCAAAAATCTTAAAATTCGAGATAAGAGATCAAATATTTAGTGAAAATAGTGTGAAAATATGATAAAAATAATACAACTTTGAAAAATATTTTGGCCCGGAAGTCTTTTCAGGATTGAAAAAGAAAGGATAATATCTCAATCCTTTTTATCTTGACATTAAATAGCAAATAAAAATAGACTGTTAGATTATTTTTGTGGATTAGTTTTATTGTATTATGTTTGATAATTTATCTGAAAAGTTAAATATAACATTCAAGAAATTAAAAGGGCATGGTAAATTAAGTGAAAAGAATATCCAGGATGCCCTTAAGGATGTACGGCTGGCCCTGCTTGAGGCTGATGTAAACTACAAGGTCGTCAAGAGACTGGTTGAAGATATCCGAAGGCGGGCCCTGGGGCAGGAGGTCCTTTTAAGTCTGACACCCGGGCAACAGGTTATCAAAATTGTCAATCAGGAATTGGCCAACCTTATGGGAGGTGAGAGGCAGGACCTTAACCTGACCGGGAGAACGCCTTTCGCCCTGATGCTTGTGGGACTGCAGGGGTCCGGAAAGACCACGACGGCTGGCAAACTTGCATTGCACCTGCGTAAAATGGGCAGAAGGCCTTATCTTGTCCCAGCAGACATATACAGACCCGCTGCTGCGGAGCAGCTTGAAAAATTAGGGTCTCAGCTTGATATTCCGGTACATTCATTTAACAGTGGCCTTAAACCGGAGGACATATGCCTTGACGCCCTCTCAAAGGCAGGAGGGGCAGGATCAGATGTCCTGATCATGGATACTGCCGGCCGTCTGCATATCGACCAGGACCTGATGGAGGAACTGGTCAGGATCAAAAAAAAGGTGAATCCAGTTGAGATACTCCTGGTGGCGGATGCAATGACGGGCCAGGATGCCGTCAATGTAGCCAAAAGCTTTGATCAAACCCTTGAGATAACAGGCGTTATTCTCACAAAAATGGAAGGCGACGCAAGGGGGGGTGCCGCCCTGTCCATCAAGGCGGTGACGGATAAGCCCATCAAATTTATCGGCGTGGGAGAAAAACTTGACGCGCTTGAACCCTTTTTTCCTGACAGGATGGCCTCGAGGATCCTGGGAATGGGCGATGTGCTGTCATTAATTGAAAAGGCCCAGGAAGAATTTGACCAGAAAGAGGCCCTGGCCCTTGAGAAGAAGCTGAAAAGAAAGGAATTTGACCTTGAAGATTTCAAAAAACAGCTTAAACAGGTAAAAAAATTGGGATCTCTGGATCAGATTCTCGGCATGCTTCCCGGTATGGGACAATTGAAACAGCTTAAAAAGTTAAAGCCCGATGAGGGCGAGTTGACAAGGATTGAGGCCATAATTGATTCCATGACCAAAGAGGAGAGGGCCGATCACAGGATAATAAACGGGAGCAGGAGAAAGAGAATTGCCCTGGGGAGCGGTACAAAAGTCCAGGATGTGAACCGGCTTTTGAAGAATTTCTCCCAGACCAAAAAGATGATGGAACAGCTTTCAAGCAAGGGGCAGCGAGGTATACCGCAACTGTTTCACTGAAGGTTTTTTGAGTATAAATTCAGCACTGTTATCATGAGGTTAAACACAACAGATACATATTACTTGCACAAGGATTTTTTTGGACACTATTTAATTATTGAATGATAAGGGGGTGATAGATTTAAAAATGGCTGTAAGACTTAGACTAACCAGAAAAGGTGCAAAAAAGAGGCCCTATTATCGCCTGGTAGCGGCTGATTCAGAGGCGCCTCGTGACGGAAGATTCTTGGAGATCCTTGGTTTTTATGATCCAATGAAGGATCCGGCCGAGATAAAGATCGACAAGGAAAAAATTAACCGCTGGCTGGATAAAGGTGCGCTTGCTTCGCAAGCGGTCAGGACAATCTTAAAGAAAGAGGGGTTGCTTAAGGTTCCTACAGTGACGAATTGATTTGATTTGAAGTTCTGTTTGAATTCAAGGATGGAGGTTATATGGAGATGAAGGACTTGATAGCTTACATTGCCAAAGCATTGGTAGATAAGCCGGAAGAAGTAGTCGTAACCGAGATTGAAGGCGAACAGACCTCAGTGATTGAACTGAAAGTAGCCAAAGAAGACCTGGGTAAGGTCATCGGCAAGCAGGGAAGGACTGCTCGGGCCATGAGGACCATACTGAGCGCTTCTTCCACAAAGCTTAAGAAGAGATCTGTTTTAGAGATTATAGAATAGGTTTTGAGTAAAGTTTTACCTGATAATCTGATCCTTCTGGGAGAAGTGATTCGGCCTCACGGGACAGGGGGCCTTTTAAGAATCTGGTCCTATGCCCACTCAGAGGAGACATTCCTGAACGCGGGAACCGTCCATCTCAAATCAGATCGCGAAGAAATCCGTGAATATAGGGTATTATCAGTTAAGCCCCACAAGAAAGCCTTTTTGATGAAGCTGGATGGGCTCAGCTCATTGGAAGAGGCGGAAAGATATCGAGGGGCGGAGATAATGATAAGGAGGGATTCATTAATACGCGAAAGCGAGGATGAATTTTTCTGGTTCGAACTCATCGGCCTCAGGGTACACTTGAATTCCGGCAGGTACATCGGCACAATAGAGGATATTTTAGCAACCGGCAGTAATGATATATATGTGGTAAGGGAAGGAAAAACAGAGCATTTAATTCCAGCCACCAATAATGTCATCGAAGAGATAAATCTTGATAAAAAGAGGATGATTATTTCCGAAATGGAGGGGCTATTAGATCTTAATGAGGTTTGATATTCTCACCATCTTCCCTGAAATGTTTACTCCCTTCCTGCAGGAGGGGGTCTTAGGCAGGGCCTTCAAAAAGGGGCTCCTGGACATAAGGATCATCAATATCCGCTCATTCGCGAGAGGCCGGCACAAGGTCACGGATGACCGCCCCTATGGGGGTGGCAGCGGAATGGTGATGAAGCCCGGGCCGATATATCGGGCCTTGACATCGCTGGAGAGAGACAGCAGTCAATCCCGGGTAATCCTTCTCACGCCCCAGGGCAAGAGTTTTGATCAATCCATGGCCCGGGAACTTGTGGCATGGAAGCATCTGATACTCATCTGCGGCCGTTACGAGGGGGTGGATGAGAGGGTCAGATCAAAATATATCAACATGGAATTGTCCATTGGCGACTACATATTGAGCGGCGGCGAATTAGGGGCCCTGGTCGTGCTGGACGCGGTAAGCCGTCTGGTTCCGGGGGTGCTGGGAGGAGAGCAATCCAGCACGGAGGACTCCTTTGAAGATGGATTGCTGGAATACCCCCATTACACCAGACCAAGATATTTTATGGGAGAGGAAGTCCCTCAGGTCCTTCTATCCGGAGACCACGAAAAGATACGGGTATGGCGAAGGATCGAATCCATAAAGAGGACGCTTGAAAGGAGGCCGGACCTTATCAAACAGGCCCGATTAAGCGACAAGGACAGGGCATTAATAGCCGAGGTGGAGACGGAATGAGGCTCTATATAGGGCTGCTCCACTACCCTGTATATAATAAAAATGATATCAAAATCGCATCGGCTGTGACGAATTTCGATCTGCATGATCTTTCGAGACTGGCCAGGACATACGGTGTAAAGAGATTTTATGTAATCAACCCACTCGAAGACCAGCGGAGGTTAGCCGGCCGTATCATGAGACACTGGACCGAAGGTTATGGCGCTAAATACAACAGCCACAGGAAGGAGGCGATAGAGGTCATAAGGATCTCGATTTCCCTCGAGGAGGCCGTCAGGGAAATAACCGGGGTGGAGGGAGAAGGACCGCTTCTGATAGCCACAGACGCTTCAAAACGGTCCGAAAGATCCATAACCTACTCCATGACAAGGGAGATATTAAATTCCAGGAGACCGGTTTTTATTCTTTTCGGAACCGCGTGGGGCCTTCATGAAGAGGTTATCAGTAGATCCGATTTTGTCCTGGAACCCATAGAGGGAAAAAGCGATTACAATCACCTGTCTGTGAGGACAGCGGCTGGGATAATCCTGGATCGCCTGACAGGCGGGTATCAATAGCTGACGTTTTAGTCATGCGGGCATTAAGGAGGAGATATGAACAGAGAAATTGACAATATTGAAAAGGAACAGATGAGGGTTGATATTCCCGATTTCAGACCCGGTGACACAATCAGGGTTCATGCAAGGATAAAAGAGGGGGAAAAGGAACGGGTACAGGTATTTCAAGGCTTTGTAATCAGAAAGAGAAAGGGAAATACCGGAGCGACCTTCACGGTCCGAAAGGTATCTTACGGAATCGGGGTGGAAAGGATTTTCCCCCTACACTCTCCCACCATTGACAAGATTGAGATTGTGTCCAGGGGCAAGGTGAGGAGGGGAAGACTCTATTACATGCGAAAGCTGAGAGGAAAAGCCGCGCGTATCAAGGAGAAAAGGACCCAATAATCGCCTTATAGAATATTGTTGATTATTTCAGACAAGAACCTACCTCTTTTCCCCGCATCCGGGGCCCAAGGCTCCTTTGACCCCTTTTTTCATGAGTCAACTGCCAGGGAGCATGGGTATGTATTAATAGCCGGAGTTGACGAGGCCGGTCGGGGGCCTCTCGCAGGTCCCGTTGTCGCCGCCGCAGTAATCATACCCGAGGATGTGAAATTGCCGGGAGTGAAGGATTCCAAAAAGATGACGGAAAAGGCCAGGGACAAGGCCTTTTCCCTTATACGAGACAAGGCGATTTCCATCGGTATTGGGGTGATTTCCCACAGGGCCATAGATGAATCAAACATCCTGAAGGCGTCTCTGGAGGCCATGAGACAGGCCCTGTTGTCACTTGAACCGGCGCCCGATTTTGTCCTTGTTGACGGAATCCACAAAGTAGGGATCAAGATCCCTCAGAAATGCATCAAGCGGGGCGATCAGTTGAGTCACAGTATCTCGGCGGCCTCGGTTGTGGCCAAGGTGTACAGGGACAGGATCATGTCTTCCTATAACGAGGTGTTCCCAGAATATGGTTTCCATAAACACAAAGGTTATGGAACCGCGCTCCATCTTGCGGCCCTGAAACAGTACGGCCCTTGCCCTGTTCACAGGCTAACCTTCAAGGGGGTCAGTTGATTTGACGAGGGAAAGACTTGATCTGGGGGAACTGGGGGAGAGGCTGGCGCTGAAAAGGATCAGGCGTCTCGGTTACAAGTGCCTTGCCAGAAACTACAGGTGCCCCTTAGGCGAGATCGATCTCATTGCCAAGGACGGCGACTGTCTCGTCTTTATTGAGATAAAGACAAGAAAAGGCAGATCGACCGGTTACGCAAAAGAGGCCATAGACCTGAAAAAGATGAGGCAGATATCAAAGGTCGCCCTTGCCTACATGAAGGCCAATAACTGCGTTGACGTCAAATCACGATTTGATGTGGTCGCGATAAATATCATGGGAGAAAGGGAAGAGATCGAGGTTATTCCGAATGCCTTTGAACTGGCGTATTAAATGTTCGATTACGTTTCAGCCATTTGTAAGTATCGTTTTTCATGGGTAATTTAGAGGACAATATAAGAGGCGTAAGGCTCAGGGCGCAGGGCATAGGGCTTAGGGAAAAAGAGGGGCTGTTTACCTTGAGCCTTGAACCCCAAGCCCTGTGCCACTCATTTGAAGACAATATCTCAATAAATAAAGCGCATATCTGAATAGATCTATGCGGGGCCTGAATGAATTCCCCTATCCGGGGCATGGAATGATGGACAAAGATAAAAAGGGCACCCTCTACAT